>NZ_JBQFSY010000002.1:0-442119 GCF_056538305.1 Ruegeria sp. BG9
AGCCAAAAACCAGACCGTTGCGCCAATCCCTCAGCGCGCCCGCCTAAAACTCAACCTCAGATGCCCCCAGTCTATCCTGAGCGTCCCCGCCGCCTCAGCAGCGCCCCAGCGCCTCAGCAGCGCCGGTGAAGGGGTATTTACGGATTAGGTCTGGGACCTGCAACCCCCATTTTGCAAAAACTTCAAATTTCTCGGCAGAAAGTTTCCTACCTTAATAAAAGCAACAGGTTAGCTTCATTTTACTGGCGGTTTTTCCGCCTATATCCGCGCGGGTAGCTGACAAAGAACAGCCAAGCGCCGGAATCGTACCCAATGCTTGGTACGTAACCAGCTCCAACCAACAAAAACGCCGCCCGAGTCTCCTCGGACGGCGCTGTTTCGTGAGTAGTGTAGGCAATTACTTCAGATCAAAGCGATCCGCGTTCATCACCTTGTTCCAGGCCGACACAAAGTCACAGACAAATTTGCCCTCGGCATCTTCCTGACCATAGACCTCGGCCAATGCCCGCAGTTGCGAGTTGGAGCCGAAGACCAGATCGACACGGGTGCCCGTCCACTTGACCTCACCGCTGGCGCGGTCGCGGCCTTCATAGACGCCTTTGCCCGAGGGTTTCCATTCCGTGCTCATGTCTAGAATGTTGGTGAAGAAATCGTTGCTCAGAACCCCGACGCGATCTGTGAACACACCGTGCTTGCTGTCACCGAAATTCGCACCCAAGACGCGCAGACCGCCCACAAGGGCCGTCATCTCAGGGGCAGACAGTGTCAGCAGCTGCGCCCGGTCGACTAACAGCTCTTCGGGTGAGACGGTATAGTCGGCCTTCTGGTAATTGCGGAACCCATCTGCGATTGGCTCCATCACGGCAAAACTGTCGACATCGGTCTGCTCTTGCGACGCGTCGGTCCGACCCGGAGTGAACGGAACCTCAACATCCTGACCGCCCGCTTTGGCCGCCTGTTCGATACCAACGGCACCGGCCAGAACGATCACATCGGCCAAGGACACTTTCTTGCCGCCCGATTGTGTATCGTTAAACGCGGCCTGAACACCTTCCAAAGCGCCCAGTGCCTTGGACAGCTTCATAGGTTCGTTGACGTCCCAGTCTTTCTGTGGCGCAAGGCGGATACGGGCACCATTGGCGCCGCCCCGCTTGTCCGACCCACGGTAAGTCGAAGCCGAGGCCCAAGCGGTCGAGACCAGCTCGGACACCGACAGCCCAGTCGCAGCGATCTTGGCTTTCAGGTCGGCCACATCCGCGTCGTCGATCAGATCGTGATCCACTGCGGGGACGTTGTCCTGCCAGATCAGCTCCTCAGCGGGGGCCTCTTCGCCGATATAGGCCGAACGCGGGCCCATGTCGCGGTGCGTCAGCTTGAACCATGCGCGTGCGAAAGCATCCGCGAATTCTTCCGGGTTCTCGTGGAAGCGTTTCGAGATCGGGCCATAGATCGGGTCCATGCGCATCGCCATGTCGGCGGTGGTCATCATGGTTTTGACCTTCTTCGACGGATCATGCGCCTGCGGGGCCATGTCTTCTTCTTTGACATTCACCGGCTCCCAAATCCACGCGCCCGAGGGGCTTTTGGTCAGGTTCCAGTCATAACCGAACAGAAGGTCGAAGTAGCCATTATCCCACTTTGTTGGGTTGGCCGTCCACGCGCCTTCGATCCCCGAGGTGGTGGTGTCGTCACCCTTGCCCGAGCCGAACTTGTTGATCCAGCCAAAGCCCATCTCTTCAATCGGAGCAGCCTCTGGATCGGGACCAACCAGATCGGGATCACCCGCACCGTGCGCCTTACCAAAGGTGTGGCCACCTGCGACCAGAGCGACGGTTTCCTCGTCATTCATCGCCATACGACCAAAGGTGTCGCGGATATCACGGCCTGAGGCAAGCGCGTCGGGCTGTCCGTCCGGACCTTCTGGGTTCACATAGATCAGACCCATCTGCACGGCGGCCAATGGGTTTTCCAGATCACGCTCGCCCGAGTAACGGCTATGTGGGTTGTCCGTCGGGGCCAGCCATTCGGTTTCCGAACCCCAATAGATGTCTTCCTCTGGGGCCCAGATGTCTTCGCGGCCACCTGCGAAACCAAAGGTCTTGCCGCCCATCGACTCGATGGCGCAGTTCCCCGCCAGGATCATCAGGTCGGCCCAGGAAATCTGGTTGCCGTATTTCTGCTTGATCGGCCACAGCAGGCGACGCGCTTTGTCGAGGTTGCCGTTATCCGGCCAGCTATTCAGCGGAGCAAAACGTTGGTTGCCGGTCGAGGCGCCGCCACGGCCATCTGCCGTCCGGTACGTACCAGCACTGTGCCACGCCATCCGAATGAAGAAACCACCATAGTGACCGTAGTCCGCTGGCCACCAGTCCTGAGAATCCGTCATCAGCGCATAGAGGTCTTCTTTCAGCGCTTTGTAGTCCAGCTTCTTGAACTCTTCTTCATAGTCGAAATCTGCGCCCATCGGATTCGATGCCGGTGCATGCTGGTGCAGGATCGAAAGCTTCAGCTGGTTGGGCCACCAGTCGCGATTCGAACGCGTGCCAGCGCCATGCATCACAGGGCAACCGCCTGCTTTGGGGTTATCACTTCCGTCCATATCGATCTCCAATCCTGGCTCAGGTCTTGCGGCTCAGCGCGGTATTAACTGTAACGAACAAGATTACAGAAAGATGTAGCCCTGATGGATTTCAAGGGTCGCTCGCCGAAATTGGCGCAGCCCCCACTCATCAGGGCGACTCTGCACCCTTGTGTCGGGGGAAATCTAGCAAACCAAAGGCATAGAGATAAGTTTTGTTTTCTCATAATAACCATAACCAAATCCTATGGTATACAGATCCTCCGACTCGTAACCTTGGGTCACAACCCCCACAGGCAGATTGTCTTCTTCCCTGTTCGCTTTCAGTCTGGCCCGAATATGCGGCCAAGGACCCCGAGCAGGACATAAGGACAGCAGGATGGAGTTTGACTATGTGATCGTCGGCGGAGGCTCGGCCGGATCGGTTCTGGCCGGTCGCCTGAGCGAGGACCCGAACATCAGCGTCTGCCTGCTTGAGGCCGGTGGTCCCGGAAAACATATCGCCATCCGTATGCCCGCCGCCGTAGTGTCGACCCTTCCCGGACGCCCCAAGATCAGCAATTGGGCGTTCGAGACAGTCCCGCAACCGGGCCTGAACGGGCGGAAAGGATATCAGCCGCGCGGCAAAGCCTTGGGAGGCTCCAGCGCGATCAATGCCATGCTCTATATACGCGGGCAGCGACAGGACTATGACGGTTGGGCCGATCTGGGCTGCGACGGTTGGGATTGGGACAGCGTTCTGCCTTACTTCAAACGCTCGGAAAACAACGAGCAGGGTGCAGATGACCTACATGGCGATAGTGGCCCCCTGCAAGTGTCGGATCAGAAGGAGCCGCGCCCGATCACCAATGCCTTCATCGATGCCGCCAGCCAGATGCAGCACCGCCGCGTCGAGGATTTCAATCGCGGCGATAACGAGGGCGTTGGACTCTATCAGGTGACGCAATTCCGCGACCCGACCCGCAACGGGGAAAGATGTTCAGCCGCAGCGGCCTATGTGCATCCGGTCATGGATCGTACGAACCTGGCCGTCATCACCCATGCCCATGCCAAGGAGCTGACCTTCGACGGCAAACGCGCGACCGGAGTGATCTATAAAAAGAGAGCAAAAGGCGCAGATATCTCGGTCACGGCCAGACGAGAGGTATTGATCTGTGCGGGCGCGCTTCAATCACCGCAAATTTTGCAGCTGTCCGGTATCGGCGACGGGGAAGAGTTGCGCCAGCACGGAATCGCAGTCCGTCATGACCTGCCCAGCGTTGGTAAAAACCTGCAAGATCATCTGGATTTCATTCTGGCCTACAAAACCAAGGACACAGACAATTTCGGCATCGGCCTGATGGCAGGCATGCGCCTGATGGGGCACTTGTTGCGCTGGCGCAAAACCGGGTCGTCGATGGCCTCGACCCCGTTTGCCGAAGGGGCTGCGTTTCTAAAGACCTCTCCTGAACTGGATCGTCCCGACATTCAGCTCCATTTCGCCATTGCGCTGGTCGATGATCACGCCCGCAAGCTGCACTATGGCCATGGTTACAGTTGCCACATCTGCAAGCTAAGGCCCGAAAGCCGCGGCACCGTTGGCCTTCACAGCGCCGATCCCTTCGCCGCACCCGCCATTGACCCAAACTTCCTGTCCGATGACCGCGATCTGCAAACCATGATCAAAGGTGCGCGGATGATGCGAGACATCATGCAGGCCCCCGCCCTCGCCCCTTACCGTCATAAAGAGATGTTTGGGACCGAAACCGCCGAAACCGACGCGGATTGGGAACGCCATATCCGCGCTCGCGCCGATACGATCTATCACCCCGTCGGCACCTGCAAGATGGGGCTGGATGAAATGGCTGTGGTCGACCCAGAGCTAAAGGTTCACGGGATCGAAGGGTTGCGCGTCGTGGATGCTTCGATCATGCCAACGCTGATCTCGGGCAACACCAATGCGCCGACGATCATGATCGCCGAAAAAGCAGCTGACATGATCAAGGCTGCTCAGTGACCTTCATCAGGGCCTCAAGCCCGACGCGGTAATTGGGGTAGAGCAGTTTAACCCCAAGCTCATCCTTGATCCGGTTGTTTCGAACCCGCTTATTCTCGCTATAGAAACTGCGCGCCATCGGCGTCATTTCGGCCTCTTCAAACGGAACGGCGGGCGGTAGCGGCAGGCCCTGCAGTTCGGCTGCGTAGCCGATCACATCTTGCGGCGGTACCGGCTCATCATCGCAAACGTTATAAACAGCGCCGGGATTCGGGGCCGCCATCGAAGCCGCCAGAACCTGTGCGATATCCTCCACATGGATGCGCGAGAACACCTGACCCGGTTTGATAATCCGCCGGGTCCCACCGCCCTTGAGCTTGGAAAACGGCCCGCGACCGGGGCCGTAGATGCCCGCCAGTCGGAAGATATGGATCGGCAGGCCGGGAATGGCCGACCATTGTTCCTCGGCCAGCAAACGCCAGCGCCCGCGTTTGGCTGTTGGCGCGGGTGGCGTGGTTTCATCCACCCAATTGCCCTGATGATCGCCATAGATCGCCGTGGTCGACAGATATCCAACCCATTTGAACTGCTCCGCGCGCGCGGCGATCTCTGTGCCCAGCGCTGCCAGAACCGGATCGCCATCCTCCTTCGGTGCGGTTGAGATCAGCAGATGCGAGACCCCATCCAGATCCGGCACGTCCCCGGGCCAAATCAACGGCTCAGCGCCCGAGGCGCGAATAGCGTCAGTACCCTCAGCATCTCGCGTGGTGCCAACAACGCGCCAACCCTCGGGCGTCAGGCGGCGCGACAGGGCTTGGGCAGAGTAACCGTGACCAAAGGAAAACAGTGTGTTCGTCATGCCCTCTAGATGATCCGAGCAGACCGGGGATGCAAGCGCCACGTCGACTCACTTGATTCGAATCTCGCGATACGCCTTTCTTTTAGGCATGAGCCAGAAAACCCCAGACCTACACGCAGCCTATGCGCTGACCTCTCCGGACGACAACAAACGCCTCTATGCCGAATGGGCAGGCGACTATGATGACGGTTTTGCCGCGCGCGAGGATTATCAGCTGCATATCCATACCGCCCGCGCCTTTGTACGGGCCGGAGGGCAAGGCCCGGTGCTGGATGTCGGCGCTGGCACCGGCCTGTGCGGTGCGGTTTTGGCCAGTCTTGGGGTTGGGCCGATCGACGCCACGGATATCAGCGCCGAAATGCTGGATCAGGCCATGCGCAAGGACACCTATCGCGACGCGATCGAGGCCGACCTGACCCAAGGTATCCCGGTACCGAGCCACAGCTATTCGGGTATCGTGTCATCTGGCACGTTCACCCATGGCCATCTGGGCCCAGAGGTCCTGCCCGCCTTGCTGCGCGTCGCGCGCCCCGGTGCGCAATTTGCCGTTTCAATCAACGCCAAACACTATGAAAAACTGGGCTTTGCCGACGCCTTCAGGCAGCTAGAGCAGGGCCAGATCATCAACCTGTCCCTGCCCGAGGTCCGCATCTACGGAGATCTCGCCGCCGGTCCGAACAAGGACGACACGGCCTATGTCGCCTTGTTCGAGAGGACCTGATCAGGTCTTTGACCAAAAACGTTAGGTGTACATCTGTTTCTTGAACGCCCGCGTGCGCGTCGTCGCCTCGGCCGAACCGTCGTGATAGGTGCCGAACCACTTGTCGAACGGGATTTCCGAGGTGCCGTAGTTGCACTCGAAATAGCGGTGGTGCAGCTGATGGAAGAAATCACCAGCGCGGGCGGCATCCGTTTCTTTCGCCCTCAGCTTTTCGAAACCGGAATGGGACAGAACCGGGCTGATCTGCTGAAAGTAGGTATGGAACAGAAGGTGCAGCGGGTGCGATGGGATGATCAGGTGAATGAAATAGGTCGTGAAGTAGAGGATGTTCTCATACCAATGGTTTGAGATTCCCGACCAGGGCCCGATATTGACATTGCGGTGGTGCACCGCGTGGACATGTTTATAGAGCTTCGGGTGATGCTCCAACCGATGCACCCAATAGAAATGCAGGCCGGACCACATGGGGATCAGCAACATCCACAGGACAAACCAAACCGGCGCGCTGGACCATGTCACAGTCGGCACATAACCATTGGCCATCGCCCAAAAGATCACCCACTGATAAACAGTCGCCACTGTCATCGCGCTGCCCAAGGTCCACCAAATATTGTCGAGGACCTGATTGCGGAAAGTGAAGTTGCCGTTGTCCCGGGTCAGATCACGGCGATCGAATTTTTTGTACATGCCCTGCCCTTTGCGCATGTAAAGCCACCAATGCAAACCGCCCGCGACCAGAATCTGAGGCACCATGTTCAGCAGCCAAATCCGGAACATCCACCCGACCGAGAAATTCTTCATCGCGTCCAATCCGGGGAAGAACAGGACATAGGCGATCACGGCCAGTGTCATGCACAGGGTCAGCGAGGTGATCTGCAGCCACGCCCCGCCATACCATTTCACAACCGCCGCCGGGCGGGGTGGCCAAGTGAACAGCGGGTTCAATCCCACCGGTCCTTCGGGATGATAGTTCCAACGGGCGGCTTCCAGATCCTGGGCAGTATCGGTCATAGCGGTCACTTCTGTCTGATGGGTCAGGTTGCGTAGTCCGAGCCTTCGGCGTCGAGCAGGGCTTTGATCTCGCGCAGATGCGCCTGGGCTTGATCGGGGTAGTCATCCAGCTCTTGCGCGGTCTTCTCGGCAATCTCGTCCGACAGCACACGCAACGGTTGGCCTGTTTGCAGCGCACGGATGTAGGTTTCGGCGGCGCGCTCGAAATAATAGAGTCTATTAAAGGCATCTGCCGGGTCGCTGCCGATGATCAGAACTCCGTGGTTGCCCATGATCATGACCTTCTTCTTCGGATCAGACAGCATTGAAGCGCAGCGTTCCCCCTCGCTCTCAAAAGCCAGACCACCGAATTCCTCATCAATCACATAGCGGTTGTAGAAAGTGGCCGTGTTCTGGTCGATGGGGGGCATGTTGCTGTCCGCCAGCGATGCCAGCACAGTGGCAAAGATCGAATGTACATGCATGACACACCGTGCATGTGGGCAGTGGCGATGGATCGACCCGTGAAGCCCCCAAGCGGTCGGGTCCGGTGCGCCGGGTTGGCTCATGACATCCGGATCATTGGCATCCAGCAACAACAGGTCCGAGGCCCGGATTCGCCCGAAATACATCTGATTGGGGTTCATCAGGAACTGCGTGCCGTCCTCGTTCACCGCAAGACTGAAATGGTTGGCAACGGCCTCGTGCAAGTTCAGACGCTCGGTCCAGCGGAACGTCGCGGCCATGTCCACACGCTCGGACCAATGGTCGATATTGGGGCGAAGATTGGCGACACTCATGGGAACGCTCCTTAGGGCAATTGGTTTGAACAAAGCCTGCCTTGGGTCCTTGAGTTTGACCAACGAAAAAAACGCATCTATCTCATTAGCAGAACTTATGGTGAGGTTATGAAGATGCAGAATTCCCTGCCTCCTCTGGGCTGGCTGCGCACCTTCGAGGCGGCGGCACGTCATCTGTCTTTCACTGGCGCCGCCCGCGATCTGAACATGACGCAAAGCGCTGTAAGCCAGCAGATCAAGTCGCTCGAGGGTCATCTGGGCCAACCCTTGTTCTTGCGACGCCCCAAGGCGCTGGAACTGACCGAGGGCGGAATCACCTATCTGCCCGTCGTGCGAGAGGCATTTCGCACGCTGGTGCGTGGCACACAGGCCGTAACCGGCGCTCAGCAAAACGCGGTTCAGGTTCAGTGCAACATCACCTTTGCCGTAAACTGGCTGGCCCCGCGCCTGCCCGCCTTTCGGGCTGAGCATCCGGATGTGCAACTGAACATCTTCACTGAACTCTGGGAGCCGCAGGAAATGGCCGAAGGCGCTGCGGTCGAGATTCGCTTTTCCCTCAGGCCCGCCGATACGGTTCGGACAGAGTTGCTGCGGCGTGAACACTACTATCCAGTCTGCGCGCCTGGGTTCAGTGTGGATCTGGAGACACTGCAGGAAAAGCCCCTGTATGATTGTTCAAACCTGCTTTCGAATTGGGCCAGCTGGGCAGATGATCAGGCTCTAACATGGGGCAAACCGTACATAACATACGCCACGACCTATCTGGTTTGCTTGTCAGCAGCGATGGCCGGGGGCGGCTTGTGCCTTGCGCATGACACGATCGCAGACCGGTTGATTGAGCAGGGCTTGCTGGTGGCCCCTTTTGAGCATCGCGCAGAGATGCCCGAGGCGTATTACCTGTTGCTTTCCCCCCAGGCCGAGGAAACGCCTGGCGCGGTGGCCTTTGCCAATTGGATACGGCGCGAGATCGGGTGAGGGGGTTTCTCCCGCCCATCGTCGCGGCCCCTTTTCGGGGCAGCTTCTCTGGTTGGGCCGGGCAGCGCTGGCGCGCTGCGGACGAGATTTGTGATGATTTCATGATACGGGATTACCGGGGTTGCACCTGACAACACATTCGGGAAAGTTGAGCCATGGAATACACACCCTTCCCAAGTTGGCCCGATGTCGCCCCCCGTTTAATCGCCGTTGCCGCAGGTCGCGAACCCGCGGATATGGTGATCCGCGGTGGTATCTGGGTCAATGTTCACAGCCGAGAGCTGCTACCCGATCACTCCGTCGCCATCGCTGAAGGGCGGATTGCCTTTGTCGGGCCTGATGCCAGCCACTGTATCGGTCCCGACACGCAGATAATTGACGCCAACGGGCGGTACATTCTGCCCGGCCTGTGCGACGCGCATATGCACATCGAATCGGGGATGCTGACACCGGCTGAATTCGCGCGGGCCGTGATCCCGCATGGCACGACCTCGATGTTTACCGACCCACACGAGATCGCAAATGTGCTGGGCCTCGACGGCGTGCGCATGATGCATGATGAGGCAATGATGCAGCCGGTGAATATCTTCACTCAGATGCCCTCTTGCGCGCCATCGGCCCCGGGATTGGAGACCACCGGCTATGAAATCTCGCCCGAGGATGTGGCACAGGCGATGAGCTGGCCGGGTATCATCGGGCTGGGTGAGATGATGAATTTCCCCGGTGTGATCAACGGCGATCCGAAGATGTTGGCTGAGATCGCAGCCACTCAACGGGCCGGGAAAACGGTCGGCGGACACTATGCTTCGCCTGATTTAGGGTCTGATTTCTCGGCTTATGTAGCTGGTGGCCCGGCGGACGACCATGAAGGCACCTGTGAGGCTGACGCCATTGCACGGGTACGGCAGGGGATGCGGTCGATGATGCGGCTGGGGTCTGCATGGTACGATGTGGAGACCCAGATCACGGCCGTTACCGAAAAAGGTCTGGACCCGCGTAACTTCATTCTGTGTACCGATGATTGCCACTCTGGCACCTTGGTCAATGAGGGCCATATGAACCGGGTGGTGCGCCATGCCATCGCCTGTGGGTGCGAGCCTCTGGTCGCGTTGCAGATGGCCACAATCAACACCGCCACGCATTTCGGGCTGGAGCGTGAGATCGGCTCGGTCACGCCGGGGCGGCGCGCGGATATCATCCTCAGCTCGGACTTGACCGATTTGCCGATCGAGACGGTCATTGCGCGTGGGCAGGTGGTTGCTGAGAACGGCGCCATCACCGTCGAATGCCCGCATCTGAATTGGCCGGAAAACGCGCGCAATACCGTACATCTGGGGCATGAGCTGACGGAAAGCGACTTTGAAATCCAGGCCCCCGCAGGCGCGAATCGGGTTCAGGCCAATGTCATCGGTGTTGTCGAAAACCAAGCCCCGACAAAGGCGCTCAAGGCCGAATTGCCCATCATCGGCGGCCTGGTTGAGGGGGAGGGCGAGGTCTGCCAGATTGCGCTAGTGGAACGCCATCGTGCCACCGGAGTGGTCACGAACGCATTCGTCTCAGGCTTTGGCTATCAGGGCAACATGGCGATGGCCTCAACCGTGGCCCATGACAGCCACCATATGATCGTCGTGGGCACCGACCGTACGCAAATGGCGCTGGCCGCCAACCGTCTGGCCGAGGTCGGTGGTGGTATCACCCTGTTCCGGGACGGTCAGGAACTGGCGCTGGTGGAACTGCCCATCGCTGGCCTGATGTCTGACAGCCCTGCCGCCGAGGTCGCGGCAAAAGCCGAAAAGATGGTCGAGGCGATGGAGGCCTGCGGCTGTCAGTTGAACAACGCCTATATGCAACACTCTCTGCTGGCCCTCGTTGTGATCCCCGAATTGCGGATCTCGGATCTTGGGCTGGTGGATGTCCGCACGTTTGAAAAGATAGACCTTCTGGAACCTCTGGCATGACAATAATAAAAACACCTGACACACCTGTTGCCGAAGACTTCACCGACCCCGAGGCTGCCGTCGCGCGGCTTGAACTTCTCTACAATCAGGCCACCGATTTCCTGTGCGAGGGCTTTTCGGCGGCCATGCAGGACGGAGCCCCTTCGGCCCGTATTAGAGCCTATTACCCGGAAATTCGCATCAAGACCTCAAGCTACGCGCAGGTCGATAGCCGCCTGAGTTTCGGGCATGTCTCGGAACCTGGCATCCATGCAACCACCGTAACGCGACCTGACCTCTTCCGCTCGTACCTGACGCAACAGATCGCGTTGCTGATCAAGAACCATGACCAGCCGGTGACCATAGGTGCATCAGACACGCCGATTCCGGTTCATTTTGCAGTCGCCAACAACCCAGATCTGGTAGTGCCGCATCAAGGTGCTGCGGGATTCACCCTGCGCGATGTGTTCGACGTGCCCGATCTGACAACAACCAATGACGACATCGTCAATGGCGTACATGATCATACTGAGGTCGGGCCACTTGCTTTGTTCACCGCTCAGCGCGTCGATTACTCTTTGGCGCGGCTGGCGCACTATACCGCGACGGATGCGGGGCACTTCCAGAACCACGTTCTGTTCACCAACTACCAGTTCTACGTGTCCGAGTTCGAAAACTACGCGCGTGAACAACTCGCCGACCCCGAAAGCGGCTACATCAGCTTTGTCTCGACCGGGAATGTCGAGATCACCGAGGCAGATGCGTCGCTTGAGCAGCCGATAAAGCTGCCTCAGATGCCGACCTATCACCTGAAACGAGCGGATGGGTCCGGTATCACTCTCGTCAATATCGGCGTCGGGCCGTCGAACGCCAAGACCGCCACCGACCATATCGCGGTACTACGCCCCCATGCCTGGTTGATGGTCGGGCACTGCGCCGGTCTGCGCAATACGCAAGCCTTGGGCGATTTCGTCCTGGCCCATGCCTATCTACGCGAAGATAAGGTTTTGGACGATGACCTGCCGGTCTGGGTCCCGATCCCACCGCTTGCAGAGATTCAGGTGGCGCTGGAACGCGCCGTGGCCGAGGTCACCGAACTTGAAGGGTATGAGCTGAAGCGGATCATGCGGACGGGCACTGTCGCATCGGTCGATAACCGCAATTGGGAGCTGCGCGATCAATCAGGCCCGGTGCAGCGGCTTAGCCAATCCCGTGCGATTGCGCTGGATATGGAAAGCGCAACGATCGCTGCAAATGGCTACAGATTCAGGGTCCCTTACGGGACTTTGCTCTGCGTCTCCGACAAACCGCTGCATGGTGAATTAAAGCTTCCCGGTATGGCGTCGTCCTTCTATACAACTCAGGTCAGCCGTCATCTGGCGATCGGAATAAAGGCGATGGAACATCTGCGCGGCATGCCGTTAGAGCGCTTGCACAGCCGGAAATTGCGTTCATTTGACGAAACGGCCTTCCTCTGACGTAAAAAAGCAACGTTTTCCCCATATTTTTAGGGTTTTCCGCGCTACTATTCGTTGTGTTCGTCCACAATATCCCGTTACAGTTACGCGGTGAGGCCCTATAGATCGGGCACGTTAAGGAGACCAAGAAATGGCAAAGCCTATGACAAAGACTCAGCTGGTGGCTGCTCTCGCTGAGGAAATGGGAACCGACAAGAAATCCGCGAATGCGGCGCTGGAGGCTGTGACCGGCCTGATCACCCGCGAAGTTTCGGCCGGTGGTGCAGTAACCCTGCCCGGCGTCGGCAAAATCTACTGCCGCGAACGCCCCGAGCGTCAGGTTCGCAACCCGGCCACTGGTGAAACCTTCACCAAAGAAGCCGACAAGGTTGTGAAGATGACCATCGCAAAAGCTCTGAAAGACAGCGTGAACGGCTAAGCCGCGACGTCATGTTGACAGAATGTGGGGCTGCCGGAAGGTGGCCCCTTTTTCTTGCCGGACGACCCGTTTAAGAAAAGCACACCGCCCACCCAAGGAGATGGAAATGGATCTGCGCGCCATCGCAATGGGGCTGACCTTTGCCCTGATCTGGTCGTCGGCTTTTACGTCGGCGCGGATCATCGTTGCGGATGCATCGCCTCTGTTTTCGCTGGCATTGCGCTTTCTGATTTCCGGCATCATCGGCGTCGCGATCGCGCGGGCCATGGGCCAATCCTGGCATCTCACACGTGAGCAGTGGCGCGCGACCATACTGTTCGGAGTTTGCCAAAATGCCCTTTATTTGGGTCTAAATTTCTATGCGATGCAAACGGTCGAGGCGTCGGTCGCGGCGATCATCGCGTCCACCATGCCGCTGCTTGTCGCACTGGCGGGCTGGGCCTTTCTGGGTGAGCGTTTGCGCCCCTTGGGAATTGTCGGGCTACTGGCTGGATTTGTTGGCGTTGCCCTCATCATGGGAAACCGCATCGGCGCAGGTGTCGATCTGTTCGGAGTGGCCCTTTGTGGAATCGCAGCCCTCGCCCTGACCTTCGCAACCCTATCCGTGCGTGGGGCCACGTCGGGCGGCAATTTCATGATGGTGGTCGGTTTACAGATGTTCGTAGGTGCTGCGATTCTGTTTGTCGCAGCCCCGATCTTTGAAACGATCCGCATACATCTGACAATGCCGCTGGTTCTGGCGTTCAGCTACACAACGCTGTTCCCCGGCCTTCTGGCGACGTTAATCTGGTTCATGCTGCTCAACCGGATCGGGGCGACTCGCGCGGCCACGTTCCACTTCCTCAACCCCGTGTTCGGCGTCGCCATTGCCGCTGTTCTGCTGGGTGAGAAGCTGGGGCCGCTGGATGCGCTGGGTGTTGTGATCACGACGCTGGGCATTCTGGCGGTGCAACTGTCGCGTCAGCCTGGTCAGGGTAGCAGCGCCTCGACCTGACGGGTCAGCTTCGGCGATGTCGGCTTGACGCCTGAACCAAAAGTAGCCGCAACCTCACCTTCTGGATTCAGCAGAATTTTGTTGAAGTTCCACTGCGGCACAAAACCGGTTTGGTCCGCAACGGCCTTGTAGAACGCATGCGCCTTTGGCCCCTTGACTGGCGTGATATCAGCCATCGGCAGTGTCAGGCCGTAGTTCATCTCACAGAAGGCTTTGACTTCGCTTGCCGTTTCCAATTCCTGATTGAAGGAATCCGATGGGACCGCAAGCACCACCAAACCGCGTTTGCCATAGGTTTCATGCATCTTCTGCAAATCCGCGTATTGACCGGTGAAGCCGCATTGCGATGCGGTATTGACCACCAGAACCGGCTGGCCGCGCCATGCCTCTAGGGACAAGACACCCCCGTCGATCGAAGCAAACTCGGCTGTCAAAGGCGCCGCTTGAACAGCACGGCCGATCAACAAAAGAACGCTTAGAAGCAACACACGAAACATGGCAAAACCTCCTTGGTATTGAGGATACGGTAAAAACCCGCTTCCGGATCAACCGCACATGCGCGCGAGGCGTTTGAAATATGATTTTGATTTCCGAAATTTTATGCCCAAATACTACTCAACCATTCCAATTGATCGGAGGAGCCATGTCCCGCTACACCAAGGACCCCGCGGTTGTTGCCGCTCTGTCCCCCGAGGCGTTTCACGTCACCCAGCGCAGCGGCACCGAACGCCCCGGAACCGGCGCATATCTGGGCAATAAAGAGCCCGGCATCTACGTGGATATCGTATCGGGCGAGCCGCTTTTCGCCTCGACCCACAAATACGAATCCGGCTGTGGCTGGCCCAGTTTCACAAAGCCAATCATCCACGAACATGTGGAAGAGTTTCGTGACACAACCCATGGTATGATCCGCACCGAGGTCCGCTCGAAACACGGCGACAGTCACCTGGGTCACGTCTTCCCGGACGGCCCGCGCGAACATGGTGGGCTGCGCTATTGCATCAACTCTGCCGCACTGCGGTTCATCCATCGCGACGAGATGGAGGACGAAGGTTACGGCGAATACCTGATCCATGTGGAGGACATCCAATGAGTATCGAACGCGCTGTTCTGGCCGGTGGCTGCTTTTGGGGCATGCAGGATTTGATCCGCAAACTGCCCGGCGTGTCCCGCACGCGTGTCGGATACACCGGCGGCGACGTGCCAAACGCCACTTATCGCAACCACGGAACCCATGCCGAAGGGATCGAAATTTTCTTTGATCCCTCTCATATCACCTATCGCGATCTGCTGGAGTTCTTCTTTCAGATCCACGACCCGACGACACCGAATCGTCAGGGCAATGATCTTGGAATGAGCTACCGTTCAGCGATCTATTATGTGGATGACGCGCAAAAGCAGGTGGCTCTGGACACAATCGCGGATGTGAACGCCAGTGGATTGTGGCCCGGCAAGGTCGTCACCGAACTTGAACCCGTGGGCGACTTCTGGGACGCCGAACCCGAGCATCAGGATTATCTGGAACGCATCCCCAACGGCTATACCTGCCACTTCCCGCGCCCCGATTGGGTCCTGCCCAAACGCGACGCGGCTGAATAACGCTTGGTCCCCTTCGGGTTTCGAAGGGGGTTAACCCGTGGCGACCCGGGGTCTCCCGCTGGCCTCGACGGTCAACATCGCCTCGACAAACACTTCACGCTCTTCCACGCGGGCGGTTCGGATATCGCGGTCGACAACCACTCGGATATCTTCAGCACCCGCCTCGCGCACGGCCCCTTCCGCCTCATCTCGCAGGATCTTTTCCAGCAGCGCCAAAGCCTCATCCGAGGCGTTGAAGTCCTTCGGGCCGCCTTCCAGATGAACGCGATACTGCCCTTCGGCGGGCGAGGTGATGGTCCCCGAGCGCCGCAAAGTCAGCCGCCCGACTACCGCCCCGATGGCATTGGCCACACCAGCATGTTCAGGCAGAACCATTTTGCAACGCAACCGCTCCCCAACCGCCGGATAGTAGCTGGGGGCCGAGGCACCCAGACCCACCACATCCACATTCAACGCCGCATCCAGCGCCAGCAACCCTCGGTGCTGTGCCAACCCGCGCTGGGTCAGGACATGCCGGGCAAGCTCCTTCGGCAGCAGACCGAAATCCTCTGCCTCTTCGGCAAAAGCAGTCTCTAACATGGTCAAACTGGTCTGTTCGGTTAGTTGGTCGATGATCATCTGCGCCAGGTGTTTCGGTGTCGCCGCCAGCATGTCACCCGACCCAACCCGTTTGCGCGCCACCAGTTCCAGCGCCTTGCGTGCGGCATCTGCGTCCCACGCCTCGACCCGGCCCAGAACATGGCTGGCGTCAGACGGCGTGATCCCAGAAACCTGAACGATTCCGCGATCCACCAGCCGGGTCAGCGCGCCGTTCTCCATCCGCGTCCGTAACAAGCCGCTGAGGGGCAGGACCTGATCGCCCAGCCTGTCCAGCAACGCCTCTTCCCGCGCGCCGATCCCGTCGGCACGCACCCCCGGAACGCGGCGTGCGAACCGTGTGTCATGCTCGCCCACCGTGGTTGAGCGCAGCTGCTCGTCCAGCATCGCGTGTACCACTTCGGGCGCCTCGGACGCGATCAGTGAAACCGGCAGCACCCGTCGCGGCCCAAGGAAAACGCCGCCCTTCAAGCCTTCGGTCATGACATGAACCTGGCTGTCGCCGCCCAACCCGTTGGTCCGCATCGCGACGGCCTCAACCATTGTGCGGAACCCACCGACCTGCGCGCCTGCCGGATCAATCGCGGGTTTCCCATCGCGGATCAGTGCCACGTCCGTCGTGGTACCGCCAATATCCGAGACCAGAGCGTTTTCGGCCCCTGTCAGCCACCGCGCTCCGACGATCGAGGCCGCAGGACCGCTCAGAATCGTTTCAATCGGCCGCTCCCGCGCCTGCTCCGCGCTCATCAATGCGCCATCCCCGCGCACGACCATCATCGGAGCGGTAATGTCCAAAGCCAGCAATTGATCCTGAGCCCGCCCGATCAGGCGATCAATCATCCCGATCAACCGTGCATTCAAAACGGCAGTGACGGCGCGCTTTGGCCCGTTCAACTTGGCGGACAATTGGTGCGAGCAGGTCACCGGCGCCCCGGTCTTTTCGGTTATGATCCGCGCCGCTTCCAGCTCATGTGCCGGGTTGCGAGTTGCGAACTGCGCCGCGACGGCAAAGCCAGAAACCCCTTTGTGAGAGTCTAAAAAGGCCCCTAAAGCTTCAACATCCAGCTTTGCGACCTCACCGCCCGCATGGCTGTGTCCACCTGGCACGACAAGCGCCGGATCGCCTTTCAAAGCATCCCTCAGACCATGCTTCTCAAGATCGCTTTCCTTGAACCCGATGTAGATCAAGGCCACGCGACCACCCTGCCCCTCGACCAGAGCATTTGTGGCCAGTGTCGTCGACAGAGACGCCATCGAGATCTGATCCGGCGTCACCTGCGCCTCGTCCAAAACGGCCGAGATCGCCTTGCCGACCCCAATCGCCAGGTCCGCCCGCGTTGTCAGGGACTTGGCCGAGGCGATCACCTCACGCTCATCCCGGATCAACACCGCATCGGTATAGGTTCCGCCTGTATCTACCCCCAAAGCCAGCGCCATCGGGTCCTCCATCTGTTCGCTGCAGATGGGTGTAGCGGTTTGGACCGACACGTCCAGCCTGTTTGCGGCATTTAACCGAGCTGTTCCACCGCCCAGCGCGCTGCATCAGCCACGGTCGGATCGGGATCATCCGCCAAGCCCTGCGCCACAGCCCGCAGTTCGGCCCTGCCCGAGTTGCCAATGGCATAGAGAACATTGCGAACAAACCGGTCGCGCCCAATCCGCTTGATCGGAGAACCCGAGAATTTCGCCCGAAACGCAGCATCATCCAAAACCGCCAGATCAGCCAGGGCCGGAGCCTTCAGATCCTCCCGCGCTGCATATCGAATGTCGCTGGCCGCCACAGCAAACTTGTTCCAAGGGCACGCTGCCAGACAATCATCGCAGCCGTAAATCCGGTTTCCCAGCTTGCCACGCAAGCCTTCGTCAACCGGGCCTCTATGTTCGATGGTCAGGTAGGAAATACACCGCCGCGCATCCAGCTGATAGGGCGCGGGGAAGGCATCCGTCGGACAGACCTCCAGACAGGCCCGGCACGACCCACAATGATCCACCTCGGCCTCATCCGACGGCAGCTCCAAAGTCGTAAAAACAGACCCTATAAAGGCCCAATTGCCCCAATCCCGGCTGACAAGATTGGTGTGCTTGCCCTGCCAGCCCAACCCCGCCGCATGGCCCAACGCCTTTTCCGGCACCGGCGCGGTATCGACGAATACCTTCACCTCGCCCCCGGCCTCGGCAATCAGCCACCGCGCCAGCCGCTTGAGCCGCTTTTTGACCAGGTCATGATAATCCTTGTTCTGCGCATAGACCGAAATCGCCGCGCGGTCCGGATGCTGCAAAACTTCGGTCGGATCATGCTCGGGCGTGTAACTCTCGGCCAACATGATCACCGACCGCGCCTCGGGCCACAGTGCCGCCGGATCTCCGCGCCAATGGGTCCGTTCGGCCATCCACCCCATCTGCCCGTGATACCCGGCCTGCAAAAAGGCTTCCAAGCGCGCAGGCACCTGCGGCACATCCCATGGCCGACACACCCGGCACGAGACAAACCCCTCGGCCAAAGCCTGCGCCACCAGTTTTTCCTTTAAACCCGATCCGCTCTTCATCTGGCCAAAAATATCCTCGGGGGGAATCGCGCCTCTGGCGCGATGGGGGGCAGACAGCCCCCCTTTGCTACCCTATCAGAAATCCAGATCGGCGTAATGGGGTGGAGGCCGAAACCCCGGCACCTGGTCCGCCAGAATCGACCGGAACGCCGGCCGCGATTTGATCTTGGCGTACCAATCCTTCACCGCCGCGCTGCGATTCCAATCCACGTCCGAGATATAGTCCAGCGCCGACAAATGCGCCGCCGCCGCGAAATCCGCCAGCGTCATCTGATCTCCGGCCAACCAGCGACGATGATCCAGCAACCATGCCATGTATTCCAAGTGATACTTGATCGCCCGCGCGCCTTCTTTGACGTTCTTGCTGTCCGGGTAGCCCTGTCCAGTCATCTTCTTGTTGACCCGCTCATACAGAAGTTTCGAGGTCACCTCGTGATGAAACTTGTCATCGAACCAGCCCACCAAGCGCCGCACCTCATACCGCGCTTCGGCGGCCTTGGGCATCAAGGGCGGTTCTGGGCGCGTGTCCTCGATATACTCACAAATCGCCGCGCTCTCGGACATGATCTGCCCGTCCAACCGCAAAACCGGCACTTTTCCAGCCGGGTTTCGACGCAGGAAATCCGGATCTTGCTCCCAATACCGCTCTTCGACCAGCTCAACTTCGATCTTCTTTTCGGCCAGAGACAGCCGAACCTTGCGACAGTAGGGAGAGAGGGGAACGTGAAACAAACGCGCCATGGACTTCCAATCAAACCAATGAGTACCCCTCAGCTTTAGCCTTGGCAGGGCGTGGGATTCAATCCTCGAAACAATCCGCGCGACCATCTGCGCGGATGGTAGCCGCCCCTTGCAGGATAGCCGCCGCCCGCCTGCGGGTGAAAACCGACGGGTCCGTCACCGAGCGTTTGCGGGGTGAGGGCAGAATCGCTGCAAGCCGTGCCGCCTGCGTCGGAGTCAATTGCGCCGCGCTGACACCAAAGTTCCGCTGCGCCGCGGCCTCAACCCCAAATAGGCCCGTCCCGGTTTCCGCGACATTCAGATAGACTTCAAGAATGCGCTGTTTGCTCCAGAAAATCTCGACCACAGGCGTGATCGTGGTTTCCATCGCCTTGCGCACCCAGCTGCGCCCCTGCCACAGAAAGACATTCTTCACCACCTGCTGCGTAATGGTTGAGGCCCCTCGGGTCCCGCCCCCCTCCAAAGCGTCACGAATGGCTTCGACATCAAAACCCCAATGCAGGCAGAAATTCGCATCCTCAGCCGCCACGACCGAACGCGCCATGATCGGAGCGATATCCTCAATCGAAACCCACTCGCGCTCGACCTTTCCAAGACGGCGCCATTCAGACCAGATCGTGTGCGTGATCGGAGGGTTCACGACCGAATACAGCAGCACCAAAGCCACCAGAAACGCTGCAACGCCCAGCGCGGAATAGACCATCCATCGCCGGATACGGGACCAGAACGACCGTGTCTTTTGCCCCTTGCCTGCCTTACTTTTTCTGCCGCTTTTCTTGCGGGCTGCTTTCTTTGCCATGGTTTTGCTATACGCCGCCGCGCCAGTCTTGGGAACGACGGAATTCCTGATCGGCGGATTGAGCCGCGTGACTGTGTCCGCCGCGAAATACAAAAAAGACCCGCGTTCCACCTCAGAAACGCGGGTCCTTCTTATTTATCTCTGCACCCGACTTATTCGGCCGGAACAGCAGCCACTTCGTTTGTCAGAGGATGGCTGAGCTTGTTCAGCATCTCTTTCGGGCAGACCTGCAGGAAGTTCGCCTTTTCCACATCCCAATGTTGCAGGATGTCCGAGGCTTTCCGGCTGAAGGTTTCCGCCGCGTGACGCTCAATCAGGGATTTCAACTGATCTTCCCAATGATCGACGGTCACCGGGCAGGTCACCAGCGTTTCCATGTTCATCAACGCCTGTGCCTTACCCTCCGGGTCATACAGATAGGCCATGCCGCCGGTCATACCCGCGCCAAAATTGGCTCCGATATCACCCAGGATCACAGCGACGCCGCCGGTCATGTATTCGCACCCGTTCGAGCCACAGCCCTCGATCACCACTTTGGCGCCCGAGTTCCGCACCGCAAACCGCTCACCTGCGCGACCAGCGGCAAACAGCTGCCCGTCGGTTGCGCCGTACAGAACGGTGTTGCCGATGATCGTGTTGTCATCTGCCTTCAGCGGGCTGACCTGCGGTGGGCGGACAACGATCATGCCACCTGACAGACCTTTGCCGACATAGTCGTTGGCGTCGCCAGACACCTCCAGCTTCAGACCCGGTGCCGCAAAGGCTCCCAATGACTGACCGGCCGAGCCTTGCAGCTTTACATGCAGATGGTCGTCCTGGAACGTGTTCCGCATGCCGAAGTTTTGAACGATATGGCTGGAGACGCGTGTACCAACGGTCCGGTGCGTGTTCTGGATCGCGTAAGACAGCTGCATCTTTTCACCGTCTTTCAGGAACCGCGCCGCGTCGCGCACGATCTCGGCGTCCAGCGTATCAGGCACCGCGTTGCGGTCCTTGTCACGGTTGTAGACGATGTCATGCGCGCCATCGACAGTGATCAGCAGCGGGTTCAGATCCAGATCGTCCAGATGCGCCGAGCCTCGGCTGACCTGATCCAGCAGATCGGCCCGGCCGATGATCTCATCGATCGAACGCGCGCCGAGGCTGGCCAGCAACTCGCGCACTTCCTGCGCGTAGAAGGTGATCAGGTTGACGACTTTGTCCGCGTTGCCCGTAAACTTGGCGCGCAGGCTTTCGTCCTGCGTACAGACGCCAACCGGGCAGGTGTTCGACTGGCACTGACGCACCATGATACAGCCCATCGCGATCAAGGCGGCGGTGCCGATGCCATACTCCTCGGCCCCCATCATCGCGGCCATGACGATGTCACGACCGGTCCGCAGGCCACCATCGGTCCGCAGGGTTACACGGTCGCGCAGGTTGTTCATCGCCAGAACCTGATGCGCCTCGGTCAGGCCCATTTCCCACGGCAGACCGGCATATTTGATCGATGTCGCAGGCGATGCGCCCGTGCCTCCATTGTGGCCCGAAATCAGGATGATATCCGCCTTCGCCTTGGCCACACCTGCAGCAATCGTACCAACGCCCGAGGACGCCACCAGTTTCACCGTCACCTTGCAGCGCGGGTTGATCTGTTTGAGGTCATAGATCAGCTGCGCCAGATCCTCGATCGAGTAGATGTCGTGGTGCGGCGGTGGCGAGATCAGGGTCACGCCTTTGGTCGAATGCCGCAGACGCGCGATCAAGTCGGTGACCTTCATACCGGGCAGCTGACCGCCTTCACCCGGTTTCGCACCCTGGGCGACCTTGATCTCAAGCTCTTCACACTGGTTCAGGTATTCGGCGGTCACGCCGAACCGGCCCGAGGCCACCTGTTTGATCTTGGCCGAGGGGTTGTCGCCATTCGGCTCGGGCACGAAGTGTGCGGGATCTTCCCCACCTTCACCCGAGTCGGATTTTGCACCAATCCGGTTCATCGCCACGTTCAAAGTCTTGTGCGCCTCGGGCGACAGCGCGCCCAGCGACATACCCGGCGTGACAAAGCGCTTGCGGATCGAGGTGATCGATTCGACCTCTTCAATCGGCACCGGTTTGCCCAGCGGTTTGAAGTCCATCAGATCACGCAGATGGATCGGAGGGTTCGATTGCATCTTGGCCGAATACTGCTTCCACAGCTCGTAGGACGCCTTGTTGCACGCCATCTGCATCATGTGCATCGAGGTCGCTTCCCAAGCATGGGTCTCGCCCGATTGCCGGGCTTTGTAGAACCCACCAATAGGCAGCACATCCAAGCCATTGTCCCACGCTTTGGCATGGATTTCCTCGACCTTGGCCTGAATACCCGTGACACCGATGCCGGAAATCCGGCTGGTCATACCGGGGAAGTACTCGGCAACCATGGCACGGCTAAGACCCACGGCCTCAAAGTTCAGACCGCCTCGATAGGATGAGATCACCGAGATGCCCATCTTGGCCATGATCTTCAGCAGACCCTGATCGATGGCCTCGCGATAGCGCGCGACGTTCTCGGTCAGCGTGCCTTCCAGCAGACCACGGTCAATCCGATCGGCCAGCGAATCCTCGGCCAGATAGGCGTTCACAACGGTTGCACCACAGCCGATCAGAACCGCAAAATAATGCGGATCAACACATTCGGCCGAACGCACGTTCAGCGAGCAGAAGGTCCGAAGTCCTTGCCGTGTCAGATGCGAGTGCACCGCGCTGGTCGCCAGGATCATCGGCATGGCCACACGGCCCTCGCCCGAGTTCATGTCCGACAGCACCAGATGCCCCGCGCCCGAGCGCACAGCCTCCTCTGCTTCGGCTCTAACACGGGCCAAGGCGGCGCTCAGCGCGCCACGACCGGGCTCAAAGCTGCAGTCGATTTCTGCCAGAGGAGAGCCGAAGGTCTCAACCAGTTTGTCCCACTGCGCGTTGCCAACAAAGGGGCTGCCCAGCACAACGATTTCGGTTTGGCTGCTATCTTCGTCCAGCACGTTTTTCAGGTTACCGAACCGGGTTTTCAGCGACATCACGCGGTATTCCCGCAGGCTGTCGATGGGCGGGTTTGTCACCTGGCTAAAGTTCTGACGGAAGAAATGGCTCAGCGGGCGGTACTGCTTGGAGAGTACAGCCGAGGGCGTGTCATCCCCCATCGAAGCCAGTGACTCCTTACCATCCTCGGCCATCGGCGCGAGGATCTGCTCCAGCTCTTCGATCGAGTATCCCGCCGCGATCTGACGCTTGCGCAGCTCTTCTCCGCGGAACATGGCTGTCTCGGTCACGCCGGCCAGGGCGTCATCCAGATCATTGATCTTATTGACCCACTCACCAAACGGCAGGGCGCGGGCCAGTTTGTCCTTGATCTGTTTGTCCCGGTAAAGCTTGCCGCGCTTCATATCCACGGCCAGCATCTGACCCGGACCCAGAGCGCCTTTTTCAGTCACCGAGGCTTCATCAATCGGCACCATTCCGGCCTCAGAGCCCGCGATGACCAGACCATCGCCCGTCACCACATAGCGCATCGGGCGCAGACCATTTCGGTCGAGACCGGCACAGACCCAGCGGCCATCGGTCATGGCCAGAGCGGCGGGGCCGTCCCATGGTTCCATCACCGAGTTGCAGTAGGAATACATATCGCGCCACGCCTGCGGCAGTTCGACCGCCTGCTTGGACCAGCTTTCCGGCACCAGCATGGTTTTCGCCATGGGCGCCGAACGCCCAGCGCGCACCAGAACCTCAAAAACCGAGTCTAATGCGGCGGAATCCGACGACCCGCCCGCGATTATCGGCTTGATGTCTTCGGCATGGTCGCCGAAGGTGCCGCTGGCCATGCGGATCTCATGGCTTTTCATCCAGTTGATGTTGCCCTTGAGCGTGTTGATCTCGCCGTTATGCGCCAGCATGCGGAATGGCTGCGCCAGCCACCATTGCGGGAAAGTGTTGGTAGAATAGCGCTGGTGATAGATCGCGAAGGCGGATTCAAAGCGTTCGTCCATCAGATCGGGGTAGAACACGGCGACCTGCTCGGCCAGCATCATGCCTTTGTAGATGATCGACCGGCAGGACAACGACGCCAGATAGAGGCCGGAAATCCCCGCAGCCGCAGCCGCTTTTTCGATGCGACGGCGGATGACATACAGCTCACGCTCGAACGTCTCTTCGTCCACGCCTTTCGAGTTTGAGATCAGGATCTGCTCAATCTCAGGACGGGTCGCGTTAGCCTTGTCGCCCAGACAGGTGACATCAACCGGCACGTGACGCCAGCCATAGATGTAATAGCCCATCCGCAGAACTTCGGTTTCCACGATGGTCCGGCATTGCTCCTGCGCGCCGAAATCGGTGCGGGGCAGAAAGACCTGACCAACGGCGATCAGCTCATCCAGATTGGGTTCATGGCCGGTGCGACGGATCTGGTCGTAGAAGAACGGGACCGGGATCTGAACATGGATACCCGCGCCGTCACCTGTCTTGCCATCCGCATCGACAGCGCCCCGGTGCCAGATCGCCTTCAGGGCATCGATCCCCGCATCCACAACCTTGCGCGATGGTTTACCGTCGACGGATACGACAAGGCCCACACCGCATGAGGAATGCTCTTCCTCTTCGGAATAAAGACCGTTTTCCGCCATCCACTTGCGCTTGGTTTCCTCGGTGCGCACCCAATCGGCATCAAATTTGGTCATTCGCTGTCTCCTGCTTCCAAGGGGGCACGGATTGCCGGATCCCTGGTTTGGTCTTTGGCTGGCGTTCTGGATCGAACGCGTATCCCTTCGGGAAGATGTTGAACTTCAACGATGGCGAGGCTTATTCAGCTGCGACCACCGCCTTGGCATTGAACCGCTCGATGATGGCATCGGCGCAGTCACGCCCATCCCGGATCGCCCAGACGACCAGAGAGGCACCGCGCACGATGTCACCAATGGCGTAGACGCCATCCATCTCGGTCTCACCGGTCTGGAAGGCCGCTTTGATGGTGCCCCAGCGCGTGACCGGCAGATCGGGCTGACCGAACAGGGTTGGCAAGTCTTCGGGCTCAAAACCCAGCGCCTTGATCACCAGATCGGCGTCCTCGACATAGTCGGCACCTTCGATCACCTCAGGGGCCTGACGGCCCGACGCATCCGGTTGTCCCAGGCGCATCTTCTGCACCATCACGCCGGACACCTTGTCATCACCGACAAAACCTTTTGGCGCGCTGAGCCATTCAAACACCACGCCTTCTTCCTCGGCATTCTGCGTTTCTCGCTGCGAGCCGGGCATGTTGGCACGGTCACGGCGGTACAGACATTTGACCGAGGTCGCGCCCTGTCGGATCGAGGTGCGCACACAGTCCATCGCCGTGTCGCCACCACCGATAACGACAACTTTCTTGCCGTCGGCGTTCAGGCGACCATTGTCGAAATCTTCGACCGCGTCACCAAAGCTTTTGCGGTTCGAGGCGGTCAGGAAGTCGATCGCCTTCTCGATGCCCGTCAATCCGCTGCCCGGCATGGACAGATCACGCGACTTGTAAACGCCGGTTGCGATGATCACGGCGTCATGCTTGGCGCGAATTTCGTCAAATTTGGCGGCGTCGACGTCGCAGTTCAGAACGAACTCCACCCCGCCTTCGGCCAACAGGTCATTGCGGCGCTGGACGATGTCTTTCTCGAGCTTGAAGCCAGGGATACCGTACATCAACAGGCCGCCCGCACGGTCATAGCGGTCATAGACTGTGACTTGGATGCCGGCACGGCGCAGCATGTCGGCTGCCGCCAGGCCACCCGGGCCTCCGCCGATGATGCCCACACTTTCGCTGCGTTCAGCGGTCGGAACGACGGGCTTCACCCAGCCTTTGTCCCATGCGGTGTCAGTGATGTATTTTTCAATCGTCCCGATGGTGACTGTACCGTGGCCAGACTGTTCAATCACACAATTGCCCTCGCACAAGCGGTCCTGAGGGCAAATACGGCCACAGATCTCGGGGAATGTGTTGGTGGCTTGGCTTGTCGCGTAGGCCTCTTCCAAACGACCTGTCGCCGTCAGACGCAGCCAGTCGGGGATGTTGTTGTGCAGCGGGCAATGCGACTGGCAATAGGGCACACCACATTGGCTGCAGCGGCTGGCTTGCTCTGCAGCCTTGGCCGATGCGAATTCCGCGTAGATTTCGTCAAAGTCTTCTTTGCGGTCATCGGCGGCACGCTTTTCAGGCATGACACGGTCAATCTGCACAAATTTCAACATCGGTTGCTTTGCCACGGGTCCGACTCCATGAATTGGCTAGGAAGCATCTCTTTATGAGATCGCCCCGGATATGAAAAGTCATATATGCTGACCTAATTAAGAAAAATCTCGGCTGGCGCGCAAAATATTTGCTTTTTTCTTCTATTTTTATGTCCGATACGGACCTATCTATCATCTTTCCTTTTCGACACCACCAGAATACCCATAAACCCAAAGCAAATTGATGGCAGTGCGGCAGGGTAAATGAGTCTCTTTCACTTGATTCTCGTGGCGATCATTCAGGGGCTTACTGAATTTCTGCCTGTCTCCTCGTCCGGCCATCTGATCTTGCTGCCCAACCTGACCGGGATGCAGGATCAAGGCCAAACCATCGACGTCGCCGTTCATGTGGGCACGCTGGGCGCGGTTGTTTTGTACTTCTGGTCCGACGTCAAACAGGCGATCCGGGGGCTGCCAGCGGCGCTAACCGGGCGCACCGACACAGCGCAGGCGCGGCTGGCGCTGGGGTTGATCGTGGCAACGATTCCGACAGTCCTCGCTGGGCTGGTCCTTTACCTGACCGGCCTGACCGAGGCACTGCGATCCATTGCCGTCATCGGCTGGACCATGCTGCTGTTTGGGCTGCTGCTCTATTGGATGGACCAGAAAGGCCCCCAGACCAAGATCGCCGCCGATTGGAGTCTGCGTGACGCGGCCATCATGGGGCTTTGGCAGGCAATCGCCCTGATTCCGGGGACATCCCGGTCGGGCATCACCATCACCGGGGCACGGCATCTGGGCTATACACGGGAAGAAGCCGCGCGCCTCGCCATGCTGATGTCGATCCCGACCATCATCGCCTCAGGTGTGTTGCTGTCCATTGACGTAGCCCACCAGGCCGACGCTGCGCTCGCCAAAGACGGAGCGATCGCCGCCCTCTTTGCTTTTGTGTCGGCCCTGTTAGCACTCAGCCTGATGATGCGCCTGCTGCGCAGTGTCAGCTTCACGCCCTATGTCATTTATCGCGTCGTTCTGGGCGCGATCCTGCTGGTGATCGCCTATAGCTGATCAGGTCCGCAGGTTTTTGGCCGAGTTCTGAATGTCGTCATACTGACCTGAAGGTCGGAATTTCCACAGGTATTCCGGCAGAACAGCGTCCAGCGTCGTAGGCACAATCCCCAGATCGGCAAACCCCTTGGCGCTGTCATCGACCACATTGTCCTGTCGAAGGTTCTTGAGCTGATCCCGCGTCAGGATTGGATTCGAGAAAATCTGGAAGCTGACGAATTTCAGAATGTCCAACACGCCGGCCATGATCTTGGCGACAAAGAACGGCACGCCCAGAATCACCCGGCGCCGATGAATGACCTCCAGCATTTGCTGCATCAAAGCCCGGAAGGTTTTCACCTCAGGACCGCCCAGCTCATAAATGCCCGAGGCCGCTTTCCCCAAGACACCCTGCTCGGCCGCTTGCGCCACATCATCCACATAGACCGGCTGAAACCGTGTCTCGGCCCCGACCAGAGGCAGAAATGGCCCGAACCGCGTCATCGCGGCGAACCGGTTGAAGAACTGATCCTCGGTCCCAAAAATGATCGAGGGGCGCAGGATCATCGCGCCGCGCATATGGGCCAGAACTCCGGCCTCACCCGCAGCTTTGGTGCGGGAATAAGCGCTGGCCGACTCGGCATCTGCACCAATGGCCGAGATATGAACCATCCGCTCCACGCCATTCTCGGATGCCAGACGCGCAATGCGTTCGGCCCCTTCGGCCTGCACCGCATCAAACCCGTTCTTGCCCAGTTCGTTCAGGACACCAACGCAATTCACAACCGCGTCTGCACCCTGCATGGCCAACTGCACCGAGGCATCATCCCGGATGTTGCAAAAAACCGGTTCAACCTGGCCCACAACGCCATAGGGTTTCACGAACATGGCCTCATTTGGGCGTCGCACGGCGACTCGGACACGCCATCCTTTGGCCGCCATACGGCGCGCAATATAGCGCCCGACAAACCCTGACCCTCCGTAGATCGTGACCAGTTTCGACATTCGATGGCTCCTGCTGCGTGGCTCTGACGTAGAAGTAGCGCCCGAACCCCTTTGAAACAAGGCATCAAATCGCCGCGCGTCTTGCATCGAGACCCGCTGTGAAAAGGGGCCGAGCGGCGTGGTTCAAAAAACTTTCAAAAATCTGTCCGAATCTGGTTGACCCTCCCCGCCGCTGGGCTTAAACGCCCCCTCACGACACCTGCCCAGGTGGCGGAATTGGTAGACGCGCTAGCTTCAGGTGCTAGTGTCCGTATGGACGTGGAGGTTCGAGTCCTCTCCTGGGCACCATTTCACTGGCAGCGCTTAATTATTTCAATGAAGTTGCCAAGAATACTGTCCATTTCGCCGTTTTGCTCTTGTTCCTGTTTTACACCTGCCACAACTTGTCACTAGCACCCTCGCGACTGAAAGATGGCCTCTGGCGCCACCCTCCATTTGAAGATGGGTTCTTGCTATCAGCCTAGCCAAAGAGGGCGCTAGGATAATTGTATTGCCAAGATAATAGTCCGACGTGGTTTTGACAGAAGGAAGTTGGTGCTAGTGACGAAAGTTGTGAATATCGTTTACGGAAACCATGGTGAGTTATCTTATCAGATAGATGATATTCTTCTCTATTTGATGCAGGCGATTTCCATTCAAGGCGCGCGCTCGCGCCTTTGTCATGACCCAGTTGAACGTGGCACCAATATCATAGTCGAGAACTTCAACGACTCGTTTCGGGAAAAGATAATTGTTGCCTCACGCACCCCTGGGACTCGCATCTTTTGTGTCGCTACAGAGTTTCTGACCAATGGGTCGTTCAACAACTTCTCAGAAAAACCGCGTCTTTCTCGCCTTGGCCGGTATTTGGAGCGAAAAAGGGGCAAAAAGAAAAAGAATGCCCACTACAGCCATCGCGAGAAGTGGGAACGTCGGTACGACAATTTCCAAAGTGTCTGTGATGTTGTTGATGGCGTTTTTTGCATCGATCAGTCTCAATTTACGGTTTACCGAGACTTCTTTGGCACTGAAGAATTTGTGTCCCACCTTCCGACAGCAGCAATTGACGAAAGTGTGGTCGATACGTTCCAAGTTCCTGAAAATAAGGACGTTGATTTCCTTTTCACTGGTTCTCTAACACCTCATCGCGAAGACCTTCTATCTCAGCTCGGGCAGAAAGGCGAAGTCAAGGTTGGTCCCGCAGCTTGGTCAAGTTTGAGACGCGAGCATTTTATTTCACGTACCAAGGTCAATCTCGATATGAGGCAGAGCGCGGAGTGGCAGTATTCCTCTTGTATGCGATTGCATGTGCTCTTGTGCGCAGGTGCTCAAGTAGCGGTCGAACGGTCTAGATTTGGATCGATTCAAGAAACTTGTCTCGGGTCGTTCGCTTCCGAGGAGTATGTGAAAGGAACAGTCGCTCTCGCCAAGCAAAGCTTTGGCCTTCAAGACGCAGTCAACAACTACCAAGCATATTGGGATGCCTCTGAAGACGCGCGAAAGACAATTAACACTACCATGTCAAAGGTGTTGAGCTGAGAGAAGGTGACTATTGGTCACCGTCTTTCAATTCCTTTGGCTATATGTGTACGGAGAAAACGGACTGACGCTCATTCTGTTTGTGAGCCATGCGTAGAGTCGAAACACCTTTGGTTCGAATTGGGTGGTCGCTCAGATCAAGCAGACGGCTATCACTATCGGGATGTCGGATGTACGGCCTATCGAAAAGACATGCCCTATGAGCCTGGCAGAATTCCCTTTGCGCAGGCCCGTGCCAGTGCCTTCGACCTATTTTGTCTGCTTTTCCAGTTTCTGCCAAAACTTCAGCTTTTCTTCGAAGGTCTTCTCCATAACCTTCGGCTTCGCTTTTGGAACGGCCTGCTGCACAACATGCGATACTTCGTGGCCAATCAATTTTTTGGCAGCGGACGCAGTCTTAACTGCCTTCGATGCCTGAACCTGAAGGTCTTTGTTGGCCTTTTCGTCCATGCATTTTTTCTTCTTAGCGGTTGAGATAGCCTTCTGCGCATTTCTGCTCTGCTTCAATGCAACTGCAATTGCCTTCTTCACCGGAGCCAGTGTTTTCTTCGCGACAGGAGAGGCCTTTTCCGCCTGGTCGATGATCTTGGACTGTTGGACAATTGCCGCCGCGAGTTTGTCCGCCTCTTTCTCAAATTTGTCCAGGCCTTTTTCATCAATTTTCATTGTGTTTCTCCTCAATTTAAGACGCTTGGTCGATTCATCGAGAGAATGCGACAAATGCTGCCGGAGAGTCAGTGAAACCCGTCACACTGGCGTTAAATACCCCAGAACTGCGCCCTTTTGAGAGGCGCCACAGACTTACACTTTCATCTTTTGCAAAGCTGCCGCGGGCCGGAAAAGATCAGGCCGTTTGGGTCAGGCCTGCTTCTCTGCGGTCTCATCGACCGTATCGGCGTTCAGCTCGATCACCTCAGCAGGGACATCCTCTTCGGTCTCGGGTTCTTCTTCGGCAGAGGCTTTGTCTTCCAGCGCGCCCACAATCAAAGGCAACATATGCACACCTGTGGCCGTGGCGATCTCGGGCGTCTGAGGCGTCTGCCAGCTGAGCGTATCGAAGCTGCCGCAATTCTGGCAGACCGGGCCCCATTCGGGCTGAATGTCGTGACAGTTCTCGCACACCCATTGCGGCCCACGCGGCGCCGTCAAGGCCTTGGCCAGCCAGCCCTGCACAACGGCGTCCGATGCACCTTCACCGCGCTCGATGGCCGCCATCAACGTGTATCCACGGGCATCGGCCTGTTTTTCGACCACATCGCCCAGCGCGCGACGCGCTTCGGGGAAGTCCTCGGCGACGATGTTCAATTCGGCCAGAATCAGGCGGGTTTCCATGTTCTCAGGGTGGATACGGGTCAGCGCGGTGAACCGCTTGATCCGGTCCTGAGCCGACTCGTCCGGTGCAATCTCGGCAAAGGCGTGGGCGAGATCGGGGTGAGGTTGAACCTCCCACGCTTTCTTGAGGATCTTGGTGGCCGCGCGCGGTTTGCCTTTTTCGATATAGGCCCGCGCAGCCATGGCGGCGGCGGGCACCAGATCGGGCGACAGGCGGTTGGCCTCGATGGCTTGTTCTTGTTGCTCGACGCTTGCTCCGTCGTCCAGAATGCCCTTGGCCTCGGACAGGGCCAGAACCGCGTCGCGCCGTTTGAACACATCGCGCGGCAGGTATCCGGCTTTCAGCTTCGACGTCAGAGTCGAACGTGCTCCGGCCCAATCCTGCGCTTTGGTCTGCAGGTTCAGCAAAACATCTTGCGTTTCCTCATGACGCGGCTTCAGTGCCAGGGCTTTCTCGGCCAGTTTGCGCGCGGTTTCGTCATCGCCCTCGGCCAGCTTCTGTTTCATGATACCGCGCACACCGACAAAGCGCGTGGCACTGTTGGTCACCAGCTTCTTGTAGGTTTCCGAGGCCTTTTTGGTGTCGCCTGTCATCTCGGCCGCTTGCGCCACCAGCAAGTTGGTCAGTTCCGGTTTGTTCAGCAGTTTCTCGGCCTTAGAGGCCTTGGCCATCGCCATGCGACCCTCGCCCGATGCCAACGCCATGAGACCGTCGGACAGCGCCTCATACCCGCGCCGTTCGCGACTGCGGTCGAAATGGCGCGACAGGGCGGTTTCATCACCGTTGAGGAATTTCAGCGTCGCGATCAGCAGGCCCAGCAGTTTGAAGAACAACCAGACGCCAAAAACCAGCACGCCCAGCGCGATCACCGATTGAATCGGACTCAGCGTATATTCATCCCCGGCGACGGTGATCCGAACCCCGCCGCTGGTTTGCATGAGGAAATGACCACCCAAAGCCAGAAGGCCGATAATCGCAACAAAAACAAGGATCTTAAACAATGACCACAGCATGGCAGGTCCTTCAATTCGAGTTCAGGTCGGAAGCAAGCGTATCGGCGGCTTCAACCGCCGCGACGCGGGTCTGGGCGGCTTGTTCCCAATCGGCCATAGCGGTCTGCGCCGCCTCTGGCAGGGATTTCAATTCAGTCAGGGCGGTGGCGACGTCACCATTGGCCACGGCAGCCTCAGCGCGCGACAGCACAGCATCCGGACCATCCCCATCCTGAGGGGTCACCGATCGCGCGCCGGTCTGGCGTTGCAAAAAGGCGATCACGCCCGTGCCTTTGTCCGCATCCCGCGCATCCGCCAAAGCGGTACGCGCCGCCGCAGGGAATGAGGCCCGCAAGGACGAAAGCGTCTCAACCCCTTTATCTGCAGGGGTTGAGAGCGCATCCGGCACCGTCACACCCCCCGCTTGCAGTTCGCCCAAAAGGTCTGAATAGGGCTGACCGGCATCCAATTGCCCGTGCAGGCGGGACAGGATGGCGAGGTTGGTCGCAGCTTGCGCTTCGGCCGTTGCTTTCGCCTCAAGCGCCTGCGCATCAGCGACCATTTTTTCTACCTCACCGCGCTGCGCCGCCAGTGAGTCCTGCAGCTTTTTCAACTCGGCTTCAAAAGCAGCGGTCGCTTCGGTCGAGGTATTAGCGGAGATCGGTGCCTTCTCAAGCTCGGCCAGCCGGTCGACCAGGGGCGCGATCTGACCCGTCAGAGATTCGACGCTGGATTTCACGGCGGTCAGATCTGCGTCAACCGGGTCCAGCTTTTGCGACAGCGCCTGAACCTGATCCGTCAGGCCCGACACGTCTGGCGCATCCGAGAGTTTCTTCGTCAGCGCTTCAATCTGATCGGATTGTTCCGAGAGCTTCGATTCAAGCGCCGCAATTACCTCCGAGTTATCCGACCCACCAGACGAGATCAGCCCCGTCTGGGCCGCCGCAAACCCAAGACCCGCGGCAATCACTCCACCTATCAGGGCCGGAACAAATCCGCCCCGTTGTTCCTGGATCGGTTCAGCGGGTTTCTCTTCGGCCTGCACAGGTTCCGACGGCTCGACGGACGCTTCGGCTTCGGCTTCGGCTTCGGCTTCGGCTTCGGCTTCGGCTTCGGCTTCGGCTTCGGCTTCGGCTTCGGCTTCGGCTTCGGCTTCGGCTTCGGAAATCAGGTCCTCATTCGGCGCATCTTCGTCAACAGGCGACCCTTCAGTTTCACCGCCAGGTTCAACGCTTACATCTTCGACCACATCGTCTGATTTCGGGGTTTCCACCGGTTCCTGATCGGATTTCTTTTTGCCCGCCACCGTCAAATTCCCCTTATCGATTCTAAAATCACCAGAACTACAGACTGTTCCAAGTTAATCTGCACCCGGCTCTCTCTCAACCCGCAACGCGTGTTTCACAAGCTTTTTAACGGCCTTACGCATCTTCTTGGGCGTCGGTTCCTTGGCGATCCTCAGACGTTCATACCCCAAGGATTTAAGGGGTTCCGCCGTTGCCTCGCTGATTGCGGCCAGCCATAGCGGGGCAGTGCCCGCCCAGATGTCGGCAAATTGTCGCGCGGTGCGGGGTGAGAAAATAGGCGCGATCACTGGCCTGTTGCCCTCGGATGCGGCCTTTGCCTCGGGGCTGAGCGGCAGCAGAAGTTGCTGGTACACCGCCTGTTCGCGCGTGGTTACGCCCATCTCGGTCAGACGCTCGGCGATGTTGCCCCGGCTGTGTTCGCCGCGCAGATGCAACAGCGGGCTTGTTGGTCTGACCTGCAAAAGACCGGCCACAAGCTCTTCCGCCGTGCCACCAACCATACGTGCATCCCAGCCCGCGCCTTCGGCGGTGGCAGTCGTGGTCGGACCTACGCAATAGGCAGGCAAATCCTGACGCACACCCGCCGAGGCTGCCGCATTCACCGCATTGGAAGACGTGAAGATCAGCCCCTGCGTCTCGGCCGTGCAGATCGGAACCGCCAGCGGTTTGATTTCCAGAATGGGGGAATGGATGACCTCAACACGCGATCTGACGCGGGTCGGAAGCTGCGCAACAAACCTCTCCGAGGCGGCGCGAGGGCGGGTCATCAACAAATACAACTATCGGCGCCTTCGGCCTTGGGATTGTTTGCGTCCGCGCAGGGTGATACCCCGCTTGGCAATCATGATGCAACGGATCACGCCAATGGTGCAAACACTTACCGTCCTTGGATTGGAAAGCAGCTGTGACGACACAGCCGCCGCCGTCGTGCGCCAAACCGACGGCGAAGGGGCCGAAGTGCTGTCGTCGATTGTCCATGGCCAAACCGAGCTGCACAGCGCTTATGGGGGCGTCGTCCCCGAAATCGCTGCACGTGCCCATGCGGAGAAATTGGATATCTGCGTCGTGCAGGCGCTAAAGGATGCGGGTCTAACACTAGCCGACATGGACGCCATCGCCGTCACCGCCGGGCCCGGCCTGATCGGAGGGGTCATGTCCGGCGTCATGTGCGCCAAGGGGATCAGTGCGGCGACCGGCCTGCCTCTGATCGGGGTAAACCATCTGGCCGGTCACGCTCTGACCCCGCGCCTGACAGATGGAATAGCCTTTCCGTACCTGATGCTGCTGGTCTCGGGCGGGCACTGCCAATATCTGATCACCCACGGACCCGAGCAATTCACCCGTCTGGGCGGCACCATCGACGATGCCCCTGGTGAGGCCTTTGACAAAACCGCCCGTCTTCTGGGCCTGCCGCAACCCGGTGGACCCTCTGTCGAGGCAGAGGCGCGCAAGGGCGATCCCAAGCGGTTCCGTTTTCCCCGCCCCCTACTGGACCGGCCCGGATGTGACCTGTCTTTCTCGGGGCTGAAAACCGCGCTGATGCGGATGCGGGATCAGATCGTCGCGGAAAAAACCGGCCTAACCCGACAGGATCGCGCCGATCTATGTGCCGGGTTTCAGCAGGCAGTCGTGGATACTTTGGCCGAGAAAACACGACGCGCTATGGATATGTATCTGGCCGAGACCCCCTCGGATCCGGTGATCGCAGTCGCGGGCGGTGTGGCTGCAAACTCCGCTATTCGCATTGCGTTAGAGTCTGTTTGTGCGGAAAAAGGCGCGCGTTTCACCGCCCCGCCCCTTGCCCTTTGCACCGACAATGCCGCCATGATCGCCTATGCTGGGATGGAGCGTTTTCGCACCGGCGCGCGCGACGGTTTGGATCTGACAGCGAGACCCCGTTGGCCTTTGGACCAAACCAGCCCCGCCATGCTGGGTAGCGGTAAGAAGGGCGCAAAGGCATGAGCGTTTCGGTTCTCGGATCAGGGGCGTTCGGTACGGCACTGGCGATCTCACTGGCCGGTAACGGGCCAGTCACCCTGTGGTCGCGCAGCGCCGAGCAAGCGAAAGCCATGCAAGACAATCAGATCAACAAGAGGCGATTGCCCGATGTCGCCTTGCCCGATGCCATCACCGTCACCTCTGATATCGGAGTAGCGGCGGCAAACGATGTCCTTCTGGTGTCTGTGCCGATGCAACAGTTGCGCCATGCACTGCAGGAACACGCAGCGGTGCTGGCCGGGAAAACGCTGGTTGCGTGCTGCAAGGGGATTGAACTGTCCTCGGGCCTCGGTCCGATTTCCGTGATCCGCGCAACCATCCCGGATGCACGACCAGCGCTTCTGACTGGCCCCAGCTTTGCGGATGACATCGCGCGTGGCCTGCCGACCGCGCTGACCTTGGCCTGTGCAGATGCTGATCTGCTCGAAACACTGCAATCCGAGCTGACCACCGCCAATCTGCGCCTATACCGCACCACCGATGTGATCGGGGCGGAACTCGGCGGCGCATTGAAAAACGTTATGGCCATCGGATGTGGCGCTGCCATCGGGGCCGGTCTGGGCGATAGCGCCCGTGCTGCCCTGATGACGCGCGGATTTGCCGAAATGCAGCGCTTTGCCCTCATGCGCGGCGCACAGCCAGAGACGTTGATGGGGCTCTCTGGCCTAGGTGATCTGGTGTTGACCTGCTCGTCGGAGCTGTCCCGAAACTATCGTTTTGGCCTGTGTTTGGGTCGAAATGAGCCCTTCGACACCACAACAACCGTCGAAGGTGTCGCCACCGCCCGCGCCATGGCCGATATCGCCAAGGCCGAAGGTCTGGACATGCCCATCAGCGCCACTGTGGCCGACCTGAGCCAAGGCGCCTACAGTGTGGCGCAAGCTATCGAAACCCTGCTCAACCGACCCCTCAAGGAGGAATAACATGCTGATCGCCCTCATCGCCCGTGACAAACCCGGCGCGCTGCAAACCCGGCTGGACAACCGCTCGGCCCATTTGGCCTATATCGAAGAAACCGGCGTTGTATCGCAGGCTGGCCCGTTGCTGGACGGAGATGCGATGATCGGCTCGCTGGTTGTTCTCGATGTCGAAGATCTGGCCGCTGCACAAAGCTGGGCCGACAATGATCCCTATGCCAAGGCAGGCCTGTTCCAGTCTGTCGAACTGATCCCTTGGAAAAAGGTGATTGGCTGATGGCATATTGGCTGTTCAAATCCGAGCCATCGACCTGGAGCTGGGACCAGCAGGTTGCCAAGGGCGAGGCAGGCGAAGAATGGGACGGCGTGCGGAACTATCAGGCGCGCAATTTCATGCGGCAAATGGCAATCGGTGATCGCGGGTTCTTTTATCACTCGCAAAAGGACAAGGCGATCGTCGGCATCGTTGAGGTCTGTGCTGAGGCCCATCCCGACAGCACCACCGATGACGAACGTTGGGAATGCGTGGATATCAAGGCGGTAAGCCCGTTTGAAGTTCACGTCACGCTGGATCAGATCAAAGCGGATGAACGTCTGGGTGAAATGGTGCTGGTCAAAAACTCTCGCCTGTCGGTGCAGCCGGTCACCGAGGCGGAATGGCGGGTGATCTGCGCCCTAGGCTCGACTGCGGCCGACTAGATCGCTTTGCGTTTGATTTGAATCGAATTACGCTGCCGCTCCCTGCGGTCGAACGCGCATTTCGATGACCTTGCCTAGGCCAAAACGCAAAACGCTTTAAAATAGAGGGAAGGCCCTACACGGTGCAGAACCTTCCCTACCCCACGTGCTCCCTACTCACCACACGCGTATTGGAATCTGTTGGTTCTGACCGTCCTGGCCACATAAGGACCATAGCCTGTTTTCTCAGGCCGCTTCAAACACCAAGTCCTTAAAATATAACTCAAAACAAAAACGCCCGCCGATGGGAAGGCGGGCGTTTGGGTGGAAAACGTAACGTTTAGCCGTAAACCGATTCTTTGCCGAAATGCTTGGTCAGCATGTAGTAGACCACGGCGCGGTACTTGTTGCGCTCGGACATGCCATAGGTTTCCAGAACCGAGTTGATAGCCTCCATCAGCTCGGGACCGTCAGCTAGACCCAGCTTTTTGATGAGGAAGTTGTTTTTGACAGTCTCCAGCTCTCCATCCTGGCTGGCTGCCACGGTCGACGCGTCGGCGTCATAGATCGCCGGGCCACAACCGATTGTGACCTTGGTTAGCAGGTCCATATCGGCATCCATGCCGCATTTGTTTTTCAGATCATCGGCGTATTTGGCGATCAGATCGTCGCGTTTTCCCATAAAAAGTCTCCCTATCAGCAGTCCTGGCTGCGGTTACTCAAATCCTAAAAACAGGTGCCGGAAGCCTAGCCATTCCTCTTATTCCCACAAAGGGAAAAATTCCGCGCTTTCCCCCTAAGCGGAGGAGCGCCTTTGCCGCGCGCCTTGAAAGGCTCGATCTGCAAGGTCCGAAAACGCGCGAACTTTGCGCCCCGGAGTACTGCTGCCCGCGTGAACAAAGGCAATTGGTGCAGAGGGGGATTTCAACGCACCGGGCAAAACCTCGACCAGCGTGCCCTGCTGCAACTCTCGCTGAACGGCCAGACGGGATTTGACCGCCAGCCCCAGCCCCTGCACTGCGGCTTCGGTCAACATGTCCGAGTTGGAAACGGCAATACGTCGCGTGACGGACAGTTGCCCCTCATGGGTGTCGAACCGCGTCTGCCAGGGCAAACACGCCCAACGCATCTTGCGCAGGTCTTCGACGGATTTGGGCATCTCGTATCGTGCAATGAAACCCGGCGCGGCGCAGATGATCCGGTCATTGTCGCAAAGCTTGCGCGCCTTCAGCGTGCTGTCCGGCAATTGCCCGACACGAATGGCGCAATCAACGCCCTCATCCACCAGAGAGACATAGCGGTCGACAGCTAGAAACTCGATCGTCAGGTCCGGATGATCCTCTTGGAAACTGTCCGTCAACGGCATGATGAACCGGGACAAGATCCACGGCGACAGGGTTACACGCAGATGGCCGCGCAGCGCCCCCTTGCCGCTTCCGGCCTCCAATTCGGCCTCTCGCAGATCAGACAACACAGGCTCGATCCGATCCAGAAAGATCAGGCCTTCATTGGTCAGTTGCACCCGGCGGCTGTTGCGGTGAAAGAGTTTGAGGTTCAGCACCTCTTCTAACTTCCCGATCCGATGGCTGACCGTCGCTGCCGAAATGCCCAGCGCCTTTGCAGCCGATCCGACCCCTCCAGTTTTGGCGACAGAGACGAAGGTCAGAAGATCGTTCACATGGTACATTCGAGGATTCCTAACACTGGTTTCGAAATTGAGCCAGTTATCCGAGAAAATTTCAAATGGTATCTGATCGGGCACATCAGAGGAGGACCCGATGAAATCGCTCTATGCAGCTACATGCGCCTTGGCGCTGGCTTTGCCCGCGGCGGCAGCCGAATTGGAAACGTATCTTGAGTTCGAGAAGGCCATGCCTCCGGGCAATCTGGCGATTGGACCGGATGGGCGCATGTTCATGTCGGTGCATGAATTCTACGGGCCCGAGTTACGCGTGGTCGAAGTGATGCCCGACGGATCAACCAAGCCCTACCCGACCGAGGACTGGGCCCGCGCCCCACAAGATGATGCCGATGGGTTGAACGGCGTTTTGGGCCTGCGTGCAGATCGCGATGGTATTCTGTGGATGCTGGACGGTCAGGGTGAAAACCAGACCGGGCGCATTGTCGGTTGGGACACCAAAACCGAGACGCTGCACGCGATCCACTATATCGGTGCCCCGGTCGCGCGGCCGACCTCGTTCCTGAACGACCTTGCAGTCGACCGCGATCATGGGGCGATTTACATCTCGGATACGGGTGACGGTCAGAACTCGGCCATCATCGTGGTTGATCTTGAGACGGGCCGCGCGCGGCGCGTTCTGGAAGGGTCCCGATACACGATCCCCGAGGATACCCCGATGGTGATTGACGGGCGTGAGATCACGCTGGGCGGCAATCCGGCCAAAATCGGCATCAACCCAATCACTGTCGATCCGACCAATACCTGGGTCTATTTCGCCCCGATGACGGCAAGCGCGATGTACCGTATCCCCACGGCGGCATTGCTGGATGAAAGCCTATCGGATGCCGATCTTGAGGCGCAGGTCGAGCGCTATGGCGACAAGCCGATCTCGGATGGTTCGACCGTGGATACCGGTGGCAATGTCTATATCACCGCGATGACGGATAATGCACTGGGCGTCACCAAGCCGGATGGCAGCTATGAGGTTCTGTTCCAGTCAGATGACGAATTGCCGTGGCCGGACGGGTTCTCGATCGGTGCGGATGGGTATGTCTATGCCACGATTAACGAGTTGCACCGCTCACCCGTTTTGAACAATGGCGAGGATGCCTCCAAGGGGATCTACAAGATCGTCCGGTTCAAATCGCTTTCCGACGCGGTCAGCGGACGCTGATCCTGGCCCGGCCCTGTTCAGCGGGGCCGGGATACCTATCGACAATAGCCCCAACCGGGGCCTTGTAGGTGAAAATGATCCGCGTGCAGGCGGTTGAAATTGGGGCCTAAAACCACGCGGAACCAGTCACACGCCCCCTTCCCGATCCGATGTAGAAACGCGGCTTCGGGTCCCGGCGCGGACCAATCCTGCAATAGGCTGAGCGTGCGCCCATCCGCCAGTTCCACGCTGATGATATCAATCGAATCTGCTGTCGCATGGCTGCTCCAACCACTGTTTTCGCCCTGCGCGGTCCGCATCCGGCGGCAATTGTAGCTGCCCAGATGGCGCAATGTGCGTACTTGAGTACCCAACAAGTCCTGCGCGGCGGGCTGAACCACGTGATGATCCCACATCGCCAGACGCAGGGCCGTTGTACAGCGGGTCTCGACCGCGTTCATCCGGGCACTGACCAAGCGGGACAGCTCACCCCGTCCGGAGATGCCACAGTTCTGGTCGACGACCATATCCTCCATCTCTGAGAACGCAACACCGGCCTCAGACAGTGTGGCCCGGCACTGCGCCTCATCCGCCAGCGCCCGGTTCATCTGATATTTGGTAACGGGCGTAACAGGCGCGGTCAGTGTCAGATCCCGCAAAGGATTCCAGTGGTCGGGCAGCGGTGATTTGGGATGCGACAGCAACACATACCCGGCCGACCCAACAAGAAATAGAAATACAATGATCGAAAAGAAAGACGCCGCCAGATACAAGATCCGGCGGCGTCCTGAACGTTTGGTCATACCCGATCCGCGATCAGTAGCGGTAGTGCTCGGGCTTGTAGGGGCCTTCCGGCGCAACGCCGATATAAGCCGCTTGTTCGTTGTCCATCTTGGTCAGCTTCACGCCGATACGATCCAGATGTAGGCGGGCCACTTTCTCATCCAGATGCTTGGGCAGGATGTAGACCTTGTTCTCGTACTGGTCGCCTTTGGTGAACAGCTCGATCTGCGCCAGAACCTGGTTGGTGAAAGAGGCCGACATCACGAAGGACGGGTGACCGGTGGCGTTGCCGAGGTTCAGCAGACGGCCTTCGGACAGCAGGATGATGCGGTTGCCCGAGGGCATCTCGATCATGTCCACCTGTTCCTTGATGTTGGTCCATTTGTGGTTCTTCAGGCTGGCCACCTGAATTTCGTTGTCGAAGTGACCGATGTTGCCGACAATCGCCATATCCTTCATCTCGCGCATATGCTCGATGCGGATCACGTCCTTGTTGCCGGTGGTGGTGATGAACACATCCGCCGTTGCAACTTCGTCTTCCAGCAATGTGACTTCATAGCCGTCCATCGCGGCCTGCAACGCGCAGATCGGGTCAACCTCAGTCACTTTAACACGCGCGCCAGCGCCGGACAGCGAAGCGGCCGAGCCTTTGCCCACGTCGCCATAACCACAGACCACGGCAACCTTACCGGCAAGCATGGTGTCAGTGGCGCGGCGGATACCGTCAACCAGCGATTCCTTGCAGCCGTATTTGTTGTCGAATTTCGACTTGGTGACCGAGTCGTTCACGTTGATCGCTGGGAACGGCAGGTGGCCGTCTTTCACCAGCTGATACAGGCGGTTCACGCCGGTGGTGGTTTCCTCGGACACGCCTTGGATCTGGTCACGCATTTTGGTGAACCAACCGGGCGAGGCTGCCATGCGCTTGGCGATCTGCTTCTTGATCACCTCTTCCTCTTCCGAACCCGGAACGGGGATAATGTCTTCACCCGCTTCAGCACGAGCGCCCAGCAGGATATACAGCGTCGCGTCGCCGCCATCGTCCAGGATCATGTTCGGGCCTTCGTCGAACAGGAAGGATTTGTCCAGGTAATGCCAATGCTCTTCCAGCGTCTGGCCCTTGATGGCAAAGACAGGGATACCCGCCTCGGCAATCGCCGCTGCCGCGTGGTCCTGGGTCGAGAAGATGTTGCACGACGCCCAGCGCACATCCGCGCCCAGGGCAACCAGCGTTTCGATCAGAACGGCGGTCTGGATGGTCATGTGCAGCGACCCAACGATCCGCGCACCGCTCAGAGGCTTGCTTTCACCATATTCCGAACGCAGCGCCATCAGGCCCGGCATTTCAGTTTCGGCGATATCCAGTTCCTTGCGGCCGAACCCGGCCAGCGAAATGTCTTTGACGATATAGTCCCCGGCCATAAGGCGCTCCATTTTTGCGGTCAATCACAGTTCCGGCTGCCCCTAGCATCCCTTGGGGCAGGTGGCAATGTGGATGACCGAAAACGGGATGTTACGCCACAAAATCAACTGGGCGTGCCGTCAACCTTGACCTTCGGAATCGCTTCGAAAAAATCGGTGCCAACGGCGACAATACAACTTAAGCCGTTCGCATGGGTCACCAAAACGGTGTAGCTACCCGTTTCTCGTGAGGTCCAGACCTCCATGACCGATTGTGCGCCGCGTGTTTTCTGCAAACCCCCAAAAACCAGCTCTTCCGAGTAGCTTTTCTGCAGCTTGTCAACCACATGCTCGCGCTCTGCACAATTCTGGGCAAAGGCGGGCGGGGCCGTGGCGGCCATGCCAAAGGTCAGGGCGACTGCGAATATACGTTTGAACATAGCAAACTCCTTTCGTTTCACTTTGTGAGAGGAGCGCACCGGGAGAAGCCAGTGCCCCCCTCGGTTTGAATGTCGGGATCAGTTGGTGTGGTTTCAAAGCACGAATGCTCAAGAAAACGTTGGCAGCTGGTGATCCTGACAGGTACATCATAGCAGAAACAATTTGGTTTTATTGTGTCCCACTTCACAAGGCATGGCAGAATGGCAACACAACCCCGCGCATGGCAGAGGATGCTGTCGGGCCGCAGGTTAGACCTGCTGGACCCGACCCCGGTCGATATCGAGATCGAGGATATCGCCCATGGCCTGGCCTTTGTGGCGCGTTGGAACGGGCAAACGGCGGGCGATTTCGCCTATTCCGTGGCCGAGCATTCCCTGCTGGTCGAAGAACTTTTTGGCCGTATTGCACCCAAAGCGCCCGTGAAGTGGCGGCTGGCAGCTTTGCTGCACGACGCGCCGGAATACGTGATCGGAGACATGATCTCACCCGTCAAATCCGCCGTAGGCCCGGGCTATGGCGCGCTAGATGACCGTCTGGCGGCAGCGATCCATATTCGCTTTGGACTTCCTGCCGAGGTACCGAAATCGGTAAAACGGCAGATCAAGAAAGCCGACAAGATCAGCGCCTGGATGGAAGCCACCCAGATCGCAGGTTTTTCCGAGGCTGAGGCGACGAAGTTCTTCGGTCGTCCGGATCGGGCGGTGATGGAGGGGCTGACGATCACGCTAAGACCGCCGGTTGAGGTAAGAGAAGCGTATGTGGCACGGCATAGCGCGTTGCTTGAGAGATAGTAGGAAGTTTCGAGATGAATAGGCTGTGTTTCACAGTGATTTTATTGTGCTGCCTTGCACTTACGGCATCTGCATCTCCAGAAGACGATGCGAAATATATCGCTAGCCAACGGTTTCTAGAAGAAGAACTTCGCACGATGAGAACCAATGCTTCAAAGTATTATGTTAGGTACCTCGATAGTCTGTTGAGAAACCACAACATAAGAGTAAGAGATGCCGAGCGCCTCGAAATCCTTGTTCCTAATGAAATCACAGATGTTGCCATCGACGAGCAGCTTGACGATTTTGCGAAATCATATCTTAAGACATTCGATGCACAGCAATTAACCGAGATCAAATCCTTTTACCAAACCGGTGTCTGGCAAAAACTAAGAAGACTTAGTTACAAGGAGTGTAAGGCAGAGGCGGCAGACAGAATTGTTATTTCTCCTCTGGCTTGGGGATATGAAGAAACTAAAATCCGCCATTTTCTTTCACCTCAAGAGTTCAGGGATTTTCGATACTTCTTCGAAAGCGAAACCGGAAAGGCCTTCGGCGCGAGTTCTGAGCACCAAGTTTCTTGTAGTGATGGACTTATGACGACGGGCGTGTTTTCTCTACGAAGCGGTGAGGCGGCAATAAGAACAGAGTTTGTACTCAGCGCGCTCAAAACAAAGGGGCTTTTCTGGTTCTCCAACCCAATAGCTCGCAAGGATTTTATTGCAAAACTCGAGAGCGAGATAAAACACTAGTTGATCAAAAAGCGCGCTCAAGAGACAATAATCACCTACGACTACACGCCGCCAAATTCCACTACTATGTCCTGCATGCATTCTCAGACGTCGCGCCGTCTCGAACAAGCTGTGCCCATATCAGGTAGTCAAACACTTCGTTATTTTCCCCTTCTGGCCCGGCTATTGTCCTATTTGTGTAACAAAGAACCGGCGAAATCTTGCCACGAGCTGACAGACCTCTTTTCACAACACATCTGATCCCCCTAAAACTCACGTGTCTTCGAATGGACAGTGAAGATTCTTGAGCACCGGCACACGCAAAACAGACACGACTTGGCCGCGCTTGTCCGGCACAATCCGTACCGCAATTGCGGTGGGGCTTTTGAGTCTGGTCTCTGCCTGCGCCCAAGGTCCAACCGATCTGGGACTCGATCCGGAACGTCAGTCAATGGCGCTGCGCGAGGTCTCGCAAAAGCAGGCTCGGGGGCAGAGGGTGTGGTGCGTGCCCTATGCGCGCAACCTCAGCGGTATCGAAATTCGCGGCAACGCCAAGGATTGGTGGGGCAAGGCGCGCAGTGGTTTTGCGCGGGGCAACGAACCGGCTGTCGGTTCGGTCATGTCATTTCGGGCAACGCGCGGGATGCCTCTGGGCCATGTGGCTGTCGTGTCCGATGTTGTTAGCGACCGGGTCGTTATCGTGAACCACGCCAATTGGCACCGCAACAAAGTGTCATTGAAAATGGGCGTCAAAGACGTCTCCAAGAACAATGACTGGACACTGGTTCGGGTCGAGAGCGTGCCGGGGCAATACGGCAGTTTGTACCCGGTGAACGGGTTCATCTATCCTAAGTCTGGCGAGTAGCCTGAAAGACTACTCTCTGATCAGACGAGTGAAAGCTCTGCTTTTTAGCGCGGGCTGCGCTTCGCCAAAATACGCTGCAACGTCCTACGGTGCATGTTCAGGCGCCGCGCGGTTTCCGAGACGTTGCGGTCGCACAGTTCATAGACCCGCTGGATATGTTCCCAGCGCACACGGTCGGCACTCATGGGGTTTTCCGGCGGCGGGGGCAGTTCGTCGCCCTTGGCCAGCAGCGCGTTTGTGATGTCTGTGGCGTCGGCGGGTTTGGACAGATAGTCAGTTGCGCCAATCTTGACGGCGGCGACAGCTGTGGCAATGGCGCCGTATCCGGTCAGCACCACGACCCGGCTGTCCGGGCGCTTTTCGCGCAACACTTCGACGACATCCAGACCGTTGCCGTCCTCAAGCCGCAAATCCACAACCGCATAGGCCGGCGGACGCGCGGTGGAAATGGCGCGGCCTGCGGCGACGGAGCCGGCGGTTTCAACCTCGAAACCGCGTTTTTCCATGGCTTTGGCAAGGCGTCTCAGGAACGGCTCGTCATCATCCACCAAAAGCAGAGATTTATCGGGGCCGATATCAAGCTGGGAACTGTCTGCCATCGTTGAGTCTTTCCGCTATTTCATGCCTTTGGCTTTACCTAGAAGTAATAGCAGCGCGGGGCCAAAGGTCAAACCGGCTTGTCAGGAGCCGGCTTGGTCCAAAAAGCAACCGACCTTGTCAGCCATTTGCTGCGCTGTGTCTTCACGTTTGAAGAACTCAAGAAACCCATCTTCGGGTGTCACCAGATAGGTGAAGGTGGAATGGTCGACCAGATAGTATTCGTCGCTTTTGTCATGGGCCTTGTAGTAGGTCTTGTAGGCTTGGCTGGCGGCCTTGACCTGCTCGGGTGAACCGGTCAGGGCGATTAGACGTTCATGCAGGTTGAAGGCGTAGTCTCCGACCACTTCAGGCGTGTCGCGATCGGGGTCGATCGAGATGAACAGAGGCGTCACGGATTGCCCGCGCTCGGCCAGAATGTCCACGGCCTCGGCGTTGCGGGACATGTCAAAGGGGCAGACATCGGGGCAGAACGTATATCCGAAATAGACGAGCGTCGGCTCGGTGATCACATCCTTGTCAGTGACCGTCTCGCCTTTACCATTGACCAGTTCGAACGGACCGCCAATCGCCGCCGTTCCGCCCGCGATCTGGCTGGACCGGCATTGGGCGTATTTGTCATCTGACCCTGACCCCATTGTCAAAAGCCACATGGCGCCAAGGCCGATAGCAAGAACGACAGCTGCGAGAATAGCAAACAGGCGGGTCATGATCGTTTTCCGTGTGCAAGGGGTTGTTGATCGTATCAGCCGGGACACCTATCAAGATGATCAGCCGATGCAACAGGACATAAGTGACCAATGGCAGAATCCAACCAGAGTTTATGGGGCGGTCAGGAACGAAGCAGCTGGATCAGGCTGCGCACCCTTATCCTACTGCGCTGGGTGGCCATCTTTGGCCAGATCACGGCTATTACGGTGGCTCAGCACAGCTATCATGTGCAGCTTGAGGTCACCCTGTGTTACTTGGCGATCGGCGTTTCGGTGATCGGCAACCTGACTGCCAGCTTCCTGTTCCCACAAAACAAACGCCTGACTGAGTTCCAGAACTTCTTGATGGTGCTATTCGACCTGTTTCAACTGGCGATCCTGCTGTATCTGACCGGCGGATTGAACAATCCCTTTGCCCTGCTGTTGCTGGGTCCGGTCACGATCTCGGCAAATGTCATGAGTACCCGCTCAACGCTGATCGTGGGGGCCGTGGCAATTGCGCTGGCCACCCTTCTGGCTGAGTTTCACCTGCCCCTGCGGACCGAGATTGGCCTGGTCCTGCAAATCCCCGACATTCTTCTGTTCGGCAACTGGGCCGCGATCATCATCGCCATTGTCTTTATCGGGGCCTACTCGCACCGGGTCAGCTCCGAGGCGCGCTCGATGTCCGAGGCGCTGGCGGCCACGCATATGGCGCTGGCGCGCGAACAGAAGCTGACCGATCTGGGAGGAGTTGTCGCCGCCGCCGCGCATGAGCTGGGGACCCCTCTGGCGACGATCAAACTGGCCAGTTCCGAATTGATCGAGGAGCTCGACGACCGCCCCGAGCTGAAAGAAGACGCTGCCCTGATCCGTGAGCAGGCGGACAGATGCCGGGACATCCTGCGCGATATGGGACGTGCCGGCAAAGACGATCTGCACCTTCGTCAAGCGCCCTTGTCCACGGTGGTGCATGAAGCGGCCGAGCCGCATATCGACCGGGGGAAGACCGTACATTTCGCCGAAGGTCCGGTGCTGGATGGCGATGTGCAACAACCTTCGATCCTGCGCAAACCCGAGATCATTCACGGTTTGCGCAACCTGATCCAGAATGCAGTGGATTTCTCCCGCGCGAATGTCTGGGTGGAGGCGGAGTGGACCTCGGACAAGATCACCGTCTGTATCATGGATGACGGGCGCGGCTACCCCTCGCATCTGATCGGGCGGATTGGTGATCCCTTGATGCGGCGAAGACGGGCCGAAACCGACCAGCGCGCGCGCCCTGAGTACGAAGGTATGGGGCTTGGCCTGTTCATCGCAAAAACCCTATTGGAGCGCAGCGGGGCGGATTTGGAATTTGCCAACGGCTCGGACCCGTATCAGCACCTCTCGGACAAGCCTGACCGCCGGGGTGCTATCGTCAAGGTCGAATGGCCGCGCAAACGCATCGACGCGCAACAGGGCGATACTCCGGTACCATCCGGGCGCAACCAGCCTATCCAGGTCTGAGTTAAGACACCGTTAACCATTCTCGCCTTAGGTTGCGTCGGGGTTCCGCAGCCGTAAGAGGAGAAGATGGCAGACTGGATCATTCTGGCCGCGATCAGCCTAGTCTCGTGCTGTTTTGCGGTCATGTGGCTGCTGCCGCGTCGTGCCCGGCGAGACAACAGCTATGGCATGTTCACGGCAAGTTCCTTGTTCGACGCCGTTTTTCTGTTCGATGGCGACCGCCTGATCAGCCACTCTGACATAGCGCTCGCCGGTTTTGAACATGTCGCGGATTGGAACGATCTTCGACGCTTGTTGCAGCGTGATTTCCCCACCTTCCCGGAAACACCCGATCTCGTGCGCGATCAGGGCAATCTGGTTGTCTCAGCCATCGACTGCACGGTTGAGCGTGAGGTTTTGTGCGAATGGATCGACGGGATCGTTCGGATTCAACTGCACGAACCGACGAGAGAAAAGAAAACCAAGCTTCGGGATCCGAATGATCCGATCCGACTGGCGATGGATCAGGCACCCTATCCGGTCTGGCTGCTGGATCAGAACGCAAGCGTGCGCTGGTGCAACGCGGCCTATGTCGCCCTTGTCCGCAAGGCGCGCGGGCTGGATGCCGACCTGACCCTGCCCCTGTTCCCGGACACCGGGGCCGAGCCGCGGCGCGGCGGGAAATCCCGCGTCTCGATCGACGTGACAGGAAGTGAAAGCAAATTGTGGTTTGATTTGACCCAAGTGGACCATGCGGAAGGCCGCCTGTTCTATGCGGTCGATATCAATGCGATTGTGCAGGCTGAAACCGCCCAGCGAAAATTCGTGCAGACGATGACCAAGACCTTTGCGCAGCTGTCGATCGGCTTGGCTATTTTCGACCGCAACCGTCAACTGGCCCTATTCAACCCGGCGCTGATCGACCTGACCACCCTGCCGCCGGATTTCCTCAGCTGCCGTCCCAATATCTCCAGCTTTTTTGACCGGCTGCGGGATCAGCACATGATGCCCGAGCCTAAAAACTATCGGTCATGGCGCAACCAGATGAACGATTTGCTCGAGGCGGCCGAGGACGGGAACTATCAGGAGACATGGTCCCTGCCCTCGGGCTCGGTCTATTCCGTCAGCGGCCGCCCGCATCCTGACGGGGCTGTTGCATTTCTGTTCGAAGACATCACCGCCGAGATCACCCTGACCCGGCGCTTTCGGTCCGAGATGGACCTAATGCAATCGATCCTCGACAAGCTGGCCGACGCAATCGCGGTCTTCTCCGAGGACGGCACATTGGCCCTGACCAACTACGCCTACCAGCGGCTTTGGGGAACGCAGGAAGAGGCCGGATTTCAAAATGAGACGGTGACCGACGTCACGCGCATCTGGCAGGATCATTGCGTCGCCACTCCGGTCCTGGGTGAGATCCGCGATTTCGTGGATATGCGCGATGACCGCACCGAATGGAGCGCCGAGATCCGGATGCGCGACGGCACCGCGCTGGACTGTACCGTCATGCCCATGCAGAACGGTGCCACGATCGTGCGCTTTGCGACGGCAAGCAATTCTCTGACCGCCGAACCCATGGCCCAGATCAGCGCCTGAACCGGGTTGCAGCCGCTGGGGCGCAGGTCCATTGTGGCGCCATGACTTCGGCACCTGCTACCCTCACCCTGCAAAGCCCTCAGGACACCGCAGATTTTGCGGCGCGTCTTGGCGCGACCCTGAGACCTGCGGATGTGTTGCTGTTGCAAGGTGAGATCGGCAGCGGCAAGACCCACTTTGCCCGTAGTCTCATCCAATCACTGATGAACCCGCCCGAGGATGTGCCCTCGCCCACCTTCACACTGGTGCAGGCCTATGACACGCAGATCGGCGAGATTTGGCATTGTGACCTCTACCGGCTGACCTCGGTAGATGAGGTTGACGAGCTGGGCCTGACCGAAGCCTTCGACACTGCGCTATGTCTTGTGGAATGGCCCGACAAACTTGGGCCGCTGGCCCCCGACACTGCATTGACGCTTGCCTTCCAAACCGACCCGGTTGAGACCGAGACGCGCCGCCTGACCCTGTCTTGGTCTGATCCGAAATGGTTTGGAAAACTGGAGAATGCTCTATGACTGATCGTACTGTGCTGGCCGAGGCCCTGATTGCACAGACGCCATGGGCCAATGCTACGCGCGCGCCTCTGGCCGGGGATGCCTCGAACCGCAGGTATGAACGTCTGACAGATCCGGCGACGGGTCGCACAGCGGTTCTGATGGACGCCCCGCCGGATCGCGGAGAGGATGTCGAACCCTTCGTCCGGATCGCGAACCATCTGCGCGAGGTGGGCCTGAGCGCGCCCGAGATTTACGCCGAGGATAATCACAACGGGTTTCTGGTGCTGGAGGATTTGGGCGATGATCTGTTTTCACGCGTTCTGACCAAGGACCCGAGCCAGGAACGCCTCCTATATGAGGCAGCGACGGATGTTCTTCTGCACTTGCATGAGGCCCCGATCCTGTCCCTGCCCTCATACGACCCCACTTTGATGACCGAGCTGGCCGCTCTGGCCTTCACCAAATACGCACACGCCATTCTGGGCGACCTCGATGAAGACGCGCAGGAGAGGTTCGAGCTACGCTTTGCTGATATCCTGCTGCAGGAGACCTCGGGCACCAAAGTCGTCGTGCAGCGGGACTACCACACCGAAAACCTGATCTGGCTGCCGGAACGTGAAGGCGTGCAGCGCGTCGGGCTCCTGGACTTCCAACTGGCGATGCTGGGGCACCCGGCTTATGATCTGGTCTCGCTCTTGCAGGATGTGCGCCGGACCGTTCCGACCGGGATCGAAATGCAGATGGTCAATCGCTATATCGCGGCCTCTGGTATGGATGACCATGACTTCCGCACCGCCTACAGCGTTCTCGGCGCGCAACGAAACCTGCGTATTCTGGGTGTTTTTGCCCGGCTGGCCACGGATTATTGCAAGCCACATTACGTCGATCTGATCCCCGCCACATGGGCGCATCTGATGCGCGATCTGGAGCATCCCGCGCTGATCCCGGTTGCCAACATCCTGCGCGACGCCCTGCCTGAACCAACCGCAGAAAACCTCGCAAGGCTGAAAGCGTCATGAGCCAATCCCCCGATGCCGTGATGCTGTTTGCCGCCGGGTTCGGCACCCGAATGGGTGCGCTGACCAAGGACCGGCCTAAACCTCTGATCGAGGTCGCCGGGCGCCCGCTGATCGACCATGCTCTTGCGCTGGTGGATGCCGTTCATCCGTCCCGTGTGGTTGCAAACCTCCACTATCACGCCGATCAGTTGCAGGCGCATCTAGCGCCCAAAGGTATCTTGCTTTCGCATGAGACACCCGAGATTCTGGAAACCGGCGGCGGTTTGCGGGCGGCTTTGCCTATGCTTGGCACAGGTCCGGTTTTCACTTTGAACACCGATGCGATCTGGACTGGTCCCAACCCACTGAGCCTGCTGCAAGAGGCATGGGACCCGGACCGGATGGATGCGCTTTTGATGTGCGTCCCGATTGGTCAAACCATCGGGCATGCGGGCGAAGGGGACTTTACCGCTGATGCCGACGGCCGGATCACGCGCGGGCCTGGTCTGGTGTATGGCGGCGTGCAGATTCTGAAAACCGACGGGCTGCAGCACATCGCGGAGCAGGCCTTCTCCTTGAACCTGTTGTGGAACCAGATGCATGACCGCAAACGCCTATTTGCACTGGGATATCCCGGCCGTTGGTGTGATGTCGGACGCCCCGAAGGGATCGCTCTGGCTGAGGGGATGCTGGCGGATGTTTGACCCCAGAACTCATCCAAGGGTGTTCGCCGTTCCTCCCGGCACGGATTTTCCCAAAGCGCTTGTTGACGGGCTACGACTGCGTGCCTCTGGCCCTCCGCACGCGCTCGCCCGTGTGCAATTGGTGGTCAACACACGCCGCATGGCCCGGCGGGTGCGCGACCTATTCGATCAGGGGCCGCCATGCCTGTTGCCTCGGCTTTCTCTGGTCACCGATCTGGGCGAAAGCGTCAATCTGGCGCAGATTCCACCCGCCATACCCCCGCTGAGACGACGGTTGGAGCTGACCCAGCTGATCTCAAAACTGCTCGACCAGCAGCCTGATCTGGCCGCACGGGCCTCGCTGTTCGACCTGTCCGACAGTCTCGCCGCCTTGATTGATGAGATGCAGGGCGAGGGTGTGTCCCCCGACGCGATCCGCCAACTGGATGTCAGCGATATGTCCGGCCATTGGGCCCGCGCGCAGGCGTTTATCGGCATCGCGGATCACTTTGTCGATGCCAGCGATCAGGCGATGGATGCCCAGGCGCGGCAACGTCGTGTGGTCGAAAACCTGATCGACCGCTGGCAGGAGGCTCCGCCGCAACATCCCGTCATTTTGGCCGGCTCGACGGGATCACGCGGCACCACGCTGATGCTGATGCAAGCCGTCGCGCGCCTGCCACAAGGGGCCTTGATCCTGCCGGGCTATGATTTCGACCAGCCGCGCGCCGTTTGGGACCGTCTGGATGAAGCGTTGACCTCTGAGGATCACCCGCAGTACCGGTTCCGCAAACTAATGCGAGAGCTTGGGTTGGAGCATGACCAGGTCCTGCCCTGGACGGATGAACAACCGCCCTCATCCGCACGTAACCGGTTGGTTTCTCTGGCTTTGCGCCCTGCCCCCATCACCGACGCGTGGATGTCCGAAGGCCCACAGCTGACCGAGTTGGATCAGGCCACGCGCGACCTGACACTGGTCGAGGCAGACTCACCCCGGTCCGAGGCCCTTGCCATCGCCCTTCGCCTGAGACAGGCGGCTGAGACGGGCCAGACCGCCGCATTGATTACACCCGATCGGATGCTGACCCGGCAGGTCAGCGCGGCATTGGATCGCTGGAACATCCTACCGGATGATAGTGCAGGTCTGCCGCTACAACTGTCTCCGCCCGGCCGGTTTCTGCGCCATGTCGCGGGCCTTTTTGCGCGTCGCCTGGAGGGTGAGGCGCTGCTGACGCTGCTAAAGCACCCTCTGTGCCATGACGGGGGTGAACGCGGGGCTCATCTGTTACATACCCGCGATCTCGAACTGGACCTGCGCCGCCACGGCCCTCCATTCCCGGACCAAGCCAGCCTAGACGCATCCGCGATCCGCACCGAAGCGCCCGAGGGTTGGGTGAACTGGGTCATCGCGCATTTCTGCGATCAGCACATCACCGGGGAACTCCCCCTGTCCGAATGGGTTGACCGATTGCTGTCTCTGGCCAAGGCGATCTCGGCCGGACATTCGGGCGATCAAGGCACCTTGTGGGACAAGAACGCAGGTCTGAAGGCCCTGTCTGTCTTGACCAATCTGCGGGATGAGGCGCATCACGGCGGCCCTATGACCGCGCATGACTTCGCGGATCTGCTGGGCGCGCTTCTGGCCGGAGAAGAGGTCCGCGACCGCGACGCCCCGCACCCGCATATCATGATCTGGGGCACCCTCGAGGCGCGCGTGCAAGGTGCGGATCTGTTGGTCCTCGGCGGTTTGAACGAGGGCAGCTGGCCCGAAGCCCCAGCGCCAGACCCATGGCTGAATCGCCAGATGCGCGACAAGGCGGGATTGTTGCTGCCCGAACGGCGGATTGGGCTTTCGGCGCATGACTTCCAACAGGCCATCGGCGCGCCCGAGGTCTGGCTGACCCGCGCCACCCGCTCGGACGATGCGGAAACCGTGCCTTCGCGCTGGCTTAACCGTCTGACGAACCTGTTGCAGGGCCTGCCCGACCAAGGCGGCCAGACAGCGCTATCAGATATGCGCGCGCGGGGTCGAACCTATCTGAACTGGGCCAAAACACTGGAGCAAGCCCCTCGGATAAAGGCAGCGCATCGGCCCTCGCCCAGACCTCCGGTCACCGCTCGACCGCGCCGCCTTTCGGTCACCGAGATCAAGCGCCTGATCCGCGATCCTTATGCGATTTACGCCAAACATGTGCTGCGTCTGAAACCACTCGATCCGTTGGTGCAGGCCCCCGATGCGTTGCTGCGCGGGATCGTGATCCATGAGATTCTGGAACATTTCGTCAAGGACAGCGTGCTGGATACCGCTTTGCTGACCCGCGAAAACTTCCTGAAACGTGCCCATGACCTGCTTGAAACGCACGTCGCCTGGCCGACCGCCCGCAAGCTATGGCTGGCGCGGCTGGAACGGATTGCCGACGACTTTCTGAGTGCCGAGGTCAATCGCCGGGGCGACGGCGGCCCGGTGGCGTTTGAGGCCGCGATGAAGCTGGTGTTGGAGCCTCTGGATTTCACCATCGCAGGGCGTGCCGACCGGATCGATTGCAACAGCCGAGGCGCGTTGCGGATTGTGGACTACAAAACCGGCGCGCCTCCGACCGAAAGCCAGCAGGCGAAGTTCGACAAACAACTGTTGATCGAAGCCGCCATGGCCGAGCAGGGCGCCATCGAAGGAATCGACCCCACCGACGTGGCCGAGGCGATCTTCATCGGTATGGGCGGCAGTTACAAAGAGGTCGCGGCTCCGCTGGCAAAAGAACCCACCGACAAGGTGCTGGCTGAGCTGAAAGAGCTGATTTCTGCTTATTTAGAGCCTGATCAGGGCTTCTCATCCCGCCGCATGCTACTCAAGGACACCGATGTCGGCGACTACGATCATCTGGCCCGGTTCGGCGAATGGGACCGCACCGCCGAAACCCTCCCTGAGGACCTGACATGAGCGCGCGGAACGACGCCACCGAGCGGCAAGTGCAGGCCGCGCGCCCCGATGCCTCGACCTGGTTGGCAGCGAATGCCGGGTCGGGCAAAACCCGCGTGCTGACCGACCGCGTGGCGCGTCTGCTGCTGAGCGGGGTGCAACCGCAGCACATCCTCTGCCTGACCTACACCAAGGCCGCCGCCAGCGAGATGCAGAACCGGCTGTTCAAACGGCTGGGGGAATGGGCGATGTTGGGGGACGCGCCGTTGCTGGCGCAGCTGACGGATCTGGGCGTCGAAGGAGCAATCGACTCGGACCGTCTCGCGCAGGCCCGCACCCTGTTTGCCCGTGCGATTGAGACCCCGGGCGGGTTGAAAATCCAGACCATCCACTCTTTCTGTGCCTCACTGCTGCGTCGCTTCCCGCTTGAGGCCGGTGTCAGCCCTCAATTTGCCGAAATGGAGGACCGCGCCGCCGCATTGCTGCGCGAAGAGATCATCGAGGATTTCGCCGAGGGCCCTCAGGCCGGTTTGATCGAGGATATTGCGCGGTTCATCACTGATACCGGGTTCGACAGGCTGACCGCAGCAGTGACTCAAAAGCGGAACCTGTTCGCGCAGCCCTTGCAGCGCTCGGACCTGCTGCAGCGATTTGGCCTGCCAGAGGGCTTTGACGACGACACCCTTGCGGGGCAGGTGTTTCTGGGCGGTGAGGTTGATCTGATCCAATCCATGTTGCCTGCGCTGATCGAAAGCGGCGGCAACAACGCCAAGGCCGCCGCAAAACTCGCAGCGTTCACCGAGGCAAAACTGACCCATCTGCCAACGCTGGAAGGCGTCTTGCTTACGGGCAAAGGAGCGAAAGAGCCGTTCACCGCCAAGATCAACGGCTTCCCGACCAAAGCCTTGCGCGAAGGGGTTCTGGCGGATCGCATGCCACAGCTGGAATCGCTGATGTTGCGGGTTGAGGTTGCGCGCGAACAACGGCTGGCTCTGGTCGCTGCGCAAAAAACCACTGTTTTGCATCGCTTCGCTGCAGCTTTCCTGCCGGAATATGAACGCCGTAAGCAGCTGCGCGGATGGCTGGACTTTGACGATCTGATCCTGCGCGCGCGACAGGTTTTGAACGACCCGGCGGTCGCGGAATGGGTTCTGTACCGGTTGGACGGCGGCATCGACCACATTCTGGTGGACGAGGCGCAAGACACCAGCCCGGACCAATGGGATGTGGTCGAGAAGCTGGCGCAAGAATTTACCAGCGGGGAAGGGGCCCGATCCGAGGTTGAACGCACGATCTTTGTGGTCGGCGACAAGAAACAGTCGATCTATTCCTTCCAGGGCGCCGACCCGCAGGCCTTTGACCGGATGCAGGCCGAGTTTGGGCGAAAGCTTGATGAATCAGGCTCTAAACTGAGGGATTCGACGCTTGAATACTCATTCCGATCCTCCAGTGCGATCCTGTCATTGGTTGATCTTCTGTTCGAAAATCAGGCCGAGGCCGGGTTTCACAAGGAAAGCCAGCACCGTGCTTTCAAGGCAGACCTGCCGGGACGCGTAGACCTCTGGCCCGTGGTGGAAAAGGTCGAGGATGACGAGGATGGCGATTGGACTGATCCGGTGGATCGGCCCGGGTCGCGCCATCATACCGTCATTCTGGCCGAGCAGGTGGCGCAGACTATCAAGCACATGATCGACACTGGGGCCACAATCCCCGAAGACGGCGAAACGCCCGGCACATTCGTGCGCCGCAAAGTTCAGCCGGGGGATTTCCTGATCCTGGTCCAGCGCCGCTCGGACCTGTTTGCCGAGATCATCCGCGCCTGCAAAGCCCTGCATCTGCCCATCGCCGGGGCCGACCGTTTGAAAGTCGGCGCCGAGTTGGCGGTCAAGGATTTGGCGGCACTGCTAAGCTTTCTGGCCACGCCCGAAGACAGCCTGTCGCTGGCGACGGTCCTGAAATCCCCTCTGTTCGGCTGGTCGGAGCAGGCTCTTTTCGATCTGGCCCATCGCCGGCAAGAGAAATTTCTGTGGGCCGCGCTGCGCAATCGCTCGGACGAGTTTCCCGAAACGCTTGCGACCCTCAACGATCTGCGCGGACAGATCGACTTTCTGAGGCCTTATGACCTGATCGAGCGTATCCTGACCCGCCATGGCGGGCGGCGAAAACTGCTGGGTCGACTGGGGGCTGAGGCCGAGGATGGGATCAACGCGCTGCTCTCGCAGGCATTGGCCTATGAGCGGACCGATATTCCCAGCCTGACCGGCTTTCTGGTCTGGATGCAGACCGACGATCTGGAGATAAAACGCCAAATGAGCGGCGTCGGTAACATGATCCGCGTGATGACCGTGCATGGCTCAAAAGGGTTGGAAGCGCCCATCGTGATCCTGCCGGATACCGGCAAACGGCAGGCCCCGCGCGATGCCGAGATCATGGTGGCGGATGGAACGCCCCTGTGGAAAGTTCCCGCCGATGTCTCGCCCAAGCTGATCTCCAGCGCCCGTGAGGAGGCTCGGAACCGCGAGGAAAATGAGCGCCTTCGATTGCTATATGTGGCTCTAACACGGGCAGAAAAGTGGTTGATCGTGGCCGCTGCTGGGGATGTCGGAAAGGATGGAACCAGCTGGTATCAGATGGTCGAGGCCGCAATGGAGCGCGCGGGCGCGACACAGATAGAGGGGTCGCTGACACGGCGACTGGCCCATGGCAATTGGGAGGGGTTGCCGCTGGTTGAACGCAGCGAACACGTCGAGCCAAGTCAGGACCTGCCCGCGTACTTCCAGCATCCCGCTGAGGATCCGCCCGCAGAACCGGAAACCCTCAGCCCCTCGGACCTTGGCGGGGCAAAGGCGCTGCCCGGTGATGCGGGGCAGGATGAAGAGGACGCAAAGCTGCGCGGCACCCGGTTGCACCTGCTGCTGGAACATCTCCCAAGCGCGCCTCGGGATGACTGGCCCATGCTGTGCGCTCGAGTTCTACCCGATATGCAGGATCAGGCTAGGGCCGAGTTGTTGTCTGAGGTCACCAAGGTCCTGACAGCGGATCACCTGAAACCAGTCTTCGCGACGGATGCGCTGGCCGAGGTCCCCGTTTCAGCGGAACTGAACGGGCGGCGCATGCATGGTGTCATCGATCGGCTGATCATAACGGATACCGAAGTGCATGTGATTGATTTCAAAACAAATGCCACGGTGCCCGACCAGCCAGAAGCCTGCCCCGAAGGCATGTTGCGGCAGATGGGGGCCTATGCGCAGGCTTTAAGTCAGATTTACCCGGACAAGACCATCCGTACCGCCATCCTGTGGACGCGGACGGCCGCGTTGATGTGGCTGCCACACGATCTTGTGACGCAATCGCTGACCCGCGCCCAGATATCTTGACCTTACCCGACGCGGCACCTACGTTCCTTTCCCGAGTTTACCCCATTCAGGAGACAGAATATGTCGACCGTAGCCGTTACCGACGATACCTTTGATGCCGAAGTCAAGAACTCGACCGTTCCCGTGGTTGTGGACTTCTGGGCGGAATGGTGTGGTCCTTGCAAACAGATCGGCCCCGCACTGGAAGAACTGGCCGCTGAGTATGGCGACAAGGTGAAAATCGCCAAGGTGGACGTGGACAGCAACCCGAACGCAGCCGCTGCGATGGGCGTGCGCGGCATCCCCGCGCTGTTCATCTTCAAGGACGGTCAGGTTGTCTCGAACCGCGCGGGCGCGGCACCCAAAGCCGCGCTGCAAAGCTGGATCGACGAATCCATCTGATCCGGATTGGAATGTGATTGATCAAAGGCGCCCCGAACCGGGCGCCTTTTTTATGACCCGGAGGCCTTGATGGCAAAAACACGAGTACTTGTGGAATTTGGTATGGGCACATCCCTGCGACGTGAGGACTATACCGAGGCCGCCTTGCGCGCGATCAAGGATGCGCTGTGGCACAACTCGGTCAATATGGCTGAGCTGTTCGATTTTCCCAAAGAGGCGATGATCATTGATGCCGAAATCGGCGTGCAGCAACCCGATAAAGTGGACCGTGAGGCGCTGAAGGCCGTGTTCCCTTATGGTCAACCGAACATCACGGTCACCCGAGGTGGGCTGGACATCGACAAACCGCATGCCGATGGACACACGGTGATCGCAAACGTCGCCATCATCGTCTCTTTCGACATGGAGCTCGCGCAATGAGTGAAAAACGTATCATTCTTGAGATGGGCACCGGCAATGACCTCTATGGTCAGGATTACACCAAAGCCGCACGGCGGGCGGTGCAGGACGCGCTGCATCATTCCTCGATCACTTTGTTTTCGCGCTTGGGCGTGGACTACAAAGAGATGCGCGTTGTGGTGACAATCGGTGTGCAACAGCCCGAGGCCGTGGATTGCGATCTGGTCGCGCAGGATTTGCCACGGGGCAGGGCCGAGGTACGGGCTGTGTTGGGCGGGCTGGACGTCGAGGACAGTGATGCAGGCACCCGCCACGTCATCGCAACCGCAGCGGTTGAGGCCTATCTGCCTGATATGTCGGGCAAATACAGGCTGGTTTGAAAAGAAAAAGCCGCTCGGACGAGCGGCTCATCTTTACTACGGCTGATCTGAAACGGATCAGATGGTGATGATGTCTTTACGGGTCAGACCGATATCTTCCAGCTGAGCGTCGCTCAGTTGCGACAACGCTTTGCGTGTCTTACGCGTTTCGTTCCACTCAACCGCTTTTTCGAAAGCCACAGTGAACGCGTCCACTACGTGCAGGATGGTAGCTGCTCCGAGCGGCGCAGTGTTTTGTGCAGTATTTGCCATTTGCGCAGTCCTTCAAACTGAAACAGCCGACCCAATGTCGGTTGTAAGCCTCATGTAGTGCAGGGGTCTGAGTCTCACAATTGCCAGTCTGGTAGACCCGATCTGCGTTTCTTGCATATCTTTTGGGCAGTTTGTGAACAGTTGCGTTGGCGCTGGCTCCGGCCCATATAGGGTGCCAGTGATGAACGGAGGCCCTGATGGCAGACAGCGATTTTCCCGGTTGGCATGGCACAACGATCATTGGCGTCAAGAAGAACGGCCAGGTGGTGATTGCCGGGGACGGACAGGTCAGCCTGGGCCAGACCGTGATCAAGGGCACCGCCCGCAAGGTCCGCCGCCTGTCACCCGGTGGATTCGAGGTTGTGGCAGGCTTTGCTGGATCGACAGCGGATGCCTTCACTCTGCTCGAGCGGCTGGAAGCCAAGCTTGAGGCCACCCCTGGCCAACTGGCCCGCGCCTCGGTCGAGTTGGCCAAGGATTGGCGCACCGACAAATACCTGCAAAAGCTCGAAGCGATGCTGATCGTCACCGATGGCAAAGACCTGCTGGTGATCACCGGGGCAGGGGACGTGCTCGAGCCGGAACACAACGTGGCCGCCATCGGATCGGGTGGCAACTTCGCCCTCGCCGCTGCGCGCGCGATGATGGACAGCGACAAGCCTGCCGAAACGGTTGCACGCGAGGCAATGGCGATTGCTGCCGACATTTGCGTCTATACCAACGGTAACCTGACGGTCGAGACGATCTAGGGCGTTCTGCGTTTCACCAAAACACTGGATCGAAATGCGCACTTGACCGAACCGAGAGGCAGCGTATTTCGATTCAAATCAAACGCAAAACAGCCTCAAGCTAGCAGCGCCTTGATCTCTTCGCCTTTCCATCGGCGGTGCATCCCGATCAACCCAAAGATCGCGGCAATGATCACGATGTAGTAGGGCACGCGGATGTCGATGCTCATCAGCCCGCCACCGATCAGGGACATAACCCCTCCGGCCAGGCAGAAAACTGCGGTGGTCACGCCCATGACCCAACCCTGATCCGCCTCACTGACGCTGGATGAAAACAAACCCAAAAGGGTCGGGTATGAAACACCGAAAAAGAAGTAAAAGAAGAAGACCGGAATGTAACTCAGCGCGCCGCTGGGGCTGAAGGCGAACGCAAGCCCGCAGATCACCATCGTGATCAGTGAGACATAGATGATCTTGTGCTTGCTGAACCTCTCTTGCGCGGGTTTCACAAGGAAGGTGCTAGAAAAGGCCAGAGCAAAGCCGATGACGACCATGGCCATACTGCCTCCAATCACGCCATAGCCGAACCGGCTGGTCAGGAAATTGTCGACAAACACATAAAAGGTGACGTTGGCGATCATGAAGAAGGAATAGACCGGCAGGATTTTCAGAACCATCGGATGACCGCGTACAGCGATCAGGCTGTCGGTGATATCGCGCGGACGAAAGACAAAGGGCGCGCGTTCGCTGCGGGTGTCCTTGAAGAAGGCCAGCACGAGGAAAATGGCGATCAGCACCAGAACGAAGGCACCGTAGAAGGGTGTTCTAAGCGTGGCAAAGCTGCCCAGTAGGGCAGAGTCCGACAGGACGGCGCCGATGATCGGTCCTCCGACAAGGCCAAAGCTGACGCCGGTTACGATATACCCCATATTGCGGTCGCGGTCGGCAGCATCGGTACTGCCATCGATCATCGCCGCCTGCGCGATGGGCTGATTGCCCGCCGTAAAGCCAGTGATCGACCGACCCAGGATCAGCAATAGCAGACTATCGAGGTAGAGCGAGGCGATGGTAATGGCGTAGCCTGCCAGCGCTCCGCCGAGACAAACCAGAAGCGCGTTCTTGCGCCCGATGGAATCCGAGACCTTCGATACGTAAACAACCCCCAGAAACCACGACAGGAAGAAACACCCAATCACCAGCCCATAGTAGAAATGGCGACGGCCGTCGGGGGTGCCTTCAGGCAGAAAACCGGACTTCGTCTCCATGATCAGAGAGTTGATGATCGGAAAGACAAGCCCCTGTCCGATCAGGTCCACAAACACCACAAACAGCAGGGTGATCTTGGCTATCTTGGTCATGAAAAACGCCCCCGGTTCCAATAACTTGGGGCGAGTGTAACAGACAGTTGTGCCGTTACCTAACAGTGTGTCAGAGGCCGGCGAACCCGACCTCTGACGGCGTGACTACTTCAGCGATGCTACGCCCAATGGCACTCCAGCAACCTCGCACCAGATGTAGACCTCGTTGTAACCCGACACATCCATGGTCGGCGGGACTGCATAGGATTGCTTACCTGCAAGGTGCAACAGCGCGCCCAGTTTGCTGTCTGGGGCGTAAGTGCCGTCTTTCCCAAATGCGACGCGCGGGTCGGGGCCGTTGTCCAGCGAAAAGTCTTCACCCAGTTCAACGATGTACCGATCGCCATCCTTGACCAGTTTCACCGAACCGGTGGTGATGTGGTTCGAACGGCCCTCGAACGTGCCTTTCTTTTTAGCTCCACCGGCCACAGAAGCCGTGGTGCCGGCCAGGGTCAGGGCAGCGCCGGTGGCAGCAGCTTTCACGAAAAGAGAACGACGAGTCATCATGATCAGGTATCTCCATAAGATCGATACGGGCCTGTTTGCCCGTCGCCATTTTTTATGCCGCACGCGACCCTCGCATGGCGATTCACATCACTACGAATATCCGTGTGTCTTCTGTGAGTTGTCGTGATGTTTTCGTGATCGGCTTGTGTTTTCGCGACGTATGATTAGGTTCCGCTTCGAAACAGACGGATAAAACACATATGACCGACCTGACCCCGCGCGAGATTGTCTCGGAACTGGACCGCTTCATCATCGGGCAAAAAGACGCCAAGCGCGCGGTGGCCGTGGCTCTGCGCAACCGCTGGCGACGCAAGCAGTTGGCCGATGATATCCGGGATGAGGTCTACCCCAAGAACATCCTGATGATCGGGCCCACCGGCGTCGGCAAGACCGAGATCAGCCGCCGTCTGGCCAAACTGGCCCGTGCGCCCTTCATCAAAGTCGAGGCCACCAAGTTCACCGAAGTCGGATATGTCGGCCGTGACGTGGAACAGATCGTGCGAGATCTGGCCGACGCAGCGATCATCCAGACCCGCGAATACATGCGTGAGGATGTGAAGGCTCGCGCCCATCAGGCCGCCGAGGATCGCGTGATCGAAGCCATTGCTGGCACCGATGCCCGCGAAGCGACCCGTGAAATGTTCCGCAAGAAGTTAAAATCGGGTGAGCTGGACGACACAGAGATCGAGCTGGAGCTGTCTGACACCTCAAACCCGATGCCAATGTTCGACCTACCCGGCCAGCCCGGCAGCCAGATGGGCATGATGAATCTGGGCGATATCTTCGGCAAGGCCTTCGGCGGACGCACGGTGAAAAAGAAAGTAACCGTGGCCGAAAGCTATGACCTGCTGATCGGGGAAGAGGCCGACAAGCTGCTGGATGATGAAACCGTCAACCGCGTGGCGCTGGAGTCGGTCGAACAGAACGGCATCGTGTTTCTGGACGAGATCGACAAGGTTTGCGCGCGCGCGGAAGCGCGTGGCGGCGATGTCAGCCGTGAAGGGGTCCAGCGCGACCTGCTGCCTCTTATCGAGGGCACGACGGTGTCCACCAAACATGGCCCGGTGAAAACCGACCACATCCTGTTTATTGCCTCGGGTGCGTTCCACATCGCGAAACCCTCGGACCTGCTGCCAGAACTCCAGGGCCGTTTGCCGATCCGAGTGGAGCTGCGCGCGCTGACAGAAGAGGATTTCGTCCGCATCCTGACCGAAACGGACAACGCGCTGACCCTCCAATACAGCGCACTTATGGGCACCGAAGAGGTTACCGTCAGCTTCACCGATGACGGCATCGCGGCGCTGGCCAAGATCGCTGCGGATGTGAACCAGAGCGTTGAAAACATCGGCGCCCGGCGGCTTTACACGGTGATGGAACGTGTGTTCGAAGAACTCTCGTTCACCGCGCCCGATCAGGCCGGGACCGAGATCACGGTGAACGCGCAATTCGTAGATGACAATCTGGGTGAGTTGACGAAATCAACTGACCTCAGCCGTTACGTATTGTAACAAATCCAGCTGTATTTCGCCGCCGATTTGGCGGCGAATTTTCGTTCCGGCTGGACCTTGCACCAGAAACTGGTAACCGTGACTCAAACTCTGTTTCTTTGAGGGTTGAGCCGTGTTGCGTTTGAGTATTGCCTTTCTTGCTGTTGCTACACTGAGCGCTTGCGTCGACAGAACTGCGCAGGTGACAGTGCCATCCGCGTTGAATGTGGGATCCGCAGAAACCGTCTACGCGGCCACAACCCGGGGGCGGAACCCCGACGGAACGTTTAACGCCGACCGGGGCGAGCGGGTTCAGTACCACAAAATGACGGTCTCAATCCCGCCAAACCACACGCCAGGCACGTTGGAGTTTTCTTACGCAAACCCCAATCCGGAAAAGCAGTTTGTTTTGGCCAACACAACGGACCTGTCCGGCCCGCGTGAGTTGGCAAACCAGCTGCGCGGAGAAGATGATGTGTCGATCTTCGTGCACGGGTATAACTCAACCCATACCGAGACCGCGTTTCGCGCGGCGCAGTTGGCGCATGACCTTGATATTCCCGGATCGGTGCTGATTTATTCCTGGCCCAGTCAGGCGCGCGGGGCAGGGTATGCCTATGATCTGGACAGCATGTTGTTCGCCCGTGACGGGTTGGAGAAGACAATCCGCGACCTGAAATCCATCGGCGTGAAACGGGTTGTGCTGGTCGCCCACTCCATGGGCGGTGCCCTGTCGATGGAGATGATGCGTCAGGCAGAGCTACGCTCGCCCGGCTGGTCGCGGCGCAACCTTGATGGCGTATTCCTGATCTCACCCGATCTGGATATTGACGTATTTCGCTCGCAAATGGACAGCATCAAAACTCCGCCTGATCCCTTTGTCGTGATGGTATCGCAAAAGGACAAAATCCTGAATATCTCGGCCCGGATTCGCGGTACACCGGGGAGTGAACGGCTGGGCAATATCAGCACCATCGAGGCGCTGGCCGAATATCCGATCGAGGTGATCGACGCGACCGCGTTCAACAGCGATGCCGAGTCCTCGCATTTCGTTGCTGCAACCTCACCCGCCTTGCTGTCGCTGCTCAGTTCGGCCCGGCGTGTTGGAAACACCCTTGGAAACCGACGCCGGGGCATCGACTATTTGATCCCCAACAGTCAACGCAACCCCTCGGGTGCGACCGAGGTTGTTCTGTCTGAGACCGGACAGGCGCAGGTCGCTACTCAGTAGGATTCAAGGGTTTGCCAGAGGGTCTCTAACTATTTCGGTCGGTGGGCGAAGCCTAGCGGACACGTCTGAGATAAACGTAGTAGGCACCATCCCCGCCGTGACTGATATGCGCAGGTGTCACCTGCATTACCGCCTGCGCCAAAGGCGGGATCGATAGCCAATGCGGCACCTGATTGCGCAACACACCGCGCGGGGTCGGGATCGGCCCTGGCTCGTCGCGGTCTTTCCCCTTGCCCGTGATCACCAGAACCAGGCGTTTACCCTGCGCTTGCGCCGTTAGCACAAAGCGCACGAGCGCCGGATGCGCGGTGTCAATCCGCATCCCATGCAGGTCAAGCTTGCCCTCGGGTTTGAGCTTACCACGCTTCATGCGGCCAAAGGCCTTTGTGTCCATCTGAACGGGGGCGGCGCGCAGCGTCTCGGTGATCGACGGCTTCAACCGGTTGGAAGAAGGCTTGGGAGGTTGGTTCTGCCCCAGCTCAAACGCCTCAATCCGCGGTTTTGGCAGTTTCTTGGGCGTGGGTTTGGGCAGAGTTGTCGGATGCACGGTCTGAGGGATCTCGGGGTGCAGCCGCTCAGCCTGTTTGGCGACCTTGCGCCACAGCTCGATCTCATCGCTGGTCAGTTTGCGCCGGGTCATCAGTAGTCATCCGTCGCCATGGCAAAGGCTCGCTGGATCGGCAGCAACACGACCATGCGACCTGGGTCCTTTAACCGACCGGCAGCTTGCCCGGCCTCATCGCCGGTTCCAAAGAAGATATCAGCGCGTTGCGCGCCCTTGATCGCCGCGCCGGTATCCTGCGCGATCATCAGGCGGCGCAAGGGCTTCTTGCCGTCTTTCTCAACCCAGACTGGAGCACCTAGCGGCGTATAGGCAGGATCGGCCGCGATGCTGCGCATGGTCGTGATTGAGCGGTTCATAGCACCTAAAGGCCCCAGTTCCGGCGCAACCCGGCTAACCTCGCGGAAGAACACGTAAGAGGGGTTGTGGAACAAGAGCTCAGCCCCAGCTTCGGGGTTCTTGCGTACCCAGGCCTGGATCATCTGCGCGCTGACCGCATGGGCGCCCAAAGCGCCGCGCCGGACCAGCTCAACCCCGATCGAGCGGTAGGGCTGCCCGTTCGCGCCGCCATATCCCACACGCAAGGCACCGCCATCAGGCAGGCGTACCCGGCCAGAACCCTGAATTTGCAGAAAGAACAGCTCAACCGGGTCATCGACCCACGCGATCTCAAGCCCGCGGCCCTGCATCACATCACTGGTCAGGATCTCGCGCCGGCTGAGCCACGGTCCGTCCCGCGCTTCGGGCGGCATCTTGTAGATCGGGTACTTGAACCGATCCGTCCGGGTTCTGGAGCCATCGAGCTCTGGCTCAAAATACCCGGTGAACAGCCCGTCGTTGCCATCCTCAACCAGAACGGGCCGGAAGAAGAGTTCAAAGAAGGATCGCGCGGCATCCCCCTCATAGGTCTGGGCGACACCGCAAAGCGCACGCCAATCCGGGTCGTTCAGATCACCGCAGGTGTTCAGAAAAACGGAAAGGGCCGCGCCGTGGTCATCCTCGGCCCAGCCCTGAAGGTCATCAAACGAAAGGACGGATCGCGTCGCCTCGGCTCCGGCGGCGCTGGCAGTGGTCATCGCACCCACCAGAATAAGCGACCGGAGCGTGGCAATCATGCGTCCGTGGCAACAAGCAGCCAGTTGGGATCGTCCTTGCCCATCACGCGGGCAAAGGTCCAGCTGTCCTTTTGGCGTTTCACGGTGTTCGGGTTGCCTTCGATGATGTCACCACCACGGTCCCGCACGACCGAGGTCAGCTCACCAATGAATTTCATGGTGATTTCTGCCTCATTCGTATCCTTGTCAAAGGACACATCGGTCAGGGTGGTTTCGCGCACGCCGATGAACTCGGCCTCGATCGTCAGGCCTTGATCTTCGCGCGCGGATACAACCGAGACGAAGGTTTCGAACACATCTTCGGCCAGGAAGGGCTGGATCTCATCCAGGTTGCCCTTCTCAAAACCCATTACGATCATCTCATATGCACCGCGGGCACCTTGAACAAATTCACTGACCGAGAAACTGGGCTCAACCCGCTTCATCGCGGCCAGGGTATGCGCTTGCTCGCTGTCTTCGGGGACGTGGTCTGTGATGTCATGATCCGGACCGCCTTCGATCACCTCGAAATCACGACGGGACGTACCCGCATCGGGCTGATGCGGAACAGGGGGTTTTTCGAAACCTTCACGCGTTCCCAGCACGCTTTTCAAACGCAGGATCAGGAAAACGGCAATTCCGGCCAGTACCAGCAGCTGGATCATGGGTTCGTTCATTTCATCCTCTTTTCAGAACCGAGACTTTGTGTACGCGGCCTCCTGCCACTATGTAGGTGACAGTTGGTGGCAAGTCCACAGTTCGGCCATAGGTAAAGGATAACGCAAATGTACCTGTTCTTGGCATTTTTATTGGTTCCGATCCTCGAGATCGCCCTGTTCATCCAGGTTGGCGGTCTGATCGGCTTGTGGCCAACCCTTGCCATCGTGGTTCTGACGGCGGTTCTGGGCACCACATTGGTACGGACACAAGGTCGCATGGCGCTTGGGCAATTGCAGCAATCCTTCGCCACTCTGGACGACCCGACCGAGCCCTTGGCACATGGCGCAATGATCCTTCTATCCGGCGCGTTGCTGCTGACACCCGGCTTTTTCACCGATGCCGTTGGGTTTGCACTGTTAATCCCCGGCGTGCGGATCGCCGTTTTCCGCTATCTGAAGACCAAAGTGACCGTGACCCAGTTCCAGATGGGGCCCGGCGCGGGCTTTCAACAGCCGCGCGAACCGTTTGATCAGGGCGACGTGATTGACGGCGAGTTTACCGAAGTGCGCCCACGCAAGGACCCCTCGAAACCGTCAAAATGGGTAGAAGGTCCCCACCAGCATTGAGGTGCCGCGCGCAACTTGCTAAGCAGTGTCGAATTTCATTTTTGGAGTAGATCCATGGCCGAAGAAAACGCTGCAGAAAACACTGCGGCTCAAGCCGCCCCTCAGGTTCAGATGCGCGTTCTGGGACAGTTCATTCGTGATATGTCCTTTGAAAACGTCATGGCGCAAAAAGGCGTGTCCGGTGACGTACAGCCCGAGATTCAGGTTCAGGTAAACCTGGACGCGAAAAAGCGTCAGGTCGAGCATCAGTACGAAGTTTCGATAAAGCTGAAGCTGACCTCGAAAGCCAAGGGCATGGACGATGTCCTGTTCCTGTGTGAGCTGGACTATTGCGGGCTGTTCCACGTGGAAGGCGTGCCAGAAGATCAGCTGCACCCGTTCCTGATGATCGAATGCCCGCGCATGCTGTTCCCGTTCCTGCGCCGTATCGTCAGCGACGTAACCCGCGATGGTGGCTATCCGCCGGTGAACTTGGACAACATTGATTTTGTTGCACTTTACCGCAACGAGCTGATGCGCCGTCAGGCCGCTCAGGCGGAACAGGCCGAGCAGACCGACGCCTAAATCCCTTGAGCCCCGTGCCTGACCGGATCAGGCGCGGGTCCACAGGGCGCTTTCGCCCAGCTTCTCGACAAATGCCTTATGCGCTGCGCGCTCATCCTCGGTGATCCGGGATGGCAGGGGCGTTGCGCGCGGTGTCGGACGCCAGTCATCTGCACCCCCCGCACCGGACGCAGCCGAAGTGGACAAGCCGAAATCCGGTTGGCGTCCTCCGATCAGCTCCAGATAGACCTCGGCCAGGATCTCCGAGTCCAAGAGCGCGCCGTGCAGCACCCGGTTCGAGTTGTCGATATTGAACCGCCGGCACAGCGCATCCAACGAGGCCGGAGAGCCCGGAAACCGTTTGCGCGCAATGGCGAGCGTATCGAGCGCCTGATCCATCGGAATCGGCGGCAGGCCCATCCATTTCAGCTCGGCGTTCAGGAACTTCATGTCGAAGGAGGCGTTGTGGATCACCAGTTTCGCGTCGCCGATAAAATCCCGAAACCCTTGACCGACCTTGGCAAAGACCGGTTTGTCTTTCAGCGTCACCTCGCCCTTTTCGGGCGGGCGCGGGGTTTCCAGCAGGTCGGGGCCGATGCCATGCACGCCAAACGCCTCTTCCGGCATGCCGCGTTCGGGGTTGATATAGACATGATAGGTCTCGCCCGTGGCCACGTGGTTCCACAGTTCGACCGCGCCGATTTCGACAATCCGGTCACCGCTTTCAGGATCAAAGCCCGTGGTTTCGGTATCGAGTACAATCTCACGCATCAGCCATCCCCGCCCGTATTTGCCTGACCACATCCTGCACCTGCGCGCGGGCATGGTCCAGTGTGTCGGTTTCAATCACATAGTCTGAGCGCGCGCATTTCTCGTCATTCGGCATCTGCTTGGCCCGGATCTGTTCGAACTGCGCCTCGGACATCGTGCCGCGTTCCATCACGCGGCGCTTTTGTTCGTCAGGCGATACCTGAACACAGGCGACCGCATCCATCGCGGCCTCACCGCCCGTTTCGAACAGAAGGGGGATGTCGAACACCAGAATATCGGCCACGGCACTTTCGCGAAACGCGGCGCGATCTGCGGCGACCAGAGGGTGAACGATCCCTTCGATCCGTTTCAACGCAGAACTGTCTTCGGAGATAATCCGTTTCAATGCCTCACGGCTGACTGCGCCTTCTACGACAGCCGACGGAAAACCCTCACCCATCGGCCCAACTGCCGCGCCACCTTTGGCATAAAGACGATGCACCGCTGCATCCGCATCCCAAAGCGCGCAGCCTTCGTCGACGAACATCTGCGCCGTGGTGCTTTTGCCCATCCCGATCGAGCCTGTCAGGCCAAGCGCAAACCTCATGCCAGCACGGCCGCGCGTAAATCGTCATTGACCTCGGGGCGCACGCCGAACCAACGTTCAAAGCCCGGAACTGCCTGATGCAGCAACATGCCCAACCCGTCGACCACAGTGCATCCGGCCTCTTCCGCTGTTTTCAGCAGGTTGGTCTTTAGCGGCGCGTAGACAAGATCGGTCACCACGACGCCCGGCTGCAACCCATCCAATGGCACCCGCAGCTCAGGCTGGCCCTGCATGCCCAGAGATGTCGTGTTCACAACAAGTTCCGCGTTCTCGATCACGTTGCCGGCCTGCACCCAATCCACAACTGTGATGCGCTGGCCAAATTCTTCTTTCAGATGATCGGCACGGGCACGGGTGCGGTTGGTCAGCAGAATCTCGGGCACACCCGCATCCGCCAGCGCTTGCAACACCGCGCGTGCCGCTCCGCCTGCACCAAAGACCACGGCGGGGCCATCCTTGGCGTTCCAATCCGGTGCGCCGGCACGCAGGTTCTCCATGAACCCATACCCATCGGTGTTGTCCGCATGGATCGAGCCATCCTCGCGGAATACCAGCGTATTCGCGGCCCCGATCACGGTCGCCCGGTCTGAGACGTGGTCTGCAATACGCAAGGCAGCCTCTTTATGCGGTACCGTCACGTTTGTTCCCACAAAACCGGCCTTGGGCAGGGTGCGCAAAACGGTCTCCAGATCAGCCGGGGCGACGTCCATGGGGACGTAGTGCCCCTCTAGCCCGTAGGTCTTTAGCCAATGACCATGCAATTTGGGCGAGCGGGAATGGCCCACCGGGTGCCCGATCACTCCGGCCAGAGGAATCTTGTGGTCCGTCATTGATCAATCACCCCTTTGACAGCCAGATAGTTGAGCAGCTCCAACAGTGGCATACCCAAAACGTTAAAATAGTCGCCGTCAATGGTGGCGAACAGGCGCACGCCTTCTTCCTCAAGCTTATAGGCACCCACCGCGTGTCGGATGCTGTCCCAGTTGCGGTCGACATAGTCTCGCAGATAAGCGTCCGAGCTCATCCGCATCCTCAATCGCACCTGGCCGACATGGCGCCAGATCGGCTCACCATCCTGATAGATCACCGCTGCAGACAGCAACATGTGCTGTTTGCCCCGCATCATCTTCAACTGGGCAAAGGCATCCTCGGGCGTCGGAGGTTTCGACAACAGTTGTCCGTCGAAATCCAGAACCTGATCGCAACCCAGCACCATCGCTCCGGGTGTCTTGTCACTCACCTTGCGCGCCTTCATTTCCGCCAACGCATCGGCAATATCACGCGGCGAGGCGCCCTCGGCCAACAAGGCAAGCTTTATGCTATCTTCGTCCACGCAGGCGATCTGAACAGAGAAGGGCACGCCTGCGTTTTCCAGCAACTGCGCGCGAATAGAGGATCCTGAGGCCAGGACAATGGGGACAGACATGTGGACAACCCCGTGGGCAAATCGTTGAGCGGTCTTGGACGCTTTGTATGGTTTTCAGATTGACACGCAAGCCCGGGAATTTCGCGAAAAACTTCCCTGAGTCGCTCAAACATCATCCAATCGGGGTAAGGGTAACTTGGAAACCGCGGATAACCGGGACATCTGGATTTGTTCATGGTGTTATCCCCAGATACATCTTCAGAATTCAGAACTAACTATATGTTTTAATTTGATTATTTTTGAAATTCACAGAATCGCTCAAATCTCGTGCGAAACTGTCCACTTGGGGAAAACCAAAGGGTAAAAAAGTAATCCACGGATTTTACCCACCCTACAAAACCATCTTCCTTTCTTCTTTCATTTTTTTTTATTAGGGAGAGTTCCGAGAAGCACCCGGAGCCAAGATGACTGATCTTCTTTTCACGATATACCCGTGGGTGAAGTCCCTTCATATCATGGCGGTGATTTCGTGGATGGCAGGATTGTTCTACCTTCCCCGTCTGTTCGTCTATCACGTAGAAAAAGCGCAAGCGGTTAACGGGGCCGAGACTATCTTCTTTGAAATGGAAGAGAAGCTGCTTCGCGTGATCATGCGCCCTGCGATGATCGTGGCCTGGGTTTGTGGTCTGATCATGGTGTTCACACCGGGCATCGTCGGCTGGGATTTTGCATGGCCCTGGCTCAAGGGTGCGGCCGTGATTGGTATGACCTGGTTTCATCATTGGCTGATGGCCCGCCGCAAGGACTTCGCTGAGGGGCGAAACAAGCTCACTGGGCGGCAGTATCGCATGATGAACGAGGTTCCGACAGTTCTGATGGTTGTCATCGTTCTGGCGGTCATTCTGAAGTTCTGAGGGCCATTCCAGCAAGAGCCTGTTTGACTCCGTAGATCGACGCAACTATGTAGGGGTCAACACGCCCGTCCGGGCGGCGTCTTTTCCGTACTAAAATTCCACTTCGAACCGCAGTCCGCGGTGAAGGTATGCATCATGTCCAATGAATCCCTGAATCTGGCCGATCTGAAAGCCAAGAGCCCCAAAGATCTTCTGGCGATGGCCGAAGAGCTGGAGATCGAAAACGCCTCGACCATGCGCAAGGGCGAAATGATGTTCCAGATCCTGCGCGAACGCGCGGATGAGGGCTGGACCGTCGGCGGTGATGGCGTTCTTGAGGTCCTGCAAGACGGCTTCGGCTTCCTGCGCTCGCCTGAGGCGAACTATCTGCCGGGTCCGGACGACATTTACGTCTCGCCTGACATGATCCGCCAGCATTCGCTGCGGACCGGTGACACCGTTGAAGGCGAAATCAAAGCGCCCGACGATAGTGAGCGGTATTTTGCGCTGACCAAGGTCACCAAGATCAACTTTGAAGATCCTGAGAAGGCCAAGCACAAGATCCTGTTCGACAACCTGACGCCGCTTTACCCGGATGAGCGTCTGAAGATGGAAATCGAGGATCCGACCATCAAGGACAAGTCGGCCCGTGTGATCGACCTGGTCTCACCTATTGGTAAAGGCCAGCGTTCGTTGATCGTAGCGCCGCCGCGGACCGGTAAAACCGTGATCCTGCAGAACATCGCGCATTCGATCGAACAGAACCACCCGGAGTGTTACCTGATCGTTCTGCTGATCGATGAACGGCCCGAAGAGGTGACCGACATGCAGCGCTCGGTGAAGGGTGAGGTTGTGTCCTCGACCTTTGATGAACCTGCAACGCGCCACGTCGCCGTGTCCGAGATGGTGATCGAAAAAGCCAAGCGTTTGGTCGAACATAAACGAGATGTTGTTATTCTTCTCGATTCGATCACAAGACTTGGTAGGGCGTTTAACACCGTGGTCCCATCCTCGGGTAAGGTTCTGACCGGTGGTGTGGATGCGAATGCTCTGCAACGGCCCAAGCGGTTCTTTGGTGCTGCGCGGAACATTGAAGAGGGTGGCTCGCTGACCATTATCGCCACCGCGCTTATCGATACCGGTAGCCGGATGGATGAGGTCATCTTCGAAGAATTCAAGGGCACGGGTAACTCGGAAATCGTTCTGGATCGTAAGATCGCAGACAAGCGTGTATTTCCGGCCATTGATATCCTCAAATCCGGTACGCGGAAGGAGGACCTGCTGGTCGACAAGGGGGACTTGGCCAAGACCTTCGTTCTGCGCCGCATCCTCAACCCGATGGGGACCACCGACGCTATCGAGTTCCTGCTGTCCAAGCTGAAACAGACGAAGACAAACGGCGAGTTCTTCGATTCGATGAACACCTGACACAGGTCTTAACAGACGCGAGGCCTTCGAATGGATACGATATTCGCCTTGGCCAGCGCGCAAGGCAAAGCAGGGGTGGCGGTCATCCGCCTCTCTGGTCCTGACGCGCATCGAGCGGCGGCGGGGATGACCGGCGGCGCGCTTCCGGCACGTGGGATGTCGTTGCGGGTTTTGCGGGATGCTGACGGTGCTCGTCTGGATGATGGTCTGGTATTGACCTTCAAGGCTCCGGCCAGCTTCACCGGTGAAGATGTGGCTGAGTTGCAGATTCACGGAAGTACGGCCTCGGTCAATGCTGTCATGCGCTGCTTGTCGGAAACGGACGGTCTGCGCCTTGCCGAACCCGGAGAGTTCACCCGCCGCGCGTTGGAAAACGGCAAGATGGATTTGGCCCAGGTCGAAGGCCTTGCCGATTTGATCGACGCCGAGACGGAAGCCCAACGGAAACAGGCGCAAACGATCCTCGCTGGTGAGTTGGGAAACCTTGCCGAGCGATGGAGGAGGGACCTGATCCGAGCTGCTTCTCTGTTGGAGGCTGTGATCGACTTTGCCGATGAAGAGGTTCCGACAGATGTCACCCCCGAGGTGCGCGAGCTGATCTCGGGCGTCATGGCGGATTTGAAGCGCGAAGCAGATGGCGTTCAGATCGCGGAACGCATCCGAACCGGCTTTGAAGTTGCAATCGTCGGCCTTCCCAACGCGGGCAAGTCTACCTTGCTGAATGCTTTGGCGGGGCGAGACGCTGCAATTACATCAGAATATGCGGGGACAACGCGGGACGTCATCGAAGTCCGAATGGATCTGGCAGGACTCCCAGTGACACTACTGGACACTGCCGGGCTGCGTGATACGGAGGACCACGTAGAAAGTCTTGGTATCGCATTGGCTAAGAAACGCGCTGAAGCTGCCGATCTGCGTGTGTTCCTGTCTGACGAACCGTTGCATCTTGGTGTTGATATTCAGCCAGATGATATTCAGGTGGCACCGAAAGCGGACCTTCGAAACCCAGAAGACGGTGGGGTTTCCGGGAAAACGGGTCAGGGGATTGATCAGCTGATATCCAACATATCGCGTGTACTGAGTGATCGTACCACTAGCCATGGTATTGCAACACGAGAACGCCATCGTACTGCTTTGATTAAAGCTTTGGACGCTCTGACTGCGGCAATGTCGGTTCTGGAATCGGGTCCAGACTTGTATGATATAGCAGCAGAAGAGATGCGCACTGCGATCCGTGCACTTGAATCTTTGGTGGGCAGAATAGGCGTTGAGGATCTGTTAGATGAAATATTCTCGAGCTTCTGTCTGGGAAAATAGGGAGTGTTTCACGTGAAACATTCAGACTTCGATGTAGTCGTCATTGGCGCGGGGCACGCGGGCACCGAGGCTGCGCATGCTGCAGCCCGAATGGGTGTTTCGACAGCATTGGTCACGCTATCTGCCGCAGATATCGGTGTGATGTCCTGCAATCCTGCAATCGGAGGATTGGGTAAAGGCCACTTGGTTCGCGAGATAGATGCCCTGGAAGGCGTCATGGGACGTGTTGCAGACCAAGCAGGGATACAGTTCCGGCTGCTAAACCGCCGAAAAGGGCCAGCAGTTCAGGGTCCAAGGACGCAAGCGGATAGGGCGCTTTACCGAGCAGCGATGCAAAAGGAAACGGATAGGCAAGAAAACCTGTCTGTTATTGTTGGCGAAGTCGTAGACTTTCTGATGACACAGGATCGTGTCGCCGGCGTTAGGTTGGACGACGGGTCAGAAATCTCAGCAAAGTCAGTCATTCTTACGTCCGGCACGTTCCTTCGAGGGGTCATTCACATCGGAGATGTCTCGCGACCCGGAGGTCGCATGGGAGATCGCCCTTCCGTCAGATTGGCGGAACGTTTGGATGCATATGACCTTCCAACTGGACGGTTGAAGACGGGAACCCCACCGAGGCTGGATGGACGCACAATTGATTGGTCAGGGTTGGAGCGTCAGGACGGCGACGACGAGCCAACCTTGTTCTCGTTCCTATCGACTTCGGTTGTCGCGCCTCAGATTTCGTGTGGAATCACCCATACGAACGCTCAGACACATGAAATAATTGAAAAGAATCTAAGCAAGTCAGCGATGTATGGCGGGCATATCGATGGTGTTGGTCCAAGATATTGCCCGTCGATCGAAGACAAGATTGTTCGGTTTGCAGAGAAAGACTCGCATCAGATCTTCCTTGAGCCCGAAGGGGTGAATGACCATACGATATACCCCAATGGTATTTCAACGTCTCTGCCGCAGGATGTGCAGTTACAATATGTTCGTTCGATCAAAGGGCTAGAGAATGCTGATATCCTGCAACCCGGTTATGCCATCGAGTACGACTATATAGACCCCCGTGTCTTATCAGCTTCTTTGGCCTTGCCCGAGATTCCAGGCCTATATCTAGCGGGTCAGATCAACGGAACCACAGGATATGAGGAGGCTGCCGCTCAGGGTATGGTTGCTGGCCTCAATGCTGCTTTGGCTGTTCAGGGTCGGGAACCGATCCATTTCACTCGCGCCGATAGCTATATCGGTGTCATGATAGATGATCTTACCACCCGAGGCGTTGCAGAACCGTATCGGATGTTCACCTCTCGTGCAGAGTTCAGATTGTCACTTCGAGCAGATAATGCAGATCAGCGTTTGACGCCTATTGGGTTGCAGTTGGGTTGCGTTGGAAGCGGACGTCGACAAGCTTTCACAAAAAAGATGGACAAGTTGAACGACGCGAAATCGCTTCTGAGCGATAGAACCTATACGCCAAAAGAGGTTTTGGCCGCTGGCATCAATGTTAATCAGGACGGCAATAGGCGTGATGGCATGGCGATTCTGGCTTTTCCGGATGTGGCTTTTGAGGACCTGCTGCCCTTGATACCCGAGCTGGATATGGTGACGCCAGATATCCGGCTTCAGGTCGCTAGGGATGCGCTTTACGCAAACTACATCGCACGGCAGCAGCGGGATGTCGAAGCGATGAAGAGGGATGAATCCTATCAGATTCCCAGGGATTTCGACTATTTTGCTTTAGATGGCCTTTCATCTGAAATGAAGCAAAAGCTGTCTCAGACAAAACCCGGAAATATTGCTCAGGCCAGTAGGGTAGAAGGCGTTACACCCGCGGCCTTGACCTTGGTTTTGGCAAAACTTCGGCGCGATCAAAAAGTTAAACAAGCATGAAGCCTGAATTTTCCAAGTTCGATGTTTCACGTGAAACATTCGACCGGCTGGATACGTATGTGGAGCTGCTGAAGCGTTGGAATCCCAAGATCAATCTAGTCTCAAGGAACAGTCTGGAGGATATCTGGGATCGACATATTCTGGATTCCGTCCAGGTATTCCGATGTGCAATGGCCGCAGATACCTGGGTTGATATCGGAACTGGAGGCGGATTTCCGGGGATGGTGTGTGCGATTATGGCACTGGAAGAGTCGCCAAACACCCGTTTCCAATTTGTTGAAAGTGATCAGAGAAAATCAGCATTCCTGAGGAACGTTGCTCGCGAATGCGGGGTGACGTGTCAGGTCATCTCAAAGCGAATCGAATCCGTTGAGCCACTTGAAGCGGATATTCTATCGGCCCGTGCTTTGGCAGATCTGCGCACATTATTGTCCTTTTGTGACAGGCATTTAAGCGAGAACGGAACTGCTTTGTTGCCGAAAGGCGCGAACTGGAAAAAAGAACTGTCAGAGGCTCAGGAAGAATGGAAATTCGATGTTGAGCCGATTACAAGTTTAACAGAGCCCCAAGCCGTAATCCTTAAAATCAAAGGAGTATCTCGTGGTTGATCTTTCTCGTCCTTCAGGGCCCCGGATAATTGCGGTTGCCAATCAGAAGGGTGGAGTTGGGAAAACCACGACGGCGATCAATCTGGCTGCGGGTTTGGCCGAAGCTGGCTGCCGGGTTCTGGTTGTTGATCTCGATCCGCAGGGCAACGCGTCGACTGGATTGGGTGTCGAAGACCGAGATTGGACCACGTACGATCTTATTTTGGACGACGCACCGCTCGAGGCGGTCATACAAGAGACTGAGATAGGTGGTCTTTTCGTCATTCCGGCCACTGTCGATCTGAGTTCGGCAGATATCGAACTGATTTCGAACGAAAAACGCAGCTACTTGTTGCATGATGCATTGCGACAAACCTCAATAGATGGATTCGAGCTGGATTTCGTGTTGATTGACTGCCCACCGTCCTTGAACCTGCTGACGGTGAACGCGATGGTCGCCTCGCATTCGGTTCTTGTTCCATTGCAGAGCGAGTTCTTCGCTCTGGAGGGTTTGTCTCAGCTGATGCTGACGATCCGAGAGGTTCGCCAAACTGCGAACCCGGATCTGAGAATCGAAGGTATTGTGTTGACAATGTATGACAACCGCAACAACTTGTCCCGTCAGGTCGAAAAAGACGCGCGTGACAATTTGGGTGAGATGGTCTTTAAGACCAAGATACCCAGAAATGTGCGGGTCAGTGAGGCACCATCTTACGCGTTGCCAGTTTTGCAATATGACTCGGGCTCGCTTGGGGCGATGGCATATCGCCATCTGGCCCGCGAAGTCATGCACAAGAACAACAAAGTCGCCGCTTAAGCGACAATGAGGAGGGCGACATGAGCGCCAAAAAAGCGAAACCCAGGGGTCTTGGCCGCGGTCTTTCGGCCCTTATGGCGGATGTCACGCAGGAAACCGATGGACGCTCACCGGCTGAGCCGCGTCGGCCGGATATGACGGTTCCAATCGAAAAGCTGAAGGCAAACCCGAACCAGCCGCGCCGGACTTTCCAGCCGGAGCAGTTGGATGAATTGGCATCCTCGGTCAAGGAAAAGGGAATCATCCAACCATTGATCGTGCGGTCGATCGGTGCCGGAGAGTATGAAATCGTTGCGGGGGAACGCCGTTGGCGCGCCGCGCAAATGGCGCAACTGCATGATATTCCAGTCATTGTTCGCGATTTTGATGATACCGAGGTTCTGGAAGTCGCGATTATCGAGAATATCCAACGGGCGGACCTCAATTCCGTCGAAGAAGCGGCTGGTTACAAGCAGCTCATGGATCGTTTCGGCCACACGCAGGAGAAACTGGCCGAGGCTTTGGGTAAAAGTCGCAGCCATATCGCTAACCTCTTGCGACTTCTGTCTCTACCTATGGATGTGCAAGCCCTTGTGATCGAAGGGAAATTATCCGCCGGTCATGCAAGGGCTTTGATCACAGCCGAGAATCCATCCGAGCTGGCCAAGCAGGTCGTGAAAGAGGGGCTTTCGGTGCGAGCCACAGAAGCCCTGGTGAAAAAGCAACAGCAGGCCTCAGGTGATCGTCCCGCACCGAGGTCTCGGGATCTGAATGCAGGCAAAGATGCAGATACCCGCGCGTTGGAGAAAGACCTTTCGGCCATCTTGGCTATGAAGGTTTCGATCAACCACAAAGCGGGGACAGAAACGGGTCAGGTTGTTTTGACCTATGAAAACCTGGATCAGTTGGACGATCTTTGCGCTAAGCTCAGCCGTTAGGGCGGGTCCAGATAAAGATCATGACGCCGCTCAGAACCACGGCCTGAATGATCAGGACGTAGGACGGTAAAGACAGCAGAACCGAGATGCCAAATACGGCGGCGACCGACACGGTGGCCGCCTTTTTTGCGCTCGGACGGATCGCCCCGGAGCTTTGCCAATCGATAATCATTGGACCAAACACCTGATGGGTCAGAAGCCAATTGTGCAGCCGGGACGATGAGCGGGCAAAGAAAAACGCGGCCAGAAGCAGAAAGGGAACGGTTGGGAGCAGGGGCAAAACCACTCCGACCATGGCGAGCGCGACGCAGAGCAAACCAAGACCGGCCCAGAGGTACTGCATTGGTTACTCCAACAACTCGCGGATGACCGCATTCAGAACGGCACGCCCGTCTTTGGTTGCCTTCAGATGCGTGTCTGACAGCTTTACCATGCCAAGGTCGGCCAGAGAGTCGAGCTTGTCTTTGGGGAGAGGGTGCCCAGAGAGAGCGCTGAATCTCTCCATATCTAGGCCTTCAGTCAACCGCAGACACATCATAAGGTATTCAGCTGCCTGTTCCACCGGAAGAACCTCGGTTCGATCACTTTCTCCGGATCCGTTGGAAACCGCATTTAGCCAGGTATTTGGCGACAAATGGGTCTCCGTCGCGAATTTACGTCCGTTCAAAGTGACACGGCCATGCGCGCCGGGTCCGATACCAACATAGTCGCCATAGCGCCAATAGATCTGGTTGTGCTGTGACTCGGCGCCGGGGCGGGCATGGTTGGAGACTTCATAGGCGGGCAGGCCGTGCGCCTCGCAGATCTCTTGCGTGGCCAGATACATATCGGCGGCGTGGTCATCCTCGGGCAAACCGCGCAACTTACCGACCGCATAGCGATCCCCAAAGGCGGTGCCTTCTTCGATGGTCAGTTGATAGAGCGACAGGTGATCGACAGCCATCGACAGTGCTTCGGTCAACTCGGCCTGCCAAGCTTCTAGGGTTTGATGTTGGCGCGCGTAGATCAAATCAAAACTGACGCGGTCGAAACAGGCGCGCGCGATGTCGAAAGCAGCGCGTGCTTCGGCGACCGTATGGATGCGACCCAAGCGGCGGAGGTCTTCATCATTCAGCGCCTGCACACCCATCGAAATCCGATTGACGCCAGCGTCACGATAGGCGGCAAAGCGCCCGGCCTCGACCGAGCCAGGGTTGGCCTCGAGCGATATTTCCATATCGTTGGCGGGTCGCCAGAGGCTGCGGGCTTCGTCAATGACGGCTGAAACGGTGTCGGGGTTCATCAGTGACGGGGTGCCACCGCCAAAGAAGATCGTATTGAGAACCCTGTCGGGCGTTTCACTGGCTGATCGGCGCAGTTCGTCTAGATAAGAATCAAGCCATTGTTTTTGATCAATATTTTTCGAAACATGGCTGTTGAAATCGCAATAGGGGCACTTGGCCTCGCAAAAAGGCCAATGCACATAAAGGCCAAAGCCCCCATTGCGCCAATCATCCGCCAAAGCAGCCCTTCACGAACATCTCCACCGCGCGACCGCGATGGCTGATCTTGTTCTTTTCCCAACGATCCATCTCGGCAAAGGTAATGTCGTGGCCTTCGGGGACAAACATAGGGTCATAACCGAAGCCGTCCTTGCCACGGATTGGCCAGACGAGATGACCGGGCGCGATGCCCTCGAACACTTCGTCATGACCGTCGGGCCAGGCCAGAACCAATGTGCAGCGGAACTGCGCGGAGCGCGGGTGAGGGGCGTTCTTGGCCTCTAGTTCGTTGTTGGCACGGGTCATGGCCATCATGAAATCGCGGCCATTGTCGGTTTCGGCCCAGTCGGCCGTATAGACGCCCGGCGCACCGTCCAGCGCGTCGATGGTGATCCCGGAATCGTCCGACAGGGCAGGCAGGCCGGTGGCCTTGGCGGCAGCATGCGCTTTGATCCGGGCATTGCCGACGAATGTATCCTCGGTCTCGACCGGTTCGGGCAGGTTCATTTCTGCCGCGCCGACCACGGTCACGCCAAAGGGGTTGAGGAGATGTGCCATCTCCTCAAGCTTGCCTTTGTTGTGTGTGGCGACCAGTAGCCTGTCGCCGTCGAACTTGCGGGTCATGCTGTGGCGGCCTTTTGGGCGGCTGCCAGCTCACCCACACCTTTTTCGGCCAGATCCATCAGTTGATCCATCTGCGCGCGGCTGAAGACCGAGCCTTCGGCGCTCATCTGTACTTCGATTAGTTTGCCCGAGCCGGTCATGATGAAGTTGCCATCCACGCCCGCCTCGCTGTCTTCGGGGTAGTCGAGGTCCAGCACCGGTTGACCGGCGTAGATACCACAGGACACAGCTGCAACAGGGTCTACCAAGGGATCCGAGATCACATCGCCCGCTTTCATCAGCTTGTTCACGGCCAGACGCAGCGCCACCCAGCCACCGGTGATCGAGGCGCAGCGGGTGCCACCATCCGCCTGGATGACATCACAATCGACGGTGATCTGACGCTCACCCAATGCAACCCGGTCGACGCCGGCGCGTAGGGCGCGACCGATCAGGCGCTGGATTTCGACGGTACGACCACCTTGCTTGCCCGAGGCAGCCTCACGCCGCATCCGGGTGTTGGTTGCGCGGGGCAGCATGCCGTATTCGGCGGTGACCCAACCCAGGCCCGAACCCTTGATGAAGGGCGGCACGCGATCCTCGATCGTAGCGGTGCACAGCACATGAGTGTCGCCCATCTTGATCAGGCAAGACCCTTCGGCATGTTTGGTGAAGCCCGTCTCGATTGAAACGGCGCGCATTTCGTTTAGATCACGTCCTGAGGGTCGCATGGGAATTCCTTTGTTTGCTGGGTTGGGGATAACGTCCTGCGGCATTACGATGCAACCCCGATTGACCTTTCATTTACCTGCGATTTAATGGCAGTCCAGCAGGGGACCGAGAATGAGCGAAGCCAGCAGAATTCTGTCAGAGATGAACGACCGGTCGCGTGAGGTGTTTCGGCTGATCGTCGAAAGCTATCTGGAAAGCGGTGAGCCGGTGGGAAGCCGCACCCTGACACGGACCCTTTCCGAAAAAGTCAGTGCCGCAACCGTGCGCAATGTGATGCAGGATCTTGAGTTTCTGGGTCTGCTGGACAGCCCTCACGTGTCTGCAGGACGAATTCCGACGCAGCAGGGGCTGCGGATGTTTGTGGACGGTTTGCTTGAGGTCGGCGATCTGGGCGCCGACGATCGGCAGAAGCTGGATGAGACTTTAGGCTCTAACGCAGGCGATGTTGGCGGAATGCTGGATCGCGTGGGCTCGGCCTTGTCACACGTGACACATGGCGCGTCGCTGGTTCTGACGCCAAAACATGAGGCCGAGATCAAGCATATCGAGTTTGTTTCCTTGGCGCATGACCGGGCGCTGGTGGTTCTGGTGTTCTCGGACGGGCATGTCGAAAACCGGCTTTTCACGCCGCCGCCGGGTCAGACGCCCAGTTCGATGCGAGAGGCGGCGAATTTCCTCAATGCACTGATCGAGGGGCGAACCCTCAGCGAGGTGCGCCGTCAGATGCTGTCGCAGATTGACGCTCGCAAACAAGAGATCGACATTCTGGCCCGCGAGATGGTGGAAAGCGGGATTGCGGCCTGGGACGGGGATGGAAGCGACTCAGCCCGTCTGATCGTACGCGGTCGGGCGAATCTTTTGGCGGATTCGGGCGAGGCCGAGGAGTTGGACCGTATTCGCACCCTGTTCGATGATCTGGAACGCAAGCGCGACATTGCCGAATTCCTTGAATTGACCGAGGAAGGTGAGGGTGTGCGCATTTTTATTGGGTCAGAGAACAAACTTTTCTCACTTTCGGGTTCCTCTTTGGTGGTGTCTCCTTATATGAACGCTGATCGTAAGATAATTGGTGCGGTTGGGGTCATCGGACCCACACGTTTGAATTATGGACGGATCGTGCCGATCGTGGATTATACGGCGCAACTGGTCGGCAAGCTGATATCCGACCGGAGCTAGAGGGTAAGAGATGGCAGAGCCCAAGAACGAAGAATTTCTGGACGACATCATGGCGGCCGAAGCGGAAGAATTGGCCGAAGAGTTCGCTGAGATCAGCGACGAGGCGCTGGAACTGGATGAGTTGCGCGCCGAGCGGGATGACTACAAAGACAAGTTCATGCGCGCTTTGGCTGACGCGGAAAACGCGCGCAAGCGTGGCGACAAGGCCCGTCGGGACGCGGAGCAATATGGTGGGTCGAAACTGGCACGCGACATGCTGCCGGTTTATGACAACATGAAACGCGCGCTTGAAGCAGCGACCGATGAGCAGAAAGAAGTGGCTGCTGGTTTGCTGGAAGGTGTTGAGCTGACAATGCGCGCGCTTAAGGACGTATTTCAGAAGCACGGGATCGAAGTGATCACGCCCGAGGTTGGGGATCGGTTCGACCCGAATGTGCATGAGGCGATGTTTGAAGCGCCAGTGCCTGGAACCCGCGCAGGGGACATCATTCAGGTCTCTGCAGAAGGGTTTATGTTGCACGACCGTTTGCTGCGCCCGGCGCAGGTCGGTGTGTCGTCGACACCTGCGAGCTGATTGGCCTCTGCGAGGCCAAGCCTCCGGCGGAGGTATTTTTGAACAGAAGAAGGGGCGGTCAGGATTTGGCCGCCTCTTTCAGTTTGTAGATCAAGTCGAGTGCTTCGCGGGGGGTCAGCTCGTCTGGCAGGATGTCGTTCAGCATGTCTGCGACCGGTGAGGCTTTCGGTGCAGGCGGCGGCGGTGGCGGAGCGGCAGAGAATAGCGGAAGGTCGTCGATCAGGGATTTTTGTTTACCGCCCTCACGCTCGGTTTTTTCCAGTTGATCCAATACGATGCGGGCACGTTCGACGACTGAGGCAGGCAGACCTGCCAATTGGGCGACTTGCACGCCATAGGACCGGTCGGCGGCGCCTTTGTGGACCTCGTGCAGGAAGATGACTTCGCCTTCCCATTCCTTCACGGCCACGGTGGCGTTGTCGACGCCCTTGAGCTTTCCAGCAAGCGCAGTGAGCTCGTGGTAATGCGTGGCAAACAAGGCGCGGCATTGGTTGGCGGCGTGCAGGTGCTCCAGCGTGGCCCAGGCGATGGAGAGGCCGTCATAGGTGGCGGTGCCGCGGCCGATTTCATCCAGAATGACCAGTGCGCGGTCATCGGCCTGGTTCAGAATGGCGGCAGTTTCGACCATTTCGACCATGAAGGTCGAGCGGCCTCGGGCGAGATCGTCTGATGCTCCGACACGGCTGAAAAGCTGGCTGACAAGGCCGATATGGGCCTGTTCCGCAGGGACGTAGCTGCCCATTTGGGCCAGTAGGGCGATCAGAGCGTTCTGGCGGAGGAAGGTTGATTTACCGGCCATGTTGGGACCGGTCAGCAGCCAAATTGCGGCCCCGTCTTCGGCACTGAGATCGCAGTCATTCGCGACGAAGGCATCGCCGCTTTGCTGGCGCAGCGCGTGTTCGACCACCGGGTGGCGTCCTCCCTGAACCTCAAAGGCGCGCGAAGTGTCGACTTGTGGGCGGCACCAGTTCTCACCACGCGCAAGGTCGGCAAGGGCTGTGGTCAGATCCAGCTCGGCCAGCCCTCGGGCGGCTTGGTTCAGTCGGGCGGCAAGGGTCAGAGTTTCGTCAGAAAGCCTTTTATAGAGCCGCTTTTCGACCTCCAAAGCCAGATTTCCAGCATTCAGGATACGGGTTTCGATTTCCGAGAGTTCGACGGTGGTAAACCGCACCTGATTGGCGGTGGTTTGGCGATGGATATAGGTCTCGGAGAATGGCGGGTTCAACATCTTCTCGGCATGGGTGGCCGTTGTTTCGATGAAATAGCCCAGGACATTGTTGTGCTTGATCTTCAGCGAGGTGATGCCGGTGTGTTCCGCATATTTCTGCTGAAACCCGGCAATGACAGATCGGCCTTCGTCGCGCAGGGTGCGCGCTTCGTCCAGTTCGGGGTCAAAACTGGGAGCGATGAAACCTCCGTCGCGGGCCAGCAGGGGCGGTTCGGCCACCAAAGCCTCATCTAGCAGGTTCAGGAGGTCGTCGAAGCCAACAAGGTTTTGCAAGGCAGTTCCCAGCAGGACCGGAAGATTCTGCCCTTCGCAAATGCCCGCAATTGCAGCGGCTTGGGTCAGGCCGTTGCGGATGGCGGCCAGATCGCGAGGCCCGCCACGTTCAAGCGACAGGCGAGACAGGGCGCGGTCCAGATCGGGGGTTTTGCGCAGGGCCTCGCGCAGGTCCGAGACGATCAGGCTGTCTTCGGCGGCAAAGCTGACGGCGTCGAGACGGGAGTGGATCACATCCAGATTGCGAGACGGGCTTGAGAGGCGCTGTTCCAGCAATCGTGCCCCGCCGGGTGTGACGGTGCGGTCGACCACCGACAACAACGATCCGACACGACCGCCCGACAGAGACCGGGTCAGCTCCAGATTGCGGCGCGTGGCGGCGTCGATCTGTACCACGCGGTCTTCGGATTCCTTCAAGGGCGTTTGCAGGAGGGGCAGTTTGCCCTTCTGCGTGATCTCAAGATAGTCGATCAGGGCGCCCATGGCGGAAATCTCTGCCCGGCCAAAAGACCCGAACGCCTCCAGCGCGCCCACGTGAAACAGCCCGCAGATGCGTTTTTCCGCCGCGGTACTGTCGAAACTGGCTCGCCCGACAGGCGTCAGAGAAATCCCAAGGTCGCGGACGGTTTCGTTCAGCGACTGCTCCATCCCGTCGGCGACGATCAGCTCGGATGGGGCGAGCCGAGCTAGCTCGGGGCTGAGGCGAACGGAGGTCAAAGGCATCACGTGAAACGCCCCAGTCGAGATATCGGCCCAGGCGAGTGCGGCCTCATCCCGGACCTCGGCATAAGTGGCCAGAAAGTTGTGGCGGCGGGCTTCCAGCAGGACGTCTTCGGTCAGCGTGCCGGGCGTCACCAGTCGCACGACATCGCGCTTTACCACCGATTTAGAGCCTCTTTTCTTCGCTTCCGCCGGGCTTTCCATCTGTTCGCAAACGGCCACGCGGAACCCTTTGCGGATGAGGGTCAGCAAATAGCCCTCGGCCGCATGCACCGGGACACCACACATCGGGATATCGTTACCATTGTGTTTGCCGCGCTTGGTCAGGGCGATGTCCAGCGCTTCGGCGGCGTTGACGGCGTCCTCGAAGAACATCTCGTAGAAATCGCCCATACGGTAGAACAGCAGGGCGTCGGCATGGGCCTCTTTGATCTCGAGATACTGCGCCATCATCGGCGTGACTGTGGACAAAAGCGGCCCCCTTCTGGCGTGTTCCGGACGTGACCTTACAAATCCCCCATCTTCTGTAAAAGCCGAAAACTCATTCTCGTTGAGGCCTGCGCGTGGCTGCGCTATGACGCATCAGCCCCGAAGTCATGGAAACGACATTTAAGATGCCCAAAGCGAAGATCACCAAAGAAGAGGCACTGGCCTTTCATCTCGACCCGACCCCCGGCAAGTGGGAGGTGCAGGCCACCGTTCCCATGACCACGCAGCGCGATCTTTCGCTGGCCTATAGCCCCGGCGTCGCTGTTCCATGTGAAGCCATCGCCGAAGCGCCCGAGACGGCGTATGACTATACCAACAAGGGCAATCTGGTCGCTGTGATCTCGAACGGGACCGCCGTGCTGGGTCTTGGCAATCTTGGCGCGCTGGGGTCGAAACCGGTGATGGAGGGGAAGTCCGTCCTGTTTAAACGGTTCGCCGACGTGAACTCGATCGATATCGAGTTGGACACCGAAGACCCGGATGAGTTCTGCCGCGCGGTGCGTCTGATGGGGCCGACCTTTGGTGGCATCAACCTCGAAGACATCAAGGCGCCGGAATGTTTCATCATCGAACAGCGCCTCAAGGAAGAGATGGACATCCCCGTCTTCCATGACGATCAGCACGGCACGGCGGTGATCTGTGCAGCGGGTCTGCTGAACGCGCTGCATATTTCGGGTAAGAAAATTGAGGATGTTAAGATCGTTCTGAACGGTGCGGGTGCGGCGGGGATCGCCTGTATCGAGCTACTCAAGTCGATGGGCGCACGGCATGAGAACTGCATTGTCTGTGACACCAAAGGCGTGATCTACCAGGGCCGGGCCGAGGGGATGAACCAGTGGAAGTCGGCTCATGCGATCACCACGGATCTGCGCAGCCTCGAAGACGCCATGAAAGGCGCAGACGTTTTCCTGGGCGTTTCGGTCAAGGGTGCCGTGACGCAGGATATGGTTGCCAGCATGGCCGATAATCCGGTGATTTTCGCGATGGCGAACCCGGATCCTGAAATCACGCCGGAAGAGGCGCATGAGGTTCGCGTTGATGCGATTGTTGCCACAGGCCGCAGCGACTATCCGAACCAGGTGAACAACGTTCTGGGCTTCCCTTACCTGTTCCGCGGTGCGCTGGATATTCACGCGCGCGCCATCAATGACGAGATGAAGATCGCTTGTGCCCATGCTCTGGCCCGTCTGGCGCGTGAGGATGTGCCGGATGAGGTCGCCATGGCCTATGGCAAATCGCTGACCTTTGGCCGCGACTACATCATCCCGACGCCATTTGACCCGCGCCTGATCCACCGTATCCCGCCCGCTGTAGCAAAGGCCGGGATGGATACCGGAGCGGCTCGCCGTCCGATCATCGACATGGAGGCGTATGAGCTCAGCCTCAAGTCCCGCATGGACCCGACCGCCAGCATCCTGCGCGGCCTGAACGCACGTGCGCGTCAGGCACAAAGCCGCATGATCTTTGCCGAGGGCGATGATCCGCGCGTGTTGCGTGCAGCGGTGACCTATCAGCGCTCGGGCTTTGGTAAGGCGCTGGTTGTGGGCCGTCCAGATGATGTGAAAACCAAGCTGGAAGAAGCCGGTCTTGGCGATGCGGTGCGTGAGCTTGAGGTGGTGAACGCCGCCAACACCTCGCATCTCGAGGCCTACTCGAATTTCCTGTACAACCGTTTGCAACGCAAAGGTTTTGATCCCAAGGATATCCACCGTCTGGCGGCCCGGGATCGGCATGTGTTCTCATCCCTCATGCTGGCGCATGGGCATGGCGACGGTCTGGTGACGGGGGCGACGCGCAAATCGGCCCATGTGTTGGACCGGATCAACCATGTATTCGATGCTGACGCTGCCCATGGCGCGGCGGGCGTGACGGCGTTGCTGCACAAGGGGCGCATTGTTCTGATCGGTGATACTCTGGTGCATGAATGGCCGGATGAGAACGACTTGGCCAATATCGCTGAACGCTCGGCCGACGTGGCCCGCCATATGGGGCTTGAACCCCGCGTGGCTTTTGTCAGCTTCTCGACCTTTGGCTATCCGGTCTCGGAACGGGCCGAAAAAATGCACCGTGCGCCTGCCGTTCTGGACCAGCGTGGCGTTGATTTCGAATACGAAGGCGAGATGACCGTCGATGTTGCCCTGAACGTGGATCAGCAGGCCGGATATCCGTTTCAGCGCCTGACCGGCCCGGCCAATATCCTGATCGTGCCCGCGCGGCACTCGGCGTCGATCTCGACTAAACTGATGCAGGAAATGGGTGGAGCCACCGTGATCGGCCCGATCTTGTCTGGCGTCGACAAGCCGATTCAGATCTGCTCGACCGTGTCGACGGCCAATGATATCCTGAACATGGCCATTCTGGCCTCCTGCGATATTGGCAAGTCATGACAATCTGGAACCTGGGCTCGATCAATGCCGACATGGTTTACGGCCTGCCGCACCTGCCTGCGGCGGGTGAGACCTTGGCGGCAGACGGTCTTGAGCGTTTTCTGGGCGGCAAAGGGGCCAATATGTCCGTTGCCGGATCGCGCGCGGGATCCCGAGTCAGCCATATCGGTGCTGTCGGTCCGGACGGGCGCTGGGCCAAGGATCGGCTGACGGAATATGGCGTCGACACGCGGTTCATCGCTGAGGTGGATGTGCCGACCGGTCACGCGATCATTGCTGTGGACGCGCAGGGCGAGAACCTTATCATCCTCTACCCCGGCGCTAACCACGCGTTGGACAGCGCGCAGATCGGGCAGGCGCTGGCCTCGGCCAATACCGGAGATATTCTGGTTTTGCAGAACGAAACCAACGCTCAGGTCGAAGCGGCCCGTCTGGGGCATGAGCTTGGCCTGACCGTTTGCTACGCCGCCGCGCCGTTTCAGGCGCAATCGGTGCAAGAGGTTCTGCCTTATCTGGATTTCCTGATCCTCAACGAGGTCGAGGCCGAGCAATTGCGGCAGGAAACCGGGTTGGATGCAGCGGAACTGCCGGTGCGCCATGTGATCGTTACGCTTGGGTCGAGGGGCGCGCGGTATCTGCAGCAGGGTTGTGATCCCGTGGATTTCGCCGCGCATAAGGTGCAGGCGGTGGATACAACGGGCGCAGGGGATACGTTTACCGGCTACGTTCTGGCCGGGATGGACCGTGGCATGCCGATGGAGCAGGCCATTCTACAAGCGAACCGCGCCGCGGCCCTGATGGTCACGCGGCACGGCACTGCAGATGTCATTCCGGATCTGAGGGAAGTCCGTGACGCGCAGTTGGATTAAGATCCGGCAAAGGGCGCGTCACTTCCCCAAAGCTGCTTCACCCGTGCATCCCGACCGCAGGCATTGCGGTAGGCTTTATAGGCGTTCTTCTGGCGTTTGGGGCCAAAGCGGGTGAACACCAGCTTGTCGCCTTTGTAGTAGTCCTGATGGTATGCCTCGGCCGGATAAAACGCGCCCTCCTGCAGGATCGGGGTGACGACCGTTTGGCCAAGCGCTCGTTGCGCGTTGGTCTTTGCCTGTTGCGCAAGCGCTTTTTCCCATGCGTTAGACACGAAAATTGCCGTTCGGTAGCTCTCTCCACGGTCGCAAAACTGACCGCCTGCATCTGTGGGGTCGACCGAGCGGAAGAACATGTTCAGAAGCGTTTCACGTGAGACGCGCGCGGGATCAAACGTGATCTGAACCGCCTCGTAGTGGCCCGTGCCGCCTTTGGTCACCTGATCATATGTCGGGTTCGAGACAGAACCACCCGTGAATCCGGACACGGCGCCTATGACGCCGGGTACGGATTCGAAATCGGATTCAACACACCAGAAACATCCGCCGGCAACCGTCAGGGTCTCGGTCCCTGCAGCCGGGGCCGGAACGGCGCGCAAGGTTGCGGCCAGTGCAATCAAGGTGAACAACAGGGCGGGTTTTAGGTAGTCGAGATATGCAGTCCGGGTCATGGTATGTCTCCTTCCGAGACTCAAGGTGACCGGTGTTCTAACAAGTTGCAATTGCCTGACATGGAATGTCACGCGCTGGTGACCTGAGTTTATTGACTGACCTGTTTACCCACGCGACCGGCAAGAAAACGCCCGGCCGTGGGGCCGGGCGTTGGCAGGTTCACAGACCCCATTTCTTCTGGTTTTCCTCAAAGAAGCCCTGGGCTTTCTTCACCTCAATCCAGTTGTTCACGTAGTTGATCCAGACCTGATCATCCTGCGGCAGGATCATCGCGATGGGTGAAGGGGAACGTGGTCCGGCGTTCTTAACACGCTCGATCGGGAACTTCTCTTCCAAGGTGGAGCCTTCGATGTTCGATGTGATGAACACATCGGCCCGTCCGGCGATCACTTCTTGAAAACCACGTGCGGGGGCTTCGACCACTTTGATCTCGGCATTCGGGAACCACTCGCGGACGCGCTTCTCAAAGGTTGTGCCCAGCGTTGTTGCGACCGTCACACCCGGCTGGTTGATCGACTCATAGCCGTCGAATTTGTCGGCCTTGTCCTTGGTCGTGTATGGGAACAGCTCAACCGAGATATAGCTGTCCGAGAATCCGGCAACCTTCATCCGCGGCGGCGAGATCGAGGCCGAGCCGGTCAGGTGGTATTTCTTCGCCACAACGCCGTTCACCAGTGTTTTCCAATCGGTCGGGACGTATTCGACCTCAACTCCCAAATCGGCGGCGAGTTCGTTCATGATGTCGATGTCGTAGCCTTTGTAGCTGTTGGTGGCCGGATCCCGAAGGGACATCGGGTTCCAGTCACCGGTCGTGCCGACCTTCAACACACCGGAATCCAGGATTTCGTTCAGTGCCGATTGCGCCTGGGCTGCGCCTGACAAGACCAGACCAAGCGCAGCGGCAGCGGCTGCTCTCCAGATTGTGTTCATTTAATTCTCCTGTTGGTGGCAGCTGGGACTTGCTGCCATATATAGTTCGTTGTTTTAAGCGGGATAGGGGGCGCAGGCCCAATAAATCAATCCACCCGCGCAAACTAGGGACAGATCGACCAATGCCAGACCCCGCCATCGAGCTTGTCGATGTGAACAAGTGGTTCGATACGTTCCATGTCCTCAAGAATATCAACCTCACAGTTAATAGTGGTGAAAAGGTTGTGATCTGCGGGCCGTCCGGCTCGGGTAAGTCTACGGTCGTGCGCTGTATCAACCAGTTGGAGAAACATCAGAAAGGCACCATCCGCATTGACGGGGTCGAACTGAAGGATGACGCCAAATCTGCAGCCACGATCCGGTCCGAGGTCGGCATGGTGTTTCAGCAGTTCAACCTGTTCCCGCATCTGAGCGTTCTAGACAACTTGACACTTGGCCCCATCAAGGCGAGGGGCCTGAGCCGAGCGCAGGCCGAAGAGCGCGCGCGCCATTATCTTGAGCGTGTTCACATCCCCGATCAGGCCGACAAACGCCCCATCCAACTGTCCGGCGGTCAGCAACAACGCGTCGCCATTGCCCGATCCCTTTGCATGGAGCCGAAAGTTCTTTTGTTTGATGAGCCGACTTCGGCCCTCGATCCGGAAATGATCGCCGAGGTGCTGGACGTGATGGTTGAGCTGGCGCATGAAGGCATGACCATGGTCGTTGTCACCCATGAGATGGGTTTTGCCCGCAAGGTCGCCGACAAGATGATCTTCATGGATGAGGGCGAGACCGTGGAGCAGGGCAAGCCAGAGCATTTCTTCACCAATCCGACCTCGGAGCGGTGCCGCAAGTTCCTCAGCCAGATATTGCAGCACTGAGTGGGTATGATGAAAAAAGCACTTCTCCTCATACCGCTTCTGCTGCTGGCGGGCTGTTCCTCATCCCAGACATGGGGCTGGTATGTCATCGACCCGCGGACTGACTCGGGCTGGACCAATGTGAAATTCCTGATCTCGGGCATGGGCGCGACGATCCTGATCTCTCTGATCGCGGCGGCCCTGTCGATTGTGATCGGCCTGTTGGTCGCCTTGCCCGGACTGTCCGAGAAACGCGGTTGGCGGCTGTTGAATAGGGTCTATGTCGAGTTTATTCGCGCGATTCCACTGCTGCCCATGCTGTTCTGGGTGTTCTATGGATTGCCGATCGTGTTCCAGTCGATGGGCCTGAACATCCCGATTGACCCCTTCTGGGGCGCGATCATCACCCTGGCGATCTCTGACAGTGCCTTCACGGCCGAAATCTACCGCGCCGGCATCCAATCCATCGCACGCGGCCAGCGCGAGGCGGCCCAGACCATCGGGCTGAACTATGTGCAAACGATGCGCTACGTGATCCTGCCACAAGCGATCCGGCGCATCCTGCCGCCTTTGGCCAACCAGTTCATCTACATCGTCAAAATGAGTGCTTTTGCCAGCGTTATCGGCATGCAGGAACTGACCCGCCGCGCGAATGAGCTGGTGGTGACGGAATACCGCCCGCTGGAAATCTACACCTTGCTGATATTTGAATACCTGATCTTGGTTCTGATCATCAGCGCCGGGGTACGCTGGCTGGAACGCCGCATGGGCGCGGACGAACGCGGATAAGGAGGCACAGTATGGACTGGAAAGACTTCATGGCCGAGACCGAGGCCAATATCGGCACCCTCTCGAAAGAGGTTCCCGAAACGGTGCGCGGATTCGGGATGATGGGCAAGGCGGCCAAAACCGATGGCGCCCTGAGCGAAAAAACCAAAGAGTTCATCGCGCTGGGCATTGCCATCGCCACACGTTGCGACAGCTGCATCGGGTTTCACGTGAAATCGCTGGTGCGTCTTGGCGCCACTCGCGAGGAGTTGTGCGAGGCGCTCTCGATGGCGACCTATATGGGCGGGGGCCCGTCTTTTGCCTACAGTGCCAAGGCGCTGAAGGCGTTTGATGTGTTCTCGGAAGGCGATTAACCCAGCAGCTGTCCCAGCTTCATCGCCACACCCATATTCCCCGAGATTTTGAGCTTGCCCAAAGCAACGCCGGTCATCGGGTTTAGTTTGCCAGTGAGTAGCTTGGTCAGGTTGTCCTGCGAGATACGGATGGTGCAATCGGTATCCTGATCCTGCGTGGTGGCCTGATTGTCGGCCAGCACGATCACACCCGCGTCGCCGCAATCGAACTTGAGCGATCCGTCAAAGCTTTTGCCATCCAGCCCTTTTTGAATTCCGTCGGCGATCTCTTGCAGCATGGTCTGTCCTTTCAAACTTGACGTATGCGTAAAGACATGGCCCCACATCCGGCAAGCATGACGCTGGGTCCGGTGGGCAAAAGAAAACCCCGGCAAAAGTGTGATTGCCGGGGTTTTGAATTCTAAACTGTTGGCCAGGTTACTTGGACAGACGTTTGTCGCGTGCCGCCAGCAGTTTCAAACGCAGCGCGTTCAGCTGGATAAAGCCTGCGGCGTCTGTTTGATCATAGGCACCAGCGTCTTCCTCGAAGGTCACATGCGCCTCGGAATACAGCGAGTGATCGGACCAGCGGCCAACGGTCGAGGCCAGACCTTTATACAGTTTCACGCGCACGGTGCCGGTGACATGCTCTTGGCTCTTGTCGATGGCGGCCTGCAGCATCTCGCGTTCGGGCGAGTACCAGAAGCCATTGTAGATCAGTTCGGCATATTGCGGCATCAACTGGTCTTTCAGGTGCATCGCGCCACGGTCCATGGTGATCGACTCGATACCACGGTGTGCTTCCAGCAGGATGGTGCCGCCCGGAGTTTCGTAGATACCGCGCGACTTCATGCCAACAAAACGGCCTTCGACCAAGTCCAGACGACCGATGCCGTGCTTGCCGCCATACTCGTTCAGCTTGGTCAGGATGGTGGCCGGGCTCATCGCCTCGCCATTGATGCTGACTGCGTCGCCTTTCTCAAAGCCGATCTCGATGAATTCGGGCTGATCGGGCGCGTCCTCGGGGTGGACGGTGCGCTGGTAGACATAGTCGGGCGCCATATCGGCGGGGTCTTCCAGAACCTTGCCCTCGGAGGAGGTGTGCAGCAAGTTAGCATCGACCGAGAAGGGCGCCTCGCCACGTTTGTCCTTGGCGATCGGAATCTGATGCGCTTCGGCCCATTCGATCAGTCGAGTACGGCTGGTCAAATCCCATTCACGCCACGGGGCGATGACCTTGATTTCGGGGTTCAGCGCGTAGGCGGCCAATTCAAAGCGAACCTGATCGTTACCCTTGCCGGTTGCGCCATGTGCTACGGCATCAGCACCGGTTTCCTGAGCGATCTCGACCAGACGTTTCGAGATCAGAGGCCGCGCGATCGAGGTGCCCAACAGGTACAGGCCTTCATATTGCGCGTTGGCGCGGAACATGGGGAAGACGAAGTCGCGGACGAACTCCTCGCGAATGTCCTCGATATAGATGTTTTCCGGTTTGATCCCCAGCATCTCAGCCTTTTGGCGGGCGGGTTCCAGTTCCTCACCCTGACCCAGATCGGCGGTGAAGGTGACGACCTCACATCCATACTCGGTCTGCAACCATTTCAGAATGATCGAGGTATCAAGGCCACCGGAATAGGCCAGAACAACTTTCTTTGGCGCGGACATCTGACTTCCCCTTATTCGCAAGACGATTGGCCCCTAACGGGTTTTGTGGGCGGGGGCAAGCTGTGTGGATTGACGCAGGCCGGGAATTGGGGTGAAACGGCTGGACAAAGAACAAGAGATAGTTGAGCAGGGGCATTTCCAGATGTTGGCGTTCGAGATTTTCATGCATTCGATCAAGATGGTTTTGCGGAATCTGAAACAGGCGATTCAGATCACGTTGATCCCCGCATTGATCGGCGGTTTGGCCATCATCGCATTCAGTCTTCTGTTTGGTATTTCCTTCGAAGATATCTCGACTGAACCAAACGGCCTGCCGGATGCAGCGTCGCCGGGTGCGGTCACCGCTTTCCTGTTCTGCGTGGTGGCATCCCTTTTTGCGATCATGGTTTGGATTGTCGTGTCCTGGCATCGTTTTGTGCTGCTCGAAGAATACCCGGCCGGTTTTCTGCCCGCGTTCAGATCGGATCGAATGCTCGCTTACATGGGGCGGATGGTGATGCTGGCCTTGCTGGGTGTGGTCGTCCTGATCCCGGCAATGCTTGTCATCGGATTTTTGACCCAAGCCTCGGTCGCGATGGGCATATTGGCGTGGCTTCTGGTTGTTGTGGGCCTTTCCGTCGCCTTTTACCGCGTGTCTCCGATCATGCCCGCCGCCGCAATAGGCGAACCGTTGAATCTGTCGGACGCCTGGCGTGCCACTGACGGAGCCAACGGCACTATAGTGGCGCTGGTTGTGTTGCTGGTGTTGTTCCAGATGGGGCTTCAGCTTCTGTTCGCAGCGCTTCTGATCGTCCCATTAATTGGCGCATTGGTGGTGGTTTTCGCCAGTATGCTGATCGTGCCCTTAATCAATGTCAGCATCCTGACAACGTTCTATGGCGTCTTCATCGAAAAACGCGCGCTGTCGTAATTCGTACACACATGTATTCCTTGCCCTTTTGCTTAGGATAAGCCACTGAAACCGGCATGAGCGATTTCATGACCCGTGCCCGCGCTGCCGAACAGGCGATGCGCTCTGTGTTTCCGGCAACGCCTTTGCAGCGGAATGCCCATCTGTCTGACCGCTACGGTGCTGATATATGGCTCAAGCGAGAGGACCTCAGCCCGGTTCGTTCCTACAAGATTCGAGGCGCCTTCAATGCCATGCGCAAGCAGCAGGGGCAGGATCTATTCGTCTGTGCCAGCGCCGGCAACCACGCGCAGGGCGTGGCCTTCATGTGCAAGCATCTGGATGTGAAGGGGGTGATCTTCATGCCGGTCACCACGCCTCAACAGAAGATCCAGAAGACCCGTATCTTCGGCGGCGACAATATCGAGGTTCACCTCAGCGGAGACTATTTCGACGATACGCTTGCCGCAGCACAAGCGTGGTGCGCAAAAGAAGGCGGGCATTTCCTGTCGCCGTTCGATGATGAGGATGTGATCGAAGGTCAGGCTTCGCTTGCGGTCGAGATCGAGGAACAGCTGGGCCGCGTGCCTGATCATGTCATCTTGCCGGTCGGCGGCGGCGGTATGTCGTCGGGCGTGGCAACTTGGTTCGGGGATAGGACCCACTGTTTGTTTGTCGAACCCAAAGGTGGGGCCTGTCTGCACGCGGCAATGGCTGCAGGGCATCCGGTTGCCTTGGATCACGTAGATAATTTCGTCGATGGCGCGGCGGTCGGCAAGATCGGTGCCAAGCCGTTTGAGCTGTTGAAAGACCGTCACTTATCGGATGTGCTGGTCCTGTCCGAGGATCGCATCTGCACCACAATGATCGAGATGCTTAATGTGGAAGGCATCGTGCTGGAGCCCGCTGGCGCATTGGCGATTGAGGCGGTTGCTGATGTGCAAAGCTTTATCCGTGGCAAAACGGTTGTTTGTGTCACCTCTGGCGGCAATTTCGATTTTGAGCGTCTGCCCGAGGTCAAGGAGCGCGCGCAGCGCTATTCCGGCGTCAAAAAATACTTCATCCTTCGCCTGCCGCAGCGCCCTGGCGCGTTGAAAGAGTTCTTGAGTATCCTCGGCCCCGAAGACGATATCGCCAGGTTCGAATACATGAAGAAATCTGCGCGTAATTTCGGCTCGGTCCTGATCGGGATCGAGACTCGAAAGCCCGAGAACTTTGCCCGCCTCTTTGCGCACCTAGATGAGGCCGGGTTCACCTATACCGACATCACCGAGGATGAGACGCTGGCACAGTTTGTGATCTAGTGCAGATTGTCGTTCAGTTCGGCCTGAAACACTGATTTCGACGCAGCAAACGCGGCGAGGATTTCCGGCAGATCGACTTTTGCCGCCTCACCCGAGGCGGCCAGCCTTTCGCCATCCTGACAGAGCTTCGAGAACACCTCGAACCCAAGGCTCAGGGCGCTGCCTTTCAGGAAATGCAGGTTCTGTTCAAGATCCTGCCGCGCGGTGTCTGCATGCAGGCGGGCGATGACCTCTTGCACCTCGTCCAGAAAGATCTCGACAACCTCATCGAACTCGTCAGGGCCAACCTCGTCACGGAGCTGTCGAACTCGGGGCCAGTGGATCATGGGTTGTGTCCTGCATCGGAATTGAATGGATCCGTGGTAGCCCGGCCTGAGTAAATGTTGGGTTAAGCGTCGGCCCCAATTGGCCTTCACTCGATGTTAAGCCCCAGACGCGTAGGGTCGCACCATCCCGAGAAAAGGAAGCGTGTGGGGTTGCAGAGTGCCAGCGGCAAGTCTTGAGGAAACCAGATCCGATCTGGACTTCGGTGCAATCCGGAGGGTGCTGGTGGTAGACGACAGCCGCCTGCAACGGCGCATTCTGGTGGCCTCGCTCAAGAAATGGGGTTTTGAGGTTCTTGAGGCCGACAATGGCGAGGCGGCGATAGATATCTGCACCGAAGCCGCGCCGGACCTTGTTCTCAGCGATTGGGTCATGCCAGGGATGAGCGGCCTTGAGTTCTGCCGCGCATTCCGCGCGCTTGAGGCGGAACATTACAGCTATTTCATCCTGCTTACCTCCAAAAGCGAAAAACAGGAGGTGGCGCGCGGTCTGGATGCAGGCGCAGATGACTTCCTGATCAAACCGCTTGAGGCGGATGAGCTGCGCGCGCGTATCTCGGCCGGGGCGCGAATTCTGAATATGCAGCGTGAGTTGTCACAGAAGAACCGACTGATCGAATCCGCCCTACAAGAGCTGAAACTGGCGCATGAGGCCATCGACAAGGACCTGATCCAAGCCCGCAAAATACAGGAATCGCTGGTGCCGGACCTCACGCAAGAATTCGGTAAATCGCGTGTCAGCCTGTTGTTGAAGCCTTGCGGACATATCGGAGGCGATCTGGTGGGGATGTTCTCACCCGGTCCGAACCGCCTTGGGTTCTACAGCATTGATGTATCTGGTCACGGCATCACCTCGGCGATGATGACGGCGCGGTTGGGCGGTTATCTGTCCAGCAAACATTTCGAACAGAACGTCGCAATGGAAAAGCGGTTTGACAAATTCTACGCTTTGCTTCCCCCGGAGGATGTCGCGGGGATGCTGAATTCCCGATTGCTGGCGGATGCCGGGATAGAAGAGTATTTTACGATGGTCTATGCCATTGTCGATTTGCGCAACGGGCATATCAGGATGGTTCAGGCGGGGCATCCACATCCGTTGATGCTGCGACGCGATGGCACGACCGAGTTTCTGGGCGAAGGTGGGCTGCCCATCGGGTTGATCCCGGATGTGAAGTTTCAGCAGATTGAGGCGAAGATGGAGCCTGGGGACCGGTTATTGCTGCATTCAGACGGGTTCACAGAATGTGCTTTGGCCGAAGGCGGATTGCTGGATGAGGATGGCTTGCGGAAGATGGCGCTCGACTGTGCGGCGGATCGCGGCGAGCCTGAGTTTCTGGACGATCTGTTCTGGCGCCTGACACAGGTGATGTCACCTGACAGCGGTATGGGGGACGATGTCTCGGCCGTGTTCTTTGAATACAATGGGGCCTAGTGCGTTTCGGGTTTACCTGAATCATCAAATGACAAGAATGTCCCGAAAACGCCGAAAGCGTGGCAGGGTATTCGTGTCGCAGGTTTAATGCGAAACGATCTAAAGCCCGCGAAGATGCAGCATCGCGAAATGGCGATCACCATCATTGCCCAGCGTTTCAACCGCATCGGCGGCATGCATCCAGAGCGCTTCGTGGAACGGCTCGCTCGGTGGTCCCAGACGGCGCACGGGCCGCGCTTGATAGATCAGGCACACCTTCTCGGCCCAGAGGTCATATTCCGGCATAAAGGTGAACCTACGGAACGCCCCGACTCGACGGGGTGCAGCGATCAGCCAGCCCGTTTCCTCGAACACTTCGCGGTGCAGAGCGGTTGTAGGCGATTCGCCCGGATCTATGCCGCCGCCGGGCAGTTGTAGATCCGGCCCCGGTTCGGTCTGACAGGTCAAAAGAAGGTGCCCGGCGCGGGGCAGCAACGCGTAGACTCCGACCCGCCGAGTGTACTTGCGCCCGGGTTCAGGGGTTTCACCGAACCGTCTGATCATGTATGGCCCCTTACAACCCAATCTCTGCGACCTATATGGTGCCGGTATGCCAACCCTTGGCGTGTAAGGAAACCCCATGTCTCTTGGAACAAAAATCGCGTGGGACGATACCGTCCTGCCCTTTCAACTCGATGTATCGGACATGCGCGGGCGCGTGGCCCGTCTCGATGGCGTGTTGGACGGCATCCTGAAACAGCATGACTATCCAGAAAAGGTTGAGGCCTTGGTGGCCGAGATGGCCCTGCTGACCGCGTTGATCGGCCAGACTGTCTCGCTTCGCTGGAAGCTGTCATTGCAGGTGCAGTCCAAGGGTCCGGTGCGCATGATTGCCACGGACTACTATGCGCCACAGAAAGAGGGTGAGCCGGCCCGCATCCGCGCTTACGCCAGTTTCGACCGCGATCGTCTGACCGATGGCGCGCCCTTCGATCAGGTGGGTGAGGGTTATTTCGCGATCATGATCGACCAGGGCGAAGGCACGCAGCCTTATCAGGGCATCACTCCGCTGGCCGGAGGCTCGATCAGCGCCTGTGCCGAAGCCTATTTTGCGCAGTCCGAGCAGCTGCCCACCCGGTTCTCGCTGAGCTTTGGCAAATCGACCGAGCCGGGTGTGGGTGAGCATTGGCGCGCAGGCGGCATCATGTTGCAGCATATGCCCAAAGCCTCGCCTTTCGCGGCGTCCAGCGAAGGCACCGGAGAGATCCTGACCGCCACTGATCTGGTAGATGGCGAAGAAGGTGAGAACTGGGGCCGCGTCAATATTCTGCTGGACACGGTCGAGGATCTTGAACTGATCGGCCCCTCGATTGCGCCAACCGATCTGCTGGTGCGTCTGTTCCACGAGGAAAACCCACGGGTCTATGACGCGCAGCAGGTACAGTTCGGCTGTACCTGCTCGGAAGAGCGTGTGCGCCAAAGCCTGTCGATCTATTCGGCCAAGGACATTGAAAAGATGACCACGTCTGAGGGTCAGGTTACCGCCGATTGTCAGTTCTGCGGCGCGCATTACGTGCTGGACCCTGCCACTGTGGGTTTTGACGCCGAAGACAACAAAAGTGTCTGAGTTAGAGACGCAACTCCGGACGGCTTTGGCTCGTCCGGGCCATGGGTCCAGTGATTTTGACCTGAACCCAGACACCGTGCTGCCGCCGGGGCGCAAATTGCGACCGGCGGGGGTGCTGGTGCCGATCACGGTCGCGGACGGGATGCCACGGCTGATCCTGACCAAACGCTCCTCGGCGTTGAAGCACCACCCCGGCCAGATCGCCTTTCCCGGCGGCAAACAGGATGAAGGTGACGCGGATGTCACCGCCGCTGCCCTTCGCGAGGCGCGGGAAGAGGTCGGTCTGTCCATCAATCTTCCCGAGGTTCTGGGCTTTTTGCCCACGCATGAAACCGTCACGTCCTTCTCGGTCACTCCGGTGGTGGCAATCATCCGGCAGGGCTTCGACCCGGTGCCTGAACCCGGCGAAGTAGACGAAATTTTCTCGGTTCCTCTTGCACATGTGCTGGACCCTGCGAATTATGTGATCGAGTCGCGTCGTTGGCAGGGGACAAGACGGAAGTATTTCGCCGTGCCCTATGGCCCTTATTACATATGGGGCGCGACCGCCCGCATATTGCGCGGGCTTGCAGCACGGGTGAGAGAATGAAGCAAATCAGCGCGGCTTGGGTTTCGGACCCTGCGACACAAAAGGTATGCGCGGCCCTCACGGATGGCGGTGCGCAAGCGCTGTTTGTGGGGGGATGTGTGCGCAACGCGCTTTTGGGCGCGCCGGTGTCGGACATTGATATCGCAACGGATGCGCATCCCAAAAGGGTGCTGGAGCTGGCGCAGAGCGCGGGGCTCAAGGCGATTCCTACTGGGATTGATCACGGAACGATAACTGTGGTCTGCAATCACATCCCGCATGAGATCACCACCTTTCGCCGTGACGTGGAAACCGATGGCCGCCGCGCGGTCGTGGCCTTCTCGGACAAGGTGGAAGAGGATGCAGCCCGGCGCGATTTTACAATGAACGCGATCTACGCAAAGCCAGATGGTGCCGTGTTAGACCCGCTTTTGGGCCTGCCGGACCTTCAGGCGCGCCGCGTTCGGTTCATCGGAACTGCAGAAAACCGCATCCGCGAAGACTACCTGCGATCCCTGCGCTATTTCCGGTTTCATGCCTGGTACGGAGATGTCGAGGCCGGGTTCGACCCGGATGCTCTGGCCGCGATTGCAGCGAACCTGGACGGTTTGTACAACTTGTCGCGGGAACGTGTCGGGGCCGAGTTGCTGAAACTGTTGGGTGCGCCCGATCCGGCCCCTTCCGTTGCCGCAATGCGCAGCACGGGAGTACTGGCGCAGCTTCTGCCGGGCGCGGATGATCGCGCCTTGGCGCCTTTGGTCGCCATTGAGCAGGCCGCAGGTGCCGGACCGGACGCGGTGCGCAGACTGGCGGCCATCGCCGCGCCTGAGGACGCGGAGACGCTGCGCCTGAGCCGCAACCAGCTGCAACGCCTGACCCGGATGAGGGATGAGGCGCAGGCCTCGACCAGTGTGGCCGAACTGGGCTACCGTTACGGCGACGAAGGCGGCTTGCACGAAACACTACTGCGATGCGCGTTTCTGGAGCGCCCCTGGTCAGAGGATCTGCGCACAGCGCTGCATTCCGGGGCCACCGCGCAGTTCCCGATCAAGGCGACGGACCTCATCCCCAACTTTTCTGGCCCTGCGCTGGGCAAGAAACTGGCCGATCTGGAAGCAAGCTGGATCGCATCTGGCTTTACCCTGACGCGCGAGGATTTGCTGGCCGGGTAGCACGAAGTCTCAAAAGGGGATGACAAATCAGAATGTTTGTGCTTACGTGCGCCTGTCACATGGATGGAGGACTGCGAATGTATTACGGGATCTGGTTCGGCTAAAGCCGGGACGCTTACCCCGTATAGGGTGGTGTTCAGGCGCCATTCTTCTTCGCATGTCTAATTTTCTGCTCAATCGGAGCACTCCCCTATGTTTCGCTATTTCGAAAACCTCGTTGACCCTTTTGGCCCCTATAAAGAAGCCGACGCGCCACCAACCAAGCTGTGGCCGTTCATGCTGGACTATTCGCGCCCGTTCTATCGGGTGTTTGCCTGGGCGGCGCTAATCTCGATCATCGTGGCCGGGGTCGAGATCGGGTTGATCGCCTATATGGGTCGCGTGGTCGATCTGCTGGGTGGAACTCCGGCCGAAGTTTGGCAGAACCACGGGACTGAGCTGTTGCTTATGGCTGCGTTTGTCCTGCTGCTGCGTCCGTTGCTGCATTTGATCGACGTACTGCTGCTCAACAACACGATCCTGCCGAACTTTGGCACACTGATCCGCTGGCGGGCGCATAAACATGTTCTACGTCAGTCGGTTGGCTGGTTCGAGAATGACTTTGCTGGGCGGATTGCCAACCGGATCATGCAGACCCCTCCTGCTGCGGGCGAGGTGGTGTTCCAGGTCTTTGACGCGATTTCGTTCTCGCTCGCGTATCTGATTGGCGCGGCGATTCTGCTCTATGCGGCGGACCCGAGATTGTTGATCCCGCTGCTGATCTGGTTTGCTCTATACGCGCTGTTGGTGCGCTGGACGATTCAGCGCGTTGGCCCGGCGTCCAAGGCGGCGTCCGATGCGCGCTCGACCGTGACGGGGCGTGTGGTGGACAGCTACACCAATATCCACTCGGTCAAGATGTTCGCCCATGGCCGGCAAGAGATGGACTATGCCCGCGAAGCCATCGAAGAGACGCGCCGCACCTTCCAGATCGAAATGCGAATCTTTACCATCATGGACGCGGTTCTGGTTACACTGAACGGCCTGCTGATCGTGGGCGTCGTGGGATGGGCGATTTCCCTGTGGATGCAGGGCACGGCCTCGGTTGGTGTTGTTGCTGCGGCGACTGCCTTGACCCTGCGCCTAAACGCGATGACCGGGTGGATCATGTGGGCGCTGACCAGTTTCTTCCGCCAACTTGGCATTGTCGCTGAGGGGATGGAGACCATTGCTCAGCCAATCGACCTGCTGGATGCACCTACGGCGAAGCCATTGCAACTGAGCAAAGGCAAGATCGAAATCAACGATCTGTCCCACCACTATGGGCGTGAGGCCGGAGGTTTGAACCACATCAACCTGACCATTCAACCGGGTGAGAAGATTGGCCTGATCGGGCGCTCCGGGGCCGGAAAATCGACCCTAGTAAAGCTTCTTTTGCGATTCTATGACGTTGAGCGAGGGGCAATTCTGATCGACGATCAGAACATTGCGCAGGTCACGCAGGACAGTTTGCGCAGCCGTATCGGCATGGTCCAGCAGGACAGCGCTTTGCTGCACCGGTCGGTGCGCGACAATATCCTCTATGGCCGTCCGGACGCGACCGAGGATCAGATGATCGCCGCCGCCAAACAGGCCGAAGCGCATGAGTTCATTCTCGACCTGCAGGACCCTCAGGGCAGAACCGGGTATGACGCGCATGTGGGTGAGCGTGGCGTGAAGCTATCAGGAGGTCAGCGGCAGCGGGTCACGCTGGCGCGGGTCATTCTGAAGGACGCGCCGATTTTGCTGTTGGATGAGGCGACATCCGCCCTAGATTCCGAGGTCGAAGCGTCCATTCAGGAAACCCTTTACGGTATGATGCAAGGAAAAACCGTTATTGCCATTGCCCACAGGCTCAGCACTATCGCTCAGATGGACCGTATTCTGGTGATGGATACGGGCCGGATCGTGGAAGAGGGCGCGCATGCCGATCTTTTGGCGCAGGGTGGCCTTTACGCGCAGTTCTGGGCGCGGCAATCTGGCGGCTTCATGAATCCGGAGGCCGCTGAATGAGGGCTGCCGACCTCATCAACCCGTTCAAGAACATCGAGACGCCCCCACCACAAACGCTGGGGGCGTTCATTCGCTGGAGTCTGTCAGGCGCTTGGCCCATGCTGTTTGTCGCGGCGGCGTTCTCGGCGATCGCTGGCGCGATGGAGGCCGCCACCGCCTGGATTCTGGGCCGGGTCATCGATGTCGCCACCTCGGGCGGGCCCGAGCATTTTCTGACCGCTGAGAATATCTGGATGATTGTCGGCGCGGCGGTGTTCTTCATGGTGATCCGCCCGATCCTGTTTGGCCTGTCCTCGGTGTCGAACAACTACATCGTCATGCCGAACATCCCGCCCTTGGTTCTGGCCAAGCTGAACCGTTGGACACTGGGTCAGTCAGTCACCTATTTCGACGACGATTTTGCCGGTCGGATTGCGCAGAAACAGATGCAAACCTCGAACGCGATGGCCTCGGTCGTGTCGGAAACGATCAGTGCGATTGTCTTCGCTTTGGCGTCTCTTGTTGGATCTTTGCTTTTGTTAGGGTCTATTCACCCGTTGGTGATGCTGCCCTTTGCGGGTTGGCTGGTGGTCTATTTCACGCTGGTCCGCTGGTATCTGCCCCGCATTCGCAAACGCTCGGCCGCGCGGGCGGGCGCACGGGCGATGGTGTCGGGGCAGGTGGTGGATACGATCACCAATATCAAAACCGTCAAGCTGTTCGCCCACTCCGCTTATGAAGATCAGACAGCGCGAAACGCGATGGTCGACCTGCGCGAAAGATCTCTGGATTTCGGCAAACTCTCCGCCGCGTTCCGGTTCATCCTTATGGTTCTGGCAGGTGTTCTGCCCGTGATGCTGCTGGGTGCAACGCTTTGGCTTTGGCAACTGGGCATGGCGACGGCCGGAGACATTGTGGCGGCGGGTGCGGTTGCGATCCGCATTTCCCAAATGACGGGCTGGGTCAGCTTCACGCTGATGGGTCTCTACGCGAATGTTGGCGAGATCGAAAACGGCATGAAAACGCTGGCCAAGCGGGACCGGGTTGAGGACGCCGCAGCAGCCAAGGACCTTGCCGTGTCTCAGGGCGGCATTGCGTTTGAGTCCGTCAGCTTTGCCTATGGTCGGGATATTGGCGGGGTTTCTGATCTGAACTTGACGATCGCACCGGGCGAAAAGCTGGGCATCGTTGGGGCGTCAGGTGCGGGCAAATCCACCCTCGTTTCGCTGTTGTTGCGGCTCTATGACGGGGAAAAAGGCGTGATTTCGATTGACGGGCAGGATGTGTCGCAAGTAACCCAAGACAGCCTGCGCCGTCAGATCGGGATGGTCACGCAGGAAACCGCCATGTTCAACCGTTCGGCGCGTGAGAACATTCTGTACGGTCGTCCCGATGCGTCCGAGGCCGAGATGATCGAGGCCGCCGAGAAGGCCGAAGCCCATAAGTTCATCCTGAGCCTCGAAGACGCGCAAGGCCGGAAAGGCTACGACGCGCACTTGGGTGAGCGAGGCGTGAAACTCAGCGGTGGACAACGGCAGCGGATCGCCCTGGCCCGCGCCATTCTTAAGGACGCGCCTATCCTTGTGCTGGACGAGGCGACCTCGGCGCTAGATTCCGAGGTCGAGGCCTCGATCCAGACTGCGCTGCATCGGGTGATGGAGGGTAAAACCGTGCTTGCCATCGCGCATCGCCTGTCGACCCTCAGCGAGATGGACCGGATCGTCGTGCTGGATCAGGGGCGGATCGTTGAAGCCGGCACGCATGAGGCGCTTTTGGACCAGGGCGGGCTGTATGCGCGGTTCTGGCATCGCCAGTCGGGTGGTTTCATTCAGGCCGAGGCTGCAGAATAAGGGTTTTGTTGCAGGCGAAGCCCGGCTATCAGGCCCCCATGACGCAGCAATTCACCATCAACCGCCTTGGTCATCAAGGCGACGGTATCGCAGACGGCCCTGTCTATATTCCCCGGACTTTGCCGGGCGAAGTGGTCAGCGGAACTTTGGTCGGCCAGCTACTGGAAGACATGCGGGTGGAAACCCCTTCAGATCAACGGGTTAAAGCCCCGTGCCGCCACTACAAAGCCTGCGGAGGCTGCCAGTTGCAGCACGCCTCGGACGCGTTTGTGGCGGATTGGAAGGTGGAAATCGTGCGCACAGCACTGTCTGCACAGGGCCTTGAGGCCCCGATGCGGCCGATCCACACTTCGCCCGAGCGGTCTCGTCGGCGGGCAACGATTGCCGTGCAGCGGACGAAGAAAGGCACGCTGGCCGGATTTCACGGTCGCGCGTCCGATACGATCACCGAAATCCCAGATTGCCATCTCCTGGACCCGGCCCTGATCGCCGCGATCCCGGTCGCCGAGGCGCTGGCGCTGCTGGGTGGCAGCCGCAAAGGTGTACTGGCGGTTGCGCTGACCCTGTCCGAGGGCGGTCTGGATATCGCGGTGTCAGGCGGCAAGCCCTTGGACGGCCCGCTGGAGCTTGCCTTGGCACAAGCGACCGAGAAACACGGGCTGGCGCGCCTCAGCTGGGATGGTGAGGTGATCGCGATGCGGCAACCACCAGTCCAGCGCTTTGGAATCGCCGGGGTCATCCCGCCACCGGGGGCCTTTCTGCAGGCCACAAAGGACGGAGAACAGGCTCTAACACAGGCTGTTTTGGAAGCCACGCAAGGTGCAAGGCGGGTTGTGGACTTGTTTGCCGGGAGTGGAACCTTCTCTCTACCGCTCGCGCAAGAGGTCGAGGTTCACGCGGTCGAAGGTGAATCCGCTATGACGCAGGCACTTAATCAGGGATGGCGCAAGGCCACGGGGTTGAAACGCGTCACCTGTGAGGCCCGTGATCTGTTCCGGCGCCCTCTAATGCCGGATGAGTTCAAGGGCTTTGATGCCGTGGTCCTTGACCCGCCGCGTGCGGGGGCCGAAGCGCAGGTCGCAGAACTTGCGCAGGCGCAGCCCCCGGTGATCGCCTATGTCTCGTGCAACCCCATTACCTTTGCGCGGGATGCAAAAACGCTAGTTGATGCAGGCTACGCCCTTGAATGGGTGCAGGTCGTTGACCAATTTCGGTGGTCGTCCCATACGGAACTGGCCGCGCGGTTTGTGCTGAACCCCGCACGTTAAGGAGACAGCAACCCATGGCGTTCAAACAGCGCTTGCAGAACATCATCGAAGCCCCCTTTTTCGGGCAGTTCATCACGGCAGTGATCATCTTCAACGCGATTCTGCTGGGGATGGAGACCTCGCCAACGCTGATGGATGCAGCGGGGCCGCTGATCGTCATTCTCGATAAGCTGTGCCTTGCGGTTTTCGTGGTTGAGATCGCGATGAAGCTGATCGTCTCAGGCCGCAACTTCTTCAAGAGCGGCTGGAATCTGTTTGATTTCACGATCGTCGGCATCGCTCTGGTCCCAAGCGCGGGCGGTTTGTCGGTGCTGCGGGCCCTACGAATCCTGCGAGTCTTGCGCGTGATCTCAGTTGCACCGCGCCTGCGCCGGGTGGTCGAAGGCTTTATATCGGCCCTTCCAGGCATGGCCAGCGTTTTCCTGCTGATGGCGATTCTGTTTTATATTGGCGCGGTGATCTCGACCAAGTTGTTCTCTTATTCCTTCCCGGCTTGGTTTGGGGATCTGGGCCTGTCAGCTTATACGCTGTTCCAGATCATGACGCTGGAAAGCTGGTCCATGGGCATCGTGCGTCCTGTGATGGAGGTCTACCCCTACGCCTGGCTGTTCTTTGTGCCCTTCATAATGGTCACCACCTTCGCAGTTGTGAACTTGCTGGTCGGTCTGATCGTGAATTCGATGCAGGATGCGCACCACGCCGAGGACGAAGTGAAGACCGATGCCTACCGAGATGAGGTGCTGGAGCGGCTGGAAGCCATAGAGCGCCGACTAATTGAGCAATCAAACATCAAAAAGTGATTTCAGTTTTTTCAGTTTTTGGCATAATACCCAAAAAAAAGCAGCAGGCAGTGAATCATGGATCGTCGAGCATTTGGATTGGGTGCAATGGCAACGCTGAGCCTTTCGGCTTGTGCCTCAGCCGGACCCAGATTTCTGACATATGATGGACCCGAGGTGACCTCGCTGGTCGTCAACAAGAGCGCGCGCAAGATGTACCTTTTGCATCATGAGCATGTCTTGCGGGAATATGATGTTGATCTGGGCTTTGCGCCCAATGGCACCAAAACCAAGCGTGGTGATGGTCGGACCCCAGAGGGGAGCTACCTGATCGATCGGCGCAACCCGAGAAGCCGCTATCATCTGTCTTTGGGTATTTCCTATCCCAACTCACAGGATGTAGCTCAGGCCAAGGCGGCGGGCGTTGATCCGGGTGGTGATATCTTTATCCACGGTCAGCCCAGTCTGCGGTCGGAGCTTAAGCGCGCCAAGAAGACCCCGGACTGGACCGCCGGATGCATCGCCGTCAAGAATAACGAGATCGAAGAGATCTATGCGATGGTCAACAAAGGTACGCTGATCACTCTGCGTCCCTAGCGCCAGGGCCCAAACCCGAATTTCGCATAGTCGCGCTGGTAGGCCTTTGCTGCCAGCGCCTCGAGTTGTGCGTCGTAAATCTCTTCCAATCCGTAGGGCGTATCCGCAGCGCGGATTTCAGGCGTGGGTGGGTTTGCGTTCCCCAAGCTTGCGGCGAGATCGGGTAGAGCGGTCTGCAGGTCATCTTCTCGCAGGATCAGGTCGGGCAGGGCGATAGGCGTCATGGCCTCAATCACCTTTGACTGGCTGCACCACATCGCATCGACCCGGATCGGGGTTTGGCCGTTCAGATTGTGGTGTAGGAACGTCAGGAAAGCCGTAAATGCCGCATGGTGCTGATCCTTCGAGTAGTTCTTTTTACGCAACTGTCCGGGGATCGGCAGTTTGAACCGATTGCGCAGCATGTGGCGGATATCGGCATAGTCCTCATGGTCCTTGGCCAGAACATAGTCGCAAAAGGCATTATGCGCGCGAGCGATCGGATGTTGCAGGATAGTGAATTTGCGGTGCCCGGGATGGGTTCGCATCCAGCTTTCGACTGCGTCCGGGGTGTCGTGCAAAGCATCCTCGTCGCATCCATCCATCCGCGCCAACCATTGGGCAATAGCAGGCTCTAACCCGCCGGGAATCGGTAGAAACAGCAGTGGTGTTGTCGGTGCCGCGATACATTTTTGCAGCGTTGGCGCGCGTCGTGGTTCCAGATCTGGCGTGCGGTGCAAGGCGAAACGGTCCATTCCTGACACTGAACGCGCCATCTCGTCCGGGTTGGTCACCTTGGTCACAGCGGCTGACGGGTTCTGTGGCTTGAGCGTATCGTCCAGCGCATCCAACCGCCCGACCGCTCCGAGCCACTTGGCGAGACCGTTCAAAACCTCAAGATCGTCCAGGTCATCATAGTTGATGTAAAAGGGGGTCTGGCCCGATCTTTGCAGGTGGTTAAGCAGAGACGTCTGATAAGAGGCGAGGGTGTCGACGTAGTCCGAGAACTCAGCCGCGTCGAATTCGACCGTTTCTTCCAACCGGCGCTTGATATTCTTCAACTGCCATTGCTTGGTTTTCCGAACGATCTTCAGCGAAAGATAGCTGTCCAGCGGATTGCGGCTGAGGATGATTTTGGCGCAGAGCGGGTCGTTTAGGACCTCAGGCAGGATGCGCGGGTCGTGTTCCTGAAAATACCGAAACCCGTGCAACCCGTCCGGGGCTGCGCGGATCGCTGTCAGGAGTTTCCCGGGATCTTGGTCCCTTTCGTCCAGTGTTAGACCCAGAATATGATCTGATTTCACCCGCCCGATGAAATGCGGGTTGAAGGCCTCACCATGGCAAGTGAGGCCGTCGATCCGGTTCAAGTTGGCCTCTAACAGGTTTGATCCGGTGCGCATCGCACCCAGGATTACGAACGATTCAAAGGGACCGGCCATCGGGGATCACTGCACCAGATAAGGTTTGCGGAAAGGCTTGGTGCGGGTTCCAAACACATCATCGACGGGGAAGTCGCCCATCAGTTGCGGGTGCATGCCCTGGTTCTTGAGGTTCTGGAGGAATTGCCCAAAGCCGGCCAGATCGACCATAAGCGGGGCCTCGGTCAGGTGGCGGGACGTCTGTGGTGCGATCTCGTCCAGAATGGTTTGCAGAGGCTCCATCGGGGCCTCAATGAAATCTGCCAGCGTCCAGCTCCGCACACGCGCTTTTGTCCAAACCGAGCTTAGCACCTCAAGCTGTTTGCTTTCGATCTGTTGCAAGCGGGCAGCTTCGCAGCGGATATCGGCGAAGTTCATGTTTGACCGGAACAGCGGAATCGCCCACGCCCCGGTAATCACCGAGATCTGCGCGTTCTTGTCCCGCGCCAGAAACCAGTTGATGTCCTGCGTGTCTCGCGGGCCGAACTGGAAACACTGGCGCTGACCGCGTGTGTTCCAGATCAGGTTCGACAGGAACGCCTTGGGGTTATAGTCGCGCAACGTGGCACTGTCGCTGAGCGCGCCATTGGTGATCGTCTCATCCTGCGCGAATTCGGCGCGGTTTGCGGCAAAGAGGTGCCCGTGAACCCGTGTGTTGGTCGCAGTTTCCAGCCAGGTTTCGAACTCTTCAAACAGGTCCGAGAACCCCTGAAACACCGAATAACCCGCAGCCGTCAGACCGTTCTCGCTGCCGTGGCGGGGAAAGCGGCTTTGCATATAGAGGCCATCTCGCCCATGAGTGCGCCGCTCGACCGCCTTGGAGAAAACGCGGTCGATCTTGCCCGGGTTAGGTTCGGCCGGCCGCATCGCGCTGGTCTGGTCGGTCAGGAAAGAGTGATAAAGTCTCTCGGCCCGGGGCCAGATTTTACGGGCAACAAAGCAGTCCGACCGGCGTAGCAGTTGCAGGTGGTCATCGTAAAAGATGTGGGGCCGCCCCTGGTAGTCGAATTTCGACAGGGTCAGGGACCGGCTTTCGATATGCGTGGAGTAGAGCCGCGCAAGTGTCTGAAAATAGCTTTCATCCGGTATCCAGACATGGCGGAAATAGCGGTCATAGACCTTACGCCTGGGGTCTTGCAAAATAGCCGAGAGGGTCTGCCGCGTCAGGCACCACCATTGGCTGCCCATATGCGGAGTCAAACCGTCTGGGATGCTGCGGCGCATGCCGGTCGCCCGTTGCAGTTTTACATAGGCGTCAAACAGTTTGCGCTGATTGCGCCAGGAAAACGGGAACCGCAGGGTAAAGCGTTCATGGTCCAGCCCACCGATCGTCCAGCTGACATCGGCGGTAGTAGCACTTTCGATGAAATCGACGCGGGGACGGTCGGACAGGTAGTCGATCAGCTCTTGCACCGGGCGCAGAGGCAGACACGCGCCGGACGATAGGAAGACATGCCGCACGTCCGGGAAGCTCTCCAGCATCTGCTCGGATGCGGATTGTGAGGCCGCGACGATACCCCAACGGCCCCAATCGCACGTATGACGCTCCGAGAAACCGATTAGGGGGTTGTCCGCGCAGGAGGCGACAAAGTTTGAATACGTCTTTTCGGCGACCTTGCCGTCCGCGTGAATCACAACAGGGCAGCCCGCGGCGGTCCAATGGCGGGCAACCTGCTCCGCCCGGTCCAGGGCGGTATGCACCAGCATAACGATGCCAAGCGAACTCATGCCCAGTTTCCTTTCGACATGAGGCCCAGAATCTCAAGCTGCCGCCAGTTGATATATTGCTGCGACCAATCGCAGCGAAAAATGGGCTGCTCCTCTAGCTGTTTGGCGTAAGCCTTGTACTCACCGGACCCGCGATAGTGCTGCCTGCGCTGCATCTCTTCGCGTGCCTTGTCGCCTAGGGTGTTGATCAGCTTGGCATGCAACAGCGCGCCACTGGTCTTTTCCCCACCCCATTCGTCATAAACTTGGTTCAAACCCCTCGGCAGCAGCGAATGGGTTGAGCTGATATAGACATAGCGCCGATCCCACTTCACTAAGGGTATCTTGTTCAGTGCCGGGGCCTTCGAGGGGTTGTCCTGAAAGAAAACACGGGCCCTTGGGCCACCCTGAATCCACAGGTTCTTATATTCGGGGTTCTTGGAAATCATGTAATTCCCGGCATCGAACCAACGCGCTATTTCAAACGGGTCCTGACCCTCGTGATAGGGTTCATCGTCTACAGGACCTTCGGGATACATGTCGATCAGCATGGTGCCGAAACTGCGCACCGCACAGCTGTCCAGCCAGTCGGTCAGCGCGCTGATCGGGCGGGTGTCGCAGAACGGATAGATAAAGAACTCATCAGGATCGACGGTCAGAACCCAATGTCCATGCGCATATTTGCGCAGCAGATAGTTGGACCAGTCCAGCCCGAAACCCGCTTTTTTGTAGCTGGTTTTCGTCTGCCAGACCGAGACATCGGGCTGCGTGCGCAGAAACTCGAGGCTGCCGTCATCGCTGTAATTGTCGACAAACAGAAAATGGTTCACGCCCAGCTTGCGGTAGTAGTCCAGAAAGAAGGGCAGGCGGATCTTCTCATTACGGACAACGCTCATCAGCAACACATCGTACGGGCGGATGGCGGCGGTATTCGTGCTGATGGGCTTCAGCTCACGCCGTCTTTTGACGCAGCGCACGAGACGGCGCTTGCGCCGCAACCTCATGCGATAAGATTCCAAAAGGCCCACGCGACTGCCCAACCCTTGTTATTGACGCGAGCTTCCCCGGATTGATTGCTGAGTGTCCAACACCCGGATTCCGCCGACTATGCCATTTTTTCATCTTGAGGGGCAATGCATTTACAACAGGTTAGTGACCCTAACCCTACTGATCCGGCCAATACCCCGCATTCATCAGCCCCAGTTGCTGTAGTTTTAACCAACCGGTATATGCCTCGGACTGGTCGGTCCACATATCCGGCTGCGCGATGATCCCATCATAGTATGTCTGGAATTGGTCGGGATCATGAAAATGCTGGCGGCGATTTTTCTCGATCTGCGACTTTGCGGTGATCTCGGGCAGGAACTTCGTGTGCAAAAGTAGGCCCGATGGCGCGGCTCCGTTCGGCCCATCATAGAGCGCGTTAAGATGTCGGGGCAGCGCGGAATGGGTTGAGTTTACATAGGCATAGCGCCGGGACCATTTGATCAGAGGAATCTTGTTCAAAGTCGGTGAGCGCTGGCGTGTATTGGCGAAAAACACCCGCTCGCGCGCGCCGCCCTGGACCCATAGATTACCCATAGGGGTTTGCCGTTGCGCGCGGTAAGGGCCGGCGTCGAACCAGTTTAGGACCTCGGTCGGATCACTTTCCGGGTCGTGCGTTTGCGACCCCAGCGGGCCTTTCGGGTAGAGATCCAGCATCAAAGCGCCGAACCCGGCGCGGCCTTGCCCCTCCAGCCAACGAGTAAGGTCTTGCAAGGGTCGGGTGTCCTGATGCGCGTAGATCAGCAACTCATCCGCGTCGACTGTCAGGCACCAATGGCCGTGGCCATACCGGATTTGCAGCGAGGTCAGCCAATCCAGCCCAAAGCGCGCGGCGCGGTAGCTTGCTTGAGTGTGCCAAAGCGAAACGTCAGGTTGCTGCGCGAGATACTCGGTGGATCCGTCGTCGCTGCCATTATCCACGATCAGAAAATGGTCGACGCCCAAGGCGCGGTAGTGCCGGAAAAACCACGGTAGACGTTCCAACTCGTTGCGCAGGGTGACGAAGGTCAGAATATTTCCGCGCTGGATGTCCAAGGTTCTGTTCTGCAAACAGGCCAACTGGTGCCGGCTGCGCCAGGATTGCCACAGCAGCCTACGCCGTTTCCAATGCAGCCGGTATTTCTGGGCCGGGCTGATGCGGGGAAGCTGGGTGCTGACGGGGGTCAACGGCGGCTCATTTCTCGTAGGTGCCGGTTTGATGCCAGCGCCACGCGTCGGTAATCATAGTCTCTATCGTTGAGCGTTTTGGCCTCCAGCCCAGCTCTCCTTCGGCGCGCTCCGAGCCTGACACCAGCTTGGTGCAATCACCTGCGCGGCGCGGTCCGACGTTGTAGGCAACAGTGCGGTTGGTGACGGTTTTGGACTGCTCGATAACTTCAAGAACCGAGAATCCCGAGCCGGTACCCAGATTGAACACACGGCTGTCCTTGCCCTGCTGCAGCCAGTTCAAGCCCAGGACACGTGCATCGACCAGATCGCAAACATGCACGTAGTCGCGGATGCAGGTGCCGTCTGGCGTGTCGTAGTCTGTGCCGAACACAGTCAAGCCATTCCGTTTGCCATCAATTGCATCCAGTATCAGCGGGATCAGATGGGTCTCAGGCCGGTGGAGCTCTCCAATCTCGCCTTCGGGATCGGCACCGGCCACATTGAAATAGCGGAAGATCACATGGCGCAGGCCATGAGCAGCCTCAAAATCCCGCAGTATTTCCTCGATTGTGCGCTTTGAGGCTCCATAAGCGTTAATCGGGTGCTGGGGCGTATCCTCATCCAGCACCACATCGTTGTGGTCGCCATAGGTTGCGCAGGTCGAGGAAAATACGAAATCTAGACAGCCTGAGGCCACCGCGGCCTCGATCAGAGTTAGCGAGCCAGTCACATTGTTTGACCAATAGCGCGCGGGTTGTTTCATGGCTTCTCCCACCTGGCTGAGCGCTGCGAAATGTATCACGGCCTGAGGTTGATATTTGGCAAAAACCTCATCCAACCGTGCACGGTCCAGCAGGTCTCGCCGCTCAAACGGGCCAAACTTGACCGCATCCTGCCAACCGGTGACAAGATTGTCGTAGGTCACCGGCACAAAGCCTGCTCGCGCCAGCGCCTTGCAAGCGTGAGAGCCGATATACCCCGCACCACCTGTGACAAGGATCGTTTTTGTATCAGGTCCAGTGGTCATAGTTGGGTGCTTCTAAGCCAACTTGGCAGGCTCGGTCAGGGGGAAAAGGGATCACTCCAGCCCCATAACTGCCATCATCGCTTCGATCTTGGGCACGTCCTGAGGGTTGTTCAGCTCCCAAAACTGGCGGCCTTTGGCTTCGACCTCGACGCATAGAACTTTGCGGCCGTTTTCCATGAAGCGCAGCTGTTCCAGACCTTCCAACTGCTCCAGCGGGCCAGTGGGCCAACTGGGATAGGCGGCCAACGCATCCGGTCGGTAGGCATAGACGCCGACATGGTGAAACACAGGGGTTGGATCTGTGCCCGCATAGCTGTCGGACGTGAAGGGCACCACCTCTTTCGAGAAATACATCGCGCTGTTATCGCTGGCAAAAACGGCAGTCGTTCCGCCAACGCGCCCGTGCTTGCGATCATTGAGTAGGCTGTTCAGAGCATCCCCGTCGCAGCGCAGAACGGGCGTGGCGACACCCGCCTCTGGTGCCGCTCGAAGCCCCGAGATCAGGTCCTCGACAAACCAATGCGGTGTCAGCGGCGCGTCGCCTTGCAGGTTCACGATGATCTCATAGCCACCGCCCAAAACCTCATGTGCCTCGGCACAGCGTTCGGTACCGTTCTGGCAGGTTTCCGAGGTCATCACGACCTCGGCCCCGAACCCCTCGGCGGCCTCCCGGATGCGGTCGTCATCTGTGGCGACAACCACCTTGTCCACGCCTGATACTGACTTGGCCGCCCGGCAGGAGCGTTCGATCAGTGTCAAGGCTTTGCCCGTTGCGCCGGTCAGCGGCACCAAAGGTTTGCCCGGATAGCGGGATGAGGCATAGCGGGCGGGAATGGCGATCAGAACGGACATCAGGCTTCCTTCAACTCAACACCCGGAGCGTAGGCGATGAAGAACGGGTTTGCATAGGCGTCCTTGCCATAAGTCAGCGGTGTGTGGTCGTCGAACCGGACCACCTGACCACCTGCCCCCGCCAGCACAGCGTGCCCGGCGGCGGTGTCCCACTCCATCGTGCGCCCGACCCGCGGGTAGAGATCCGCCTCACCCGTTGCGACCAGACAGAACTTGAGGGACGAGCCCGCGCTCTTGCTGTCCTGCACCTGGTACTTGTTGATGTAATCCTCGGTTGCCTGATCCCGGTGCGACTTAGACGCAACGATCAAAAGGGCGGAATTGTCCGGGTTAGAGACTGAAATCGGCGTGATCTCCCCCGCGTGGGCTTTGTCCAATGTGCCGGTTTCCTCGACCGATTGCCCATCGGCTTGGGTGTAGAACATGCGACCGCGCGCAGGGGCATAGACGACACCGCGCGTGGGGGTACCGTTTTCGACCAGTGCGATATTGACGGTGAAATCTCCGCGCCGATTGATGAATTCCTTGGTGCCATCCAACGGATCAACGATCAGGAATGTTTCGCCCTTTTCGGAATGCGAGGCGGCCTGTTCTTCGGTCACCAGCAGGATGTCGGGGAAGGCGGCGCGCAGCCCTTCTGAGATCAACGCATCGGCGGCCTCATCAGCCTCGGTCACGGGGCTTTCGTCGGATTTGACCTTCACATCGAACGTATCCGAGTTGTAGATATCCATGATCTTGTCACCGGCTTCCAGTGCCAGACGTCGGATGACGGGGATAAGGGCGTCGTAGGTCACAAAAAAGCTCCGATTTGGTGGTTTGTTGATCGAATGTGGTGACGGACTTATGATGTGCTGGTTACCGAACGGCAAGGTATTCGTGAAAGACTGAGGTCAACAGAGCAGGAAAGACCCGACACGTGTTCTATTTCAGGAATAACAAGACCCTGCTGGGTGGTGCCTTCACCACGGCCGAGCTGATCTTTCATGCGGTTGTGCGCGATATCCGGACCCAACACGCAAACGCGGTGGTCGCGATTTTGCGCAGTATTATCCAGGTCCTTGTGATGGTGCTGGTGTTTTACTTGATTATGTCCTTTATGGGCACGCGGGTGGCCAAGGTGCGTGGTGACCTTGTTTTGTATCTCTTGTCGGGCGTGTTCCTGTTCTTGCTGCATATCCGGGCTGTGAAACAGGTCGCGGGTGTGGGAGCGGGCAACAACCCGATGATGCTGCACTCACCTATGAACATGGTGATCACGATCGTGGCCACGGCGCTCGGGACGCTCTACACCATGATGGTGACTATGTTTGTCATCCTGTTCATCTACCATGCCGCAGTAAAACCATTGGTGATCGAACAGCCGGGGCCTGCCTTTGCGATGGTGCTTTTGTCGTGGTTCACAGGATGCGCTGTTGGGCTGGTTCTGATGGCGCTGCGACCTTGGTTTCCAATGACGGCAGGCATACTGACCACGGTGTACCGACGGTTACAAATGATCTTCTCTGGCAAGATGTTTCTAGCCAATGCGCTGGGCGGATACATGTTGATGTTATTCGCTTGGAACCCCCTGTTTCATTTGATCGACCAGTGTCGAGGCTATGTGTTTCGAAATTATTACCCGCGCAACACAAGCTGGGAATACGCAGTCTGGGTTGGCGTCGCGCTGCTAATGATCGGCCTGCTGGGCGTTTTCTTCACCAAGAAACACGTCTCACAAAGTTGGAGCGCGCGCCGCTAACGCGCAACGCGCAGGGTTAGGTTGATCCGCCCGCCTTTGGGCAGCAGTTTGGATGACTTGAACCGGATGCGGTCTACGCCATGATAGGTCAATCGCGCTGGGCCGCCCATGATCACCACATCGCCCGAGTTCAGCCAGATGGATTCCGTCCTGCCTCCGCGTGTTGTGTTGCCGATGCGGAACAGCGCGTCATCGCCGAGCGAGACCGACAGCACAGGCCACGAAAAATCGGCCTCATCCTTGTCCTGGTGCAGGCCCATCTTCGCGTCTTCGCCGTAGTAGTTGATCAGGCAGCAATCCGGTGCGCGCTCTGGGCCCACCAGATCCTGCCAGATCGCAAGGACACGTTCGGGGATTTTGGGCCAGTTCATGCCCCCGGGATGCTGGTCCTGATAGCGGTAGCCCGCCTTGTCCGTCACCCAGCCCAAATCTCCGGCAGACGTCATGCGCACCGACATCTCTTTGCCCGATGGTGTCACGGGGCGGAACAGGGGTGCAGATTTCAGAATCGGGCGCAGCGCATCGATCAGCCGGCGCTGGGCGGCATTGTCCAGATAGCCTTTCCTGATCTCAAATCCCCGTAAAAGCAGCCGAGCCATGCCGGATTCCCCATTCCTTACCAAATCCTTGCCAAAAAAGGCCGCAGATTCCCGAAAACCTGCAATTCAGAATGCTTGCAGGCCTCTGGTCCGGCCCTTATATACGCCGGGACGCGCGATGGTGTAGTGCTGTCGCGCACATCAGATCGGGGACGGGATGCCATAACGGGTCCGGCCCTCGGGACATCGCCTTGAAGAGAAAGGGATTGAAAATATGGGAAAAGTAATCGGGATTGACCTAGGCACCACCAACTCGTGTGTTGCGATCATGGATGGCTCGCAGCCGAAGGTCATCGAAAACGCCGAAGGGGCGCGGACCACGCCCTCGATCGTCGCCTTCACTGAAGATGAGCGACTGGTCGGTCAGCCTGCAAAACGTCAGGCGGTCACCAACCCCGACAACACGATTTTTGGCGTCAAGCGTCTGATCGGTCGTCGTGTAGATGATGCCGAAGTCGAAAAAGACAAGAAAATGGTGCCCTATGCCATCGTAAATGGCGGCAACGGGGACGCATGGGTTGAAGCCCGCGGTGAAAAGTACTCCCCAAGCCAAATCTCGGCCTTCACTCTGGGCAAGATGAAGGAAACCGCAGAAAGCTATCTGGGTGAGGAAGTCACGCAGGCGGTTATCACCGTTCCAGCATACTTCAACGACGCACAGCGTCAGGCCACCAAAGACGCCGGTAAAATTGCCGGTCTGGAAGTTCTGCGCATCATCAACGAACCGACAGCGGCTGCTCTGGCCTATGGCCTGGATAAAGAAGAAACCCAAACCATCGCGGTCTATGACCTTGGTGGCGGTACCTTCGACGTGACCATTCTGGAAATCGACGACGGCCTGTTCGAAGTTAAGTCGACCAACGGTGACACCTTCCTGGGTGGTGAAGACTTTGACATGCGCATCGTCAACTATCTGGCGGACGAGTTCAAAAAGGAACACGGTGTTGACCTGTCGCAAGACAAGATGGCCCTGCAGCGTCTGAAAGAAGCCGCTGAAAAAGCCAAGATCGAGCTGTCCTCGACCTCGCAGACCGAAATCAACCAGCCGTTCATCTCAATGGGTTCGAACGGTCAGCCGCTGCACATGGTCATGAAACTGACCCGTGCCAAGCTGGAATCGCTGGTTTCGGACCTGATCAAAAAGTCGATGAAGCCTTGCGCCGCCGCTCTGAAAGACGCCGGTCTGTCGGCTGCTGACGTGGACGAAGTTGTTCTGGTCGGTGGTATGACCCGGATGCCGAAAGTGATCGAAGAGGTCACCAAATTCTTCGGTAAAGAGCCGCATAAAGGTGTGAACCCGGACGAAGTTGTTGCCATGGGCGCGGCTATCCAAGCCGGTGTTCTGCAGGGCGACGTTAAAGACGTGGTTCTGCTGGACGTGACCCCGCTGTCGCTGGGTATTGAGACGCTGGGTGGCGTGTTCACCCGTCTGATCGACCGCAACACGACCATTCCGACCAAGAAGTCTCAGGTCTTCTCGACCGCCGAGGACAACCAGAACGCCGTAACCATTCGCGTGTTCCAGGGTGAGCGTGAAATGGCCGCGGACAACAAGATCCTGGGTCAGTTCAACCTCGAAGACATCCCGCCCGCACCGCGCGGTATGCCTCAGATCGAGGTGACTTTTGACATCGACGCCAACGGCATTGTCTCGGTTTCGGCCAAGGACAAGGGCACCGGCAAAGAGCAGAAGATCACCATCCAGGCCTCGGGCGGTCTGTCCGACGAGGACATCGAAAAGATGGTCAAGGACGCCGAAGAGAACGCGGAAGCCGACAAGGAACGCCGCGAGCTGGTCGACGCCAAGAACCAGGCGGAAAGCCTCATCCACTCGACCGAGAAGTCGATGGAAGAGCATTCCGACAAGGTTGATCCGACCACCATCGAAGCCATTGAGCTGGCAATTGCCGCGCTGAAGGACGAGCTGGAAACAGAGAACGCCGACAAGATCAAGTCCGGCATCCAGAACGTCACCGAAGCCGCCATGAAGCTGGGCGAAGCCATCTACAAGGCGCAAGCCGAAGAGGGCGAGGAGGAGCCTGCAGCAGCAGATGCGGGTCCTGCGGATGATGACATTGTCGACGCCGAGTTCGAAGATCTGGACGACGACAAGCGTAAGTAACCGGTAACCGGGCCAATCTGGGCCGGTCCGCTTGCCGGGCCGGCCCGATTACGTTGAGGCAGAAGGGAAAACTGATGTCAAAACGCGACTACTATGATGTGCTTGGTGTAACCAAGGGCGCATCTGCGGATGAGATCAAGAAAGGTTTTCGCAAGAAAGCCAAGGAATTGCATCCCGACCGCAACAAAGACAACCCGGATGCCGAAGCGCAGTTCAAAGAAGCGAACGAAGCCTATGACGTGCTGCGCGATGCCGACAAAAAAGCCGCCTACGACCGCTTTGGTCACGCCGCTTTTGAAAACGGCATGGGCGGTGGTGGCCGTCCGGGCGGTGGCTTTGGGCAGGGTGACTTCTCCAGCGCGTTCTCGGATGTGTTCGATGATCTCTTCGGCGATTTCATGGGCGGCCAACGTGGTGGCGGCGGTGGACGTCGCGCCGCACGCGGGTCCGACCTGCGCTATAATCTGCGCGTAACGCTGGAAGAGGCTTTCTCGGGCCTGCAGAAAACCATAAACGTCCCCGCAGCCGTGGCTTGTTCGGCCTGTGATGGCTCGGGTGCAGAGGGTGGTGTTGAACCTACGACATGTCCAACCTGCTCAGGCATGGGTAAGGTCCGGGCGCAGCAAGGGTTCTTTACCGTTGAGCGGACTTGTCCGACCTGTTCGGGCCTTGGGCAAATCATCAAAAACCCCTGTAAATCCTGCAATGGCGCGGGTCGTGTGGAAAAAGAACGCGCGCTTTCGGTCAATATCCCAGCTGGCGTTGAGACCGGTACACGCATCCGCCTGGCGGGTGAGGGTGAAGCCGGTATGCGCGGCGGCCCTCCGGGTGACCTCTATATCTTTGTTGAGGTCTCGGACCACAAACTGTTCGAACGTGACAGCGTGAACCTCTATTGTCGCGTGCCTGTCAGCATGGCCAAAGCCGCGCTGGGCGGGTCCATCGAGGTGCCGACCATTGATGGCGGGCGCGGACGGGTGCAGATCCCGGCGGGCAGCCAGTCGGGCCGCCAAATGCGCCTGCGCGGAAAGGGCATGCCTGCTTTGCGGGGTGGTGGCATCGGTGACATGTTCATCGAACTGGCTGTGGAAACTCCGGTCAACCTCACCTCTCGCCAGAAAGAACTTTTGCGTGAGTTCGATGATTTGGGTGAGGATAACCATCCAGAATCAAAAAGCTTTTTCTCATCCGTGAAGTCCTTCTGGGACGGGATGAAAAGCTAAGTTCAGGCCGCTCCAACTGGGGCGGCCTTTTTCGATCGAGGTTCTGATCCCGCCGCCTCACACGTATCTGTCGCCGGGTGGCTCGGCCTTCCAAAGGATGTGATCCTTCATTCTGCTGTCGCAAATAGCTTCGGAGCTTGCGGCAGATTCCCGCAAACTCCACCGTTCCTCTGGCCTTATTTTATTGAAGATATTGGCCATACGATACGCGGATTGAGGCTTGATTTTCCAGACCGGTCCTGAGATTGTCCGCATCAACCGTTGGGGTGCCCTTATCGAAGGGCTGAGAGGCGCAAGCGCTAACCCATCGAACCTGATCCGGGCAATTCCGGCGTAGGGAACGGTCTAAAGCAAACAGACGTTTTCCATGCCCGAGTTGCTCACAATAGATGGAGCAACGACGTGGCACCTATTGCCTTGACCATAGCAGGATCCGACAGCGGCGGCGGCGCGGGCATTCAGGCCGATCTCAAGGCGATGTCAGCTTTAGGCGTTTTCGGGGCCAGCGTGATCACCGCCGTTACTGCTCAGAACACGCAGGCGGTTACGGCCGTGCATGGTATTCCGTCGGAGGTCATCTCGGCCCAGATCCAAGCGGTGCTCAGCGATCTGGATGTGCGCGCTATCAAGATCGGAATGCTGGCGACGCCGGAGATTATTGAGACCGTGGCGCAGGGGATTTCCGAGTTTCAAGGACCGGTTGTTCTGGACCCCGTGATGATTGCGAAATCCGGTGACGCTCTTCTGGCCGATGAGGCAGTTCAAACGCTACGCGACGTTCTGCTGCCCCGTGCAACCGTTCTGACGCCAAACCTACCCGAGGCGGCATGTTTGCTGGATCGAGGTGATGCCGACACGCCTGAGGCGATGGTTGAACAGGGCAAAGCGCTGTGCGCTTTGGGTGCGCAAGCGGTTTTGATGAAGGGCGGTCATGGCAAGGGGGATGTCTGCCATGATCTGCTGATCGACGAAACCGGGGTGATTGCCGAATTTCAAGCTCCTCGGAAGGCCACTCGAAACACCCATGGAACGGGTTGCACGCTGTCCTCATCCATCGCTGCCGGTTTGGCCAAGGACCTGACCCTCGCCGATGCCGTGACGGAGGCGCATGAGTATCTGCAGAGCGCCATCATGCGGGCCGATGAGCTGAAGATCGGCGCGGGCCACGGACCTGTTCATCACTTCCACCGGGTTTGGCCTGCGTGACCCTTTGGTCCGTCATAGGCGCCGGTGTAGCCGGTTTGGCCGTTGCGTCCGAGCTGGTCTCGCGCGGGGCAAAGGTGCAGGTTTTCGATCCAGGCGGCCTTCCGGGTCCGCATGGATGTTCCTGGTGGGCGGGCGGTATGTTGGCCCCGTGGTGTGAGTATGAAAACGCGGAGGAACCTGTCCTCAGGCTGGGTCAATCCGCCATCGAGTGGTGGGCCTCCCGAACACAAGTGCAACGATGCGGTACTCTGGTCGTGGCAAATGCGCGGGACATCCCGGACTTACGCAGATTTGCCCGCCGGACGAACTCCTATTCAGAGGTAGACCGGGCGAAAATCGCCAATTTAGAGCCTGATTTACATGGATTCGGAAAGGGATTGTACTTCGACCAAGAAGCACATCTTGATCCCCGTCAGGCATTGCTAGACCTGCACCGAGGTCTCAAAGACAAGGGCGTCGAATTCCACCGCAAACTGGCACCTGCACAGCTGGAAAACGCAATCGATTGTCGAGGGCTGCGTGCGCGCGAATACCTGCATGACCTGCGTGGCGTAAAGGGTGAGATGCTGGTGGTGCGTTGCCCCGATGTGACGCTGAACCGTCCAGTGCGCCTGCTGCATCCGCGGATGCCGCTCTACATCGTTCCGCGTGGCGAGGGCGTCTACATGCTGGGCGCGACCATGATCGAAAGCGAAGACAGCAGCCGTATCACCGCGCGCTCAATGCTGGAACTGCTCAGCGCGGCCTACGCTTTGAACCCGGCCTTTGGTGAGGCTGAGGTGCTGGAAATCGGCGTCGATCTGCGCCCTGCCTTTCCTGACAACCTGCCGCGTATCCGACGCTTGGGTCGGACGATCTATGCCAATGGCCTCTACCGCCATGGCTACCTGTTGGCCCCTGCCTTGGCACAAGGCGTGGCCGATCTGGCGCTTGAGAACAAACATTCGGAGATGGTCGATGAAGATCGTGCTTAATGGCGACCCCAAGGAGGTAAAGGCCTCCAGCTTGGCAGAACTGCTAGAGGAATGCGGCTTCTCGGGCCGTGTCGCAACGGCGGTGAACGAGGAATTCGTGCCCTCCAGCCTGCGCATTGCCCATGCCCTGTCCGAAGGTGACCGGGTCGAAATCCTGTCGCCGATGCAAGGAGGGTGAGGATGAAAAGCTTTTACGGCGTCGATCTACCCAACCCGCTGATGCTGGGCACCGCGCAATATCCCAGCCCTGCTATCCTAGAACAGGCGTTCCGCGACGGCGGCGCGGGTGTGGCGACTGTCTCTCTGCGGCGGGAATCGGGGGCCGGGCAGACTTTTTGGCAGATGATCCGTGATCTGGGCGCGCTGGTGCTGCCCAACACCGCCGGGTGTCACACGGTGAAAGAGGCGGTGACCACCGCGCATATGGCCCGCGAAGTGTTTGAGACCAAATGGATCAAACTGGAGCTGATCGGCCATACCGACAGCCTACAGCCGGACGTCTTCCAGCTGGTCGAAGCCGCGCGCATACTGACCGAGGACGGGTTCGAGGTCTTCCCTTACACCACAGACGACCTGATCGTGGGCGAGCGCCTGCTTGAGGCCGGGTGCGAGGTCCTGATGCCCTGGGGTGCGCCGATTGGGTCGGGCCGCGGTCTGAACAACGAATACGCCCTGCGCGCAATGCGGGCCGAGTTCCCGGATGTGCCGTTGGTGATTGATGCCGGGATAGGCCTGCCCAGCCATGCGGCCCACGCGATGGAGCTGGGATATGACGCCGTATTGCTGAACACGGCCGTCGCCCGTGCTGGTAATCCTGCATTGATGGCAAAGGCAATGATGCGCGCAGTTGAGGCTGGGCAGCTGGCGCATCAGGCCGACCCGATCGAGGCGCGGGACATGGCCGAACCCTCAACCCCCGTTGTTGGAAAGGCTTTCCTGTCATGAGCTTGGACCGTTTTTACCCGATCTTTGACCACTCGGACTGGCTGCAGCGGATGCTGCCCTTGGGTGTAAAACTGGTGCAGCTGCGCATGAAGGATCAGCCGGAAGATGTTGTCCGGGCCGAGATCGCGACCTCTCGCGATCTGTGCAATAAGCATGGCGCAGTTTTGGTGGTGAATGACTATTGGCAGGTCGCGATTGATGCGGGCTGCGACTGGATCCATCTGGGGCAGGAGGATCTGGACGATGCCGACCTCAAGGCGATCCGAAAAGCGGGTCTAAAGCTGGGCGTTTCTACCCATGACGATGATGAACTAGAGCGCGTTCTGGCCATGGACCCCGACTATGTCGCGCTGGGGCCGGTCTATCCGACGATCCTGAAAAAGATGAAGTGGGAGCAACAGGGCCTGCCGCGCGTCACCGAGTGGAAGGCCCGTGTGGGCGATATCCCTCTGGTCGGGATTGGCGGTATGAGCGTCGAACGCGCGCCCGGCGTGCTTGAGGCAGGGGCGGACATCGTCTCGGTCGTCACGGACATCACCCTGAACGCTGACCCCGAGGCACGGGTGCGCCAGTGGATCGAGGCCACCAGATGAGCCGCTACGCTCGCCAGATGATCCTGCCCGAGGTCGGGGCCGAAGGGCAGGCGCGCCTGTCCTCAGCGCGGGTTCTGGTTGTCGGGGCGGGCGGATTGGCGGCTCCGGTTCTGCCTTTGCTGGCCGGGGCAGGCGTTGGGCATTTCACGATCTTCGATGCGGATGACGTGGCCCTGTCGAACTTGCATCGGCAGACGCTGTTTACTGAGGCAGACTACGGACGCCCAAAGGCCGAAGTTGCAGCCGATCGTTGTCGTGCCTTGAATTCTGAAATCAACGTCGTGGCGCATAGACAGGCTCTAACAAACGAGAATGCGGCTGGTTTTGTTTCACAGGCCGATCTGATCCTCGACTGTGCGGACAGCTATGCCGCCAGCTACACCTTGTCGGACATCTGCCTGACCTTGGGCAAACCTTTGGTCAGCGCCTCTGTGTTGGGCCTGTCTGGCTATGTGGGCGTTTTCTGCGGCGGCGCACCGTCACTGCGGGCCGTGTTCCCCGAGGCTCCGACCAGCGGGGCGAGCTGTGCCACGGCAGGTGTGCTGGGGCCAGTCGTGGGCATGATCGGTGCGATGCAGGCGCAGATGGCGCTGGCTTTGATCCTGGGCCTCGACCCGTCGCCCCTTGGCCTGATGGTACAGGTAGACGCCAAGACATTCCGAAGCTCCAGCTTCCGCTTTGACGCAGCGCCCGAGCCTGAGCAGTCCTTTGCCTTCGTTGCCGCCTCGCAGCTGTCCTCAGATGATGTGATTGTTGAGCTTCGGGACGAGGATGAAGCTCCTCAACCCATCCACCCTCTGGCACGTCGCTTAAACGTGGAGCACCTGAAATCAGAGCCTAACAAGGAAAAACGACTGGCTTTGTGCTGTGCAACTGGCCTGCGCTCCTGGCGCGCGGCTGAGCAGATTGAACCGGATTGGTCGGGCGAGATTGTCCTCGTTGCGGCCTCAACCTCGTGAGTGAAAAGGAAACGCGAGACATGAAAAAGCTGATGACAGCCATCGCCCTTCTGGCCGCTGCGCCGGCCTGGGCTGAAGACAAGATGACCGTTCTTCTGGATTGGTTCATCAACCCCGATCATGGGCCCATCATCGTGGCGCAGGAAAACGGGTACTTCGCCGAGCAGGGGCTAGTGGTCGAGATCGTGCCGCCCGCCGATCCCTCTGCCCCGCCGCGTCTGGTGGCCGCAGGTCAGGCCGAACTGGCCGTATCCTATCAGCCGCAATTGCACCTGCAGATCCACGAAGGCCTGCCGCTGAAACGCGTCGGCACGCTGGTTGCGACCCCTCTGAACTGCTTACTGGTTCTGGAAGACGGCCCGATCAAGTCGCCTGCGGACCTGAAGGGCAAGAAAATCGGTTTCTCGGTCGCTGGTGTGGAAGAGGCTGTTCTGACCACCGTTCTGGGCAAATACGATGTGACGCTGGACGATGTTGAACTGATCAACGTGAACTTCTCGCTCTCGCCGTCGCTGATGACCGGTCAGGTAGATGCGGTGATCGGCGCCTATCGGAACTTCGAGTTGAACCAGATGGATATCGAAGGCCGTCCCGGCACCTGCTTCTATATCGAGGAAGAGGGCGTGCCGTCCTATGACGAGCTGATCTACGTCGCCAACCCCGAGACGATGGACAAGGATAAGATCGCTCGTTTTCTGGCCGCGACCGAAAAAGCGACCCAGTACATCGTCAACAACCCGGAGAAGAGTTGGGAAATTTTCGCCGCGACCTCGCCCGAGTTGCAGGATGAGCTGAACGCCCGCGCCTGGGTCGACACTCTGCCCCGTTTCGCTCTGCGCCCGGCAGGATTTGATGCAGGCCGCTACGCCCGGTTCGAGACTTTCCTGAACGAAAGCGGCATGATCGACAGCGTTTTGCCGGTCAGCGACATCACCATCGATGTGACGGCGCAATGAGCGACTATGGCAAAGCCTTCACGCTGATGCGTGATGCGGCGCAGGGGCCGTGGCGGGATTATACCCGCCACGCCTTTGTCGAAGGGATGAAGGACGGCTCTCTGCCCCGTGAGGCGTTCCTGCATTACCTGCGTCAGGACTATGTGTTCCTGATTCATTTCAGCCGCGCCTGGGCGTTGGCGGTAGTGAAATCAGAAACGCATTCCGAAATGCTGACGGCTGTGGGCACCGTGAACGCTTTGGTCGCAGAAGAGATGCAGCTGCATATCGGGACCTGCGAAGCGGCCGGTATCTCTCAGGAGGAGCTGTTTGCAACCCCGGAACGTGCCGAAAATCTTGCCTATACGCGGTTCGTGCTGGAGGCCGGGTATAGTGGCGATCTGTTGGACTTGCTGGCAGCGCTGGCACCCTGTGTGATCGGATACGGAGAAATCGGGTCTCGACTGGCCTCCGAGGCCACATCCGAGACCTATCGCGACTGGATCAATACCTATGCTGGTGAGGACTACCAGGGTGCGTGCAAGGCGGCCGGCGAACTGCTGGATTCGGCTCTAACACGACGTCTTGGGGCGGATATCGAGGCCTCTCCGCGCTGGGATCGTCTGTGCCAGACCTTCCGAACCGCCACAGAGCTAGAGGTCAATTTCTGGCAAATGGGTCTGACCCCATGACCCCGGCGCCCGATCTAACTATCAGCGGACACGCGAGTATTGGCGATACGCCCTTGTTCGCACCGCTGTCCCTTACCCTTGGGGCGGGACAGTGGACTTGTCTGTTAGGTGGATCGGGCGTTGGCAAAACCACGGTTCTACGCCTGATCGCAGGGTTGGAGACAGGCGCGGATTTCACCGGTCAGATCATGGCCAGCGATGGCCAAACGGTCCCAACACGTGTCGCCTATATGGCGCAGGACGACCTGCTGCTGCCTTGGGCGACGGTGGCGCAAAACGTCTCGCTCGGCGCGCGGTTGCGGGGTGAGAAACCCGATCTGGATCGCCGGGACCGTCTGATTGAACGGATGCGCCTGCAAGATCACATGGCCAAGAAACCGTCGGAGCTGTCCGGAGGCCAACGACAGCGCGTCGCCTTGGCGCGGACCCTGATGGAAGATCGCCCCATCGTGCTGTTGGATGAGCCATTCTCGGCCCTCGACGCGCGCACCCGCGCGGACATGCAGGATCTGGCCGCAGAGGCGCTGCAGGGCCGGACGGTCCTTCTGGTCACCCACGACCCGGCCGAGGCCGCACGTTTGGGCCAATCCATCGTCGTGATGACGCAGCAGGGGCTGACGCCCTGTGCTCCGCCTGCCGCGCCCGCACCGCGCCATGTGGATGATCTGGAGACATTGGAAACCCAAGGCGCGCTACTGAAACTATTGAGAGAGGCGGCATGAAACTCCTCTCTGCCCTCGCCGCAACCCTGTTTGCGTTGGCCGTCTGGCAGGCGATTGTCAGCCTGACCGGCCTGCCCAAATTCATCCTGCCCGGTCCGGCGCTTGTGGCCGAGACCTGGTGGCAGAACCGCTGGGTGATTGCGGAACATACTTGGATTACCGCGGTTGAGGTCGTGATTGGCCTGGCGGTTGGTACGGTTCTAGGCGTCGTCACCGCACTGCAGCTGGCTAATTCGCGGGCCGCACGGGTGTTGGTGCAGCCGATGCTGGTGTTCACCCAGGCTCTGCCGGTATTCGCGCTGGCGCCGCTGCTGACCCTGTGGCTGGGCTACGGCCTTTGGTCCAAGGTCGCGATGGCGGTTCTGATCATCTACTTCCCGATCACCTCATCTTTCTTTGACGGTCTGATGAGGACCCCGCCCGGGTACCTTGATCTGGCGCGCACGATGCAGGCAAGCCCGCGTTCGGTTCTGTGGCACATCCGTATCCCGGCGGCGTTGCCTTCGCTGGCCTCGGGGATGCGATTGGCGGCGGTTTATGCACCGATTGGCGCGGTGATCGGCGAATGGGTTGGGTCCTCGCAAGGGTTGGGCTACCTGATGCTGCTGGCCAATGGCCGGGCCAAGACCGATCTGATGTTTGCAGCCATGCTGACTTTGGGCGTGTTCTCGATCCTGCTGCACATGCTGGTACGCCGCGCCACAGCGCGCATGGCCGGTGAGGCGCGTTAACCTTTCAGAAACCGATTCTGCGCCAAGGTGAGGCCCATGACACAGGACGCCTTTGCCGAAGCCCCAATGCTTTTCGACACGGACGAAGCGCCAGCGCAGCCGCTGCCGACGGGTCGGTTACCCTCCTACATCAAAGACCATCGCAAGCGGCTGCGCGAACGTTTCATGTCTGGCGGCTCAGGCGCTATGCCGGATTATGAGTTGCTGGAACTGGTGCTGTTCCGGTCCATCCCGCGTCAGGATGTGAAACCTCTGGCCCGCCTGCTGATGGATACGTTCGGGGACTTCAACCGCGTATTGACTGCGCCAGAGGAGCGGTTGCGTCAAATCAACGGCGTTGGGGAAACGGTCATCACCGATCTGAAAATCCTAGAGGCCTGTGCCCATCGTATGGCCCGCGCGCGGGTGATGCAGCGCCACGTGATCTCAGGCTGGGATGCTTTGCTGGATTATTGCCACACAACGATGGCGCATCGAGAGATTGAGCAGTTTCGCGTGTTCTACCTTGACCGCAAGAACGTGATGATCGCGGATGAAGAGCAGGCTAAGGGCACCGTCGATCATGTCCCGGTTTACCCGCGCGAGGTGGCGAAACGGGCCTTGGAGTTAAACGCTTCGGCCCTGATTTTGGTGCATAACCATCCCTCCGGCGACCCGACGCCGTCGCAATCGGATATCGACATGACAAACCGCATACAGAATGCCTGCACGGCCTTGGGGCTGACGCTGCACGACCATCTGATTATCGGAAAATCAACCGAGCTGAGCTTTCGGTCAGAGGGGTATCTGTGACGGGAAGACTCGTGTTTCTTGTCGATTGCCCTATCGACTGAAATTGCTATCTGGTTTGAGAGTTCCAGGTTGTCCGATTCATATCGATGAGGACAGTTTCTCGCTTTCGCCCATGTTGCCTCTAGCCAAATGCGTCACAGGGTCTTACATTTTTTTGCGTCTCGCCGGAAAAAGCGTCGCGTATCTAGAGATCATACATGGTCTCCGCGCGGCTGGCGGAACCCTCATTGCTTGCAGAGGCGGTTTCGTCCGAGTTTCTGTCCGACATCGTCACTCTCTAGTTCACCCAAACCTCAACCCGGCGGTTTGTTTTTCGGCCCCACTCAGTGTCGTCGCAGGCCATGGGCATCGCTTCTCCGAAACCTTCGGTTGTGATCTCGATATTGTCGGGGATTTCGGTCTCAATGGCGGCCAGAACCGCATTACGCACGGTTTGTGCCCTGCGATGAGCGATCCGGGCATTGGCGCTAGCGCCTCCATCCCCGTCGCTGAACCCGGCAAAGACAAGCTTGCGAGGGGTCAAACTGCCGGATTCAAGCGCCTGGGCCAATTGCAGAATATTAGACCGCGATTGCGCATCCGGGCGAGAGCTTCCCGGCTCGAACCGGAAGGAGATCGACAGTCTAGACAATGGCCGCAGAGTTTCGACCATGTGTTGAAGCTCTTCCAGTCCGACCTCGGCCCCGCCGGAAACGATCGCATTGGCGAGCCGATTGCCTTGCAGCCCCATGGGCAGGTTCTCGGTCGCCTGATCGACAAAGCCGGCCTGCCGTATGGCCATCTGCGCGTCGGCTGAGCGGGTATAGGCCAGAAACTGGCGCGCGATCCGAGGCAGGCGGCGTTGTGGCAGGTAGAGAAACATCGGAGAAGTCAGCGGGTAGTCCTCGGTCTTGATTGACTGGCGGGTCGCCGCAAGCGCATGTCCGCAGCCGCCGGCCAAAGGCAGTGCGCGGGTCGGGCCCGAGGCCGCCTGCGTGGTGATGCCGATCGCGAACGGGTCGTTTGCCACTGCTTGGACAAGATCGCGATTGCGCTGGTGGCGGAGAACGCCTTCCGACAACTCTGTCTGAGCGGGGCGCAAAAGCTGATCCTCGACATCCTGGGACAAGCCTGAACCGGCGTCTGGCGTGTGAAGGGCAATCGGAGCGTCCGGCCCTTCCAAATCTGTCCAGTTGGTGATCTCGCCCGACAGAACACGGACCAGATCCGCAGGTGAGATCTGTTGAACGGTGTTCTCTGGCGCAACCACCGGCACGATCGCATCCAGCGCCACAATCCGCGCGCGGCGGGGATGGGTCAGATCGCCCAGACCTGCGGCCTCGGCCGCGCTGCGTTCCTCATCCCGGATTTCGCGTTGCGCCATCACGATATCAGCGTCGTTGTCCATCAGGTCGGCAAACCCCTGATCCGTCGTTCCAACGCGAAAGAACAGGCGGGCCAGAGGGGCCGTGCGGTCTGGCTGGCGCAGCTCATAGGCAAAGCTGCGTTCATCCACGCGCGATGGGGTTGCTGTCAGACCCTCTTGCCGAGCGAAGCCGATGATCAGGGCAGGCAGGACCGTCTCGGCCATGACGGATGATCCCGAGAACCGGACCTCGGCCACGAAATCGGTCAGGCTGGGGCAGGCCGGGCCGTCGCATGTGACGCTGGACCCATCAACCGTCAGCTCTCCGAACTGGGTGTCGACACGGTAGAATTCACCGTCAAAGCCCAGCAGGGTGCCGGAAACTTCGATCTTGCCATCATGCGATGTCAGAACAATATCCTGTGCGGCGGCTGAAACAGCCAGCGAAACAGAAAACAGTACGGCCAGCGCCGCACGAATACGTGTCATGAGAAGGTCGAGCCTGCCTGCGGTTTAATTTGCCGCGATTGTCAGGTCTTGGAACAGATTATTCAACACCAGAAACTCACCGACTTCGGTACACATCGGCATAGTCAGGATCAGATCGCGCGACCGCAGCCGGCGATCGCTGCGCAGTTCAAGCGACTGGACGTTCAGATCGCGGCCACAATTGGCTTCGGTCACTTCGGTTTCAACCGTCAAAGCGACCGAGCCGGATTGTTCCGAACGCGCAGCCGGGAACGAGTAAATCTGGATATTCTGTCCATCATTGAAGCTCGCACTTCCCAGGTGGACCACGGAACCCGCGCCCTGCGATGCGCTATTGGCCGAGATATGCCCCTGCTCACCATAGCTAGCACCAAACTCCAAGGCGTGGATTTGCAGATCGGTCTGACCCTGCCATTGCAATGCGACCCGGTCGAATTGGTCAATGTCCATGATGTGAGTGGTGGCGACCGTGCCGGTCTGATCCTCGAATGAGATCAGGAAAATGGCGTATTCGGACAGGGCCGGAATGGTCAGGTCCAAGGCACCGTTTTCGTCGGTTTGCTGTGTCAGCGTCAAACCGCTGTGGTGAATCTCAACACGTTCGTTGCTGCGGCAGGGGGCCTTGATCCGCAGCCGTGCATTGGCACCCATTTGGGCGGTGGCACGCGCGCTGATGCTGCAGTTGGTGTGCTTTTGAGCTGCCTTCGGCGCAGGGCGCTCAATCGGTTGCGAGGGGGTCTCGTCAGAGGAAGAGGTTTGCACGATACGCTCAAGCCCGGCAATGACCGAGGCCTGATCCGCGACAGAAGCCACGGCGATGGGTTCCTGCGCGCCATTCGGTTGCGCAGGCGCACCATATTGCATCAGGTAACCAATACCCAGGGCACAAGCGACCGTGCCGCACATGGTCACGTAATTTCTGACTACGAACAAAACACCCTCCCCAGTTGAAGGAGCGAGTCGCACTCTCGTTAAAAATCGCGGCCAATTTGTGGCCGCGAAGCGGAGCGATTGTGACTGGTATTTGTTGACGTTAGGTCAATCGGCCGTGGCAGTGTTTGAACTTCTTGCCCGAACCACAGGGGCATTGATCGTTGCGCGATGGATTGCCCCAGGTCGAGGGATCATTCTCGTCAAAGCCAGGCAGTGCATCCCCCGACGCGACCGCCTCGGCCTTAGCTTCAGCGGCACCTGCGGCCTGATCAACCGCTTGCTGAGCCTGCGCTTGCTGGGCCGCCATCTGCGCCAACATCTCGCGCTGTTCTTCTTCGGTCAGCGGGCGCACGCGCGACAATTGCTGGGTCACGGTTTCGCGCAAACTGTCCAGCATGCCTTCGAACAGCTGGAAGCTTTCGTTCTTGTACTCGTTCAGCGGATCGCGCTGGGCGTAGCCCCGGAATCCAACGACCGAGCGCAAATGTTCCAGCGTCAGAAGATGCTCGCGCCATTTGCCGTCGATAGTCTGCAGCAGAACCTGTTTTTCGATGTTGCGCATGTTCTCGGGGCCGAAGGCGACAGCCTTTTGCGCCATCATCTCATCGGCGGCCTTAACCAGACGCTCACGCACCTGTTCATCATCTACACCTTCTTCGGCGGCCCAGTCCTGAACCGGGGCATCGATGGTCAGCTTTTCTTTGATTGCCTCATGCAGCCCATCGGTATCCCACTGATCTGCATAGGATTTTGGCGGCATGTATTCGTCGATCAGATCGTCGATCACCTGCTCGCGCATGTCCGAGACGATCTCGGACAGGTCGTCGGCTGACATGATCTCGCGCCGCTGGCTGAAGATCACCTTACGCTGATCATTCATCACGTCGTCGAATTTCAGAACGTTCTTGCGCATGTCAAAGTTGCGGCCTTCGACCTTGGATTGCGCGCGTTCCAGCGATTTGTTGACCCAGGGGTGAACGATGGCTTCGCCCTCTTTCATGCCCAGCGTGGTCAACACCTTGTCCAGACGTTCCGAGCCGAAGATGCGCATCAGATCGTCTTCGAGGCTCAGGTAGAACACCGTGCGTCCCGGATCGCCCTGACGGCCCGAGCGACCGCGCAGCTGGTTGTCGATGCGGCGGCTTTCATGGCGTTCCGAGGCCATGACATACAGACCACCCGCATCCAGAACCTTTTGTTTTTCCTCGGCGTGCTTGGCCTCCTCCGCAGCGCGCAGCTCGGCTGGGTCGGCCTCGGGCTTTTCGGCAAGGGCCTGCAGAACCTTCATTTCCACATTGCCGCCCAGCTGAATGTCGGTGCCACGACCGGCCATGTTGGTGGCGATGGTGACCGCACCGTAGCGGCCCGCATCGGCCACGATCTGGGCCTCTTGTTCGTGCTGACGGGCGTTCAGAACGTTGTGTTCGATCTTTTCCTTGGTCAGCATCTGGCTTAGAACTTCGGATTTCTCGATCGAGGTGGTGCCGATCAGAACCGGTTGACCCTTTTCCTGGGCCTTCTTCGCCTCAGAGATAATCGCGCCGTATTTTTCCATCGCTGTGCGATAGACCTGATCGTCTTCGTCCAGACGGGCAATCGGACGGTTGGTGGGGACTTCGACCACGCCCAGACCGTAGATCTCCTGAAATTCTTCGGCTTCGGTCAGCGCGGTTCCGGTCATGCCGCCCAGCTTGTCATAGAGGCGGAAATAATTCTGGAAGGTCACACTGGCCAGCGTCACGTTCTCGGGCTGAATCTGGACGTTCTCTTTCGCTTCGATCGCTTGATGCAGACCTTCCGACAGGCGGCGACCCGGCATCATACGGCCGGTGAATTCGTCGATCAGAACCACATTGCCATCGCGTACGATATAGTCCTTGTCGCGCTGGAATAGTTTATGCGCACGCAGGCCCTGATTGACGTGATGCACCACGGTGGTGCTTTCGGGGTCATACAGAGAGTGCCCCTCGGGGATCAGGCCCGCGGCGATCAGTTGCTGTTCCAGAAACTCGTTGCCCTCATCGGTGAAGGTCACGTTGCGGGATTTTTCGTCCAGCGAATAGTGATCGTCACTCAGGCTCGGGATCAACGCATCAATTGCGGTGTACAGATCCGACCGGTCCTGCGCCGGACCTGAGATGATCAGCGGCGTCCGCGCCTCATCAATCAGGATCGAGTCGACCTCATCCACAATCGCGAAATTGTGGTATTTCTGATAGATGTCAGCCATATTGGCCTTCATGTTGTCGCGCAGATAGTCGAAGCCAAGCTCATTGTTGGTGGCATAGGTCACGTCACAAGCATAAGCGGCTTTCTTCTCGGCATCTTGCTGGCCCGACCAGATCACACCAGTGGTCATACCCAGCGCGGCAAAGACCTTGCCCATCCATTCCGCATCGCGTTTGGCCAGGTATTCGTTGACCGTGACAACATGCACGCCCTTGCCGGTCAGGGCGTTCAGGTAGGCGGGGAAAGTGGCAACAAGTGTCTTGCCCTCACCCGTCTTCATCTCGGAAATATTGCCCTGATGCAGGAAGGTGCCGCCCATCAGCTGCACATCAAAGGCCCGCAGACCCAGTGCGCGTTTGGCACCTTCGCGCACGTTAGCAAAAGCTTCGGGCAGCAGGTCATCCAGGCTCTCGCCATCCAGCGCGCGTTTGCGCAGCTCGGCGGTTTTTTCGATCAGACCCTCGTCAGAGAGTTTTTCGAACTCGGGCTCCAGCGCGTTGATCTTTTCGATCAGGGGGCGGGTCGCCTTGATCTTGCGGTCGTTCGGTGTTCCGAACACCTTTTTGGCGAGCGTTCCGAGTCCCAGCATGTTCACTCCAGCGGATCTGTTCTTGTCTTGGTTGCGACAGGCTTGCCCACCTTGCGCGCAACCCATAGATACGGGGGGTGAAAGGCGGCCCTGTCCAAGGCTTCAAAGCGATGTAAGCGGCAGGTTCTGAAGTGTCAACGCTGCGCCCTGTCGCGGCAAAGAAATAGGATGATTCCATGCCCAAAGGCCTCACTTTTCTGCCATCGCTGGCTTTGACTGCCGTGATGGCGCTGCCGCTGGCCGCCGAAACCAAGCCCGATGCAGGTACCGTTCTGGCCACGGTCAACGGGGACGAGATCACACTGGGTCACGTTGTCGCCACCGTCGCGGCGTTGCCGCAGCAATATCAGCAGATCGAGGACGATGTGCTGTATGACTTCGTGCTTGAACAGCTGATCCAACAGCAATTGCTGAGCCAACAGCAGGAAGAGCTGACCCAACAAAACGCTCTGACGCTGGACAATGAAACACGCTCTTTGCTGGCGGTGCAGACTGTGAACGCCCTGACCAACGATGTTGTGACGGATGAGGCGGTACAAGCGGCCTATGACGCGCAGTTTGCCGAATTTGAAGGTGAAGACGAGTTCGACGCCAGCCATATTCTGGTTGAGTCCGAGGACGAGGCCAAAGCGCTCAAGTCGCAACTTGATGACGGCGCCGACTTTGCCGAGATGGCGCGCGAGCATTCGACCGGGCCGTCCGGCCCCAATGGCGGTGCGCTGGGCTGGTTCGGTAAGGGCCAGATGGTGCCTGAGTTTGAAAACGCCGTGCTGGGTCTTGAAAAAGGTCAAATCTCAGACCCGGTGCAAACGCAGTTCGGCTGGCATTTGGTGATCCTGAACGACAAGCGCAAATCTGAAGCCCCCGCGCTTGAGGCCGTGCGCGATGAACTGGCCCAGACCATTCAGCAAGAGGCTATTCAGGCCCGTATTGATGAGTTGACCCAACAGGCTCAGATCGAACGCACCGCCCTTGAAGGGGTTGGTCCTGAAGTCATCCGCCAGCTGGACCTGATTCAGGAGTAAAAACCCGTGGCCACGATCACCAAAACCTCGCCGCTGGCCCCTGCCGGTTTCCCCGACCTGCCCGCGATTGACGGAGTGCGTTTTGCAACCGTTGAGGCAGGGGTGCGCTACAAAGGCCGAACTGACGTCATGTTGGCGGTTCTCGATCCCGGCACGTCCGTGGCTGGGGTGTTTACGCGCTCGGCCACGCGCGCCGCTCCGGTGCTGGATTGTCAGGATAAGATCGGCGGCGCCAGCGATGGACCAGCGGCAATTTTGGTGAATTCGGGCAATGCCAATGCTTTCACCGGCCACTACGGCCAAAACTCAGTCGCCGAGGTGACTCAAGCCGTGGCAAAGGCGACTGGTGTACCGGTTGACAGGGTCTTCACCTCATCCACCGGCGTGATCGGAGAGCCTCTGCCGCATGATCGCATCGTTTCTCAACTTGAAGCGCTGAAATCCGGCCTCAGCCGTCATGCCATCGAGGACGCGGCGCGGGCGATCATGACCACCGATACCTTCCCGAAAGGGGCGTCGGCTCAGGTCGAGATTGACGGCAAAACAGTTTCTATAGCGGGGATCGCCAAGGGGTCCGGCATGATCGCACCCGATATGGCGACAATGTTGGTTTACATCTTCACCGATGCTGTGGTGGAGCAATCGGCGCTGCAATCCATGCTGGGCGTGCAGACGGACCGGACCTTCAACTGCATCACTGTCGATAGCGATACCTCGACCTCGGACAGCCTTTTGCTGTGCGCAACCGGAGCGTCGGGTGTCGATGCCACCGGCAATGCAGCCTTCGCCGTGGCGCTGGAAACCGTGATGCTGGACCTCGCGCAGCAAGTTGTGCGCGATGGCGAAGGTGCGACGAAATTCGTAGAAATCCGCGTGACCGGAGCCGCCTCGAACGCAGATGCCAAGGTGCATGGGCTAGCGATTGCGAACTCCCCTCTGGTGAAAACCGCCATCGCAGGTGAGGACCCAAACTGGGGCCGCGTCGTCATGGCCATCGGCAAATCCGGAGCCGCAGCAGATCGCGACCTGCTGAGCATTTCCTTCGGCGATATTCTGGTCGCTGAAAAAGGCTGGGTCAGCCCCGACTATCGTGAAGAAGACGCGGCCGCCTATATGAAAGGCCAAGATCTTGTTATCGCAGTCGATCTTGGGCTGGGTGAGGGGCAATCCACCGTTTGGACCTGCGACCTGACCCACGGCTATATCGAGATCAACGCGGATTATCGCTCGTGAAAACAGTTCTGGTATCCGCTGTCGCCCTGATCGACATCGAGGGCCGCGTTTTGCTGGCCCAACGTCCCGAGGGCAAATCCATGGCTGGTCTGTGGGAATTCCCCGGTGGCAAGATCGAACCCGGCGAAACCCCCGAGGCCGCCCTGATTCGCGAATTGCACGAGGAACTTGGTATCGACACCTGGGCCTCCTGCCTCGCGCCACTGACCTTCGCCAGCCACAGCTACGACGATTTCCACCTGCTCATGCCGCTGTTTGCCTGCCGCAAATGGGAGGGGATACCGCAGTCGAAAGAAGGTCAGGCGCTGAAATGGGTGCGGGCTAATGATCTGCGCAATTACCCGATGCCAGCGGCGGATGTACCGCTGATTCCGATACTGCGGGATTGGTTGTAGTTTAGACGCAGACAAAAGCTTGAAGGCGGCTACGAGTAGCTAACTTACTTCGTAAACCCTTCAACTGCGTTGAAAGATGCGGGTCGCTTTGATCAATGGCTCAATGAAAACGCCGTAAAGCGTCCGATAGTCTTCCGTCTCAGGGCCGATGCCAAACTGAAGCTCTTCTCGGCCCTGAGGAACGTAGAGCGTTCCACCCATCCGATCCCAGATTGCGAGTCCGCCACCCATGTTTTTGTCCCAGTGTTTAGGGTCGCTCGAATGGTGGATCTGATGCATCGCCGGTGAAATCAACCACTTCTCGACTTTAGGTCCATAGCTAACCCAGATCGGGCTATGACGTAGAACCCCTCCGATAAGGTTCGATCCAAAGAAAATGATGTTGGCTCCACCGATTTGGTAGGCTGTCAGATGACTTCCGAACAAGCCCAAAAAAACACCATTTACGATTGCTGCCGAGCTTATGACCCCGACTGCAAAGAATAGCCCATCAATCGGGTGATGCCGTTCAGCTGTCGCAAAATTCAAGTGCTCTGCCGAGTGGTGAATCTTGTGGAACTCCCATAGCACTGGAATTTTGTGCTGAAGGTAGTGCAGCCACCAACGCATGAAGTCGTTGACCAGATACAGCGTTACGGTCAGCGCGACAGCAACCCAAATGGAGCCACCCGCATCCTGCAGATCCGCACCCAAACCTCTGATCCAATCGGTAGTCATAGGAGTCAGCTGCCAAAGAGCTTTAGAAATCCAATCGAGGCTGAGCGCAAAGATGACGGGATTGGCCACGAGAAGAACGTAGTCAATAAGCGCTGATCGGGACCCCCAAACCTCTTTCTTAAAGAAGACGGAAACGAACCTTCTGTCATCTCCACTAACGCGATGTGCAATGATCGCGATGCTCATTCCGCACAGGACATAAACCCAAAAAAAACGCAGATTTGCATTGCCAGTAATACCAGAGATTTTGGAGACGGCTATCTGCGCCAACTCTGATAGATCCATCATGTCGTGCCTAAACGAGGTTTCCTGTATCAGTCTTAAGTCTCATGCAAAATCGGCGGAAATATGACGCGATTCTTGGTTCCGTTACAAATGAGATACGTGTCAGTTTTGAAAACCATGCACCGGGTGAGGTTCAATCGAGACCTGATTGTCGAGACTAAAAATAGCTTTGGCAGCATGGGTTGTACGCCTCCGACGGGCTGATCGCTTCTCTGTTACAATTCGTAAGAATTGAGAAAACATCAGGCAAAACTTGACGCTGATCGTGACCGTGCTCTTAATCGGGGCATTGGCGTTCGGGCACCATCCCGGACCCGCCATTTCCGACCCGGGGAGGGGTCGGGTGGGGAGGAGAAAGAGATTGGCTCAGACGCAGTTGGGCGCTGAAGGGATGCAGTCCCTTCCGGCGCTGCTACATCGCAATGCGACAGAGTTCGGGGATGCCCCGGCTTATCGGGAAAAGGAATTTGGGATCTGGCAATGCTGGACCTGGGCGGAAGCCGCTAAGGAAATCCGCGCCATCGCGCTTGGGTTCCTGGAGTTGGGCGTTGAGAAAGGCGACCACATCGCTGTCATCGGTCGCAACCGTCCGGCGCATTACTGGTCGATGGTGGCTGCTCAGATGGTGGGCGCGGTTCCGGTGCCTCTGTATCAGGACTCGGTCGCGGAAGAGATGGCCTATGTGCTGGAACATTGCGGCGCGAAATTTGTCGTCTGCGGTGATCAGGAACAGGTCGACAAGGTCATCGAGATTCAGGAAAACCTGCATCAGGTCAAACACATCCTCTATACCGACAAGCGCGGGATGCGGAAGTATGACCACTCTCAGATGAACGCGCTTGAGGACATCATGGCCGAAGGCAGCGCTGGGCACGCGCGGTTCGATACCGAGCTGGACAAGCGCACCGCGGCGATCACTTATGACGATACTTGCGTTATGCTCTACACCTCCGGCACGACGGGCAAGCCCAAGGGTGTTGTGCTGTCGAACCGGAATGTCATTGAAAGCGCCAAGAACTCGGCCGAGTTCGATCATCTGACGCGGAACGAAGACATTCTGTCCTACCTGCCGATGGCCTGGGTGGGTGATTTCATCTTCTCGATCGGTCAGGCCTATTGGTGCGGCTTCTGCGTGAACTGCCCCGAAAGCGCCGACACAATGATGACGGACCTGCGTGAGATCGGGCCGACCTATTTCTTTGCCCCTCCGCGTGTTTTTGAAACGCAGCTAACTAACGTGATGATCCGGATGGAGGATGCGGGTAAGCTGAAGCGCAATATGTTCCACCACTTCATGGCCCATGCCAAGAAGGTCGGTGGTCTGTTGCTGGACGGCAAGCCGGTGGGCTTTGGCGACAAGCTGAAATACGCGCTGGGCAATATGCTGGTTTACGGCCCGTTGAAGGATACGCTTGGATACGGACGGTTCCGCGTAGGCTATACCGCGGGTGAGGCCATCGGGCCGGAAATCTTTGATTTCTATCGCTCTTTGGGCATCAACCTCAAACAGCTCTATGGTCAGACCGAAGCGACTGTCTTTATCACGCAACAGCCGGACGGCGAGGTGCGGGCGGATACGGTCGGCGTTCCAGCCCCTGCGGTCGAGTTGAAAATCGACGATACGGGCGAGATCCACTACCGCTCACCCGGTGTGTTTGTCGAATACTACAACAACCCGGACTCGACGGCCTCCACCAAGGATGCTGAGGGTTGGGTTGCGACAGGGGATGCCGGGTTCATCGAGGAAAGCTCGGGCCATTTGCGGATCATCGACCGCGCAAAGGATGTGGGCAAAATGGCCGATGGGTCTATGTTCGCGCCGAAATATGTCGAGAACAAGCTGAAATTCTATCCCGATATTCTTGAGGTCGTGCTGTTTGGCAACGGCAAGGATCGCTGCGTGGCCTTCATCAATATCGACCTGACGGCGGTCGGAAACTGGGCCGAGCGCAACAACGTGGCTTACGCATCCTACCAGGAATTGGCAGGCCATCCGCGTGTGTTAGAGACAATTAAGGCCCACGTGGAAGAGGTAAACAAGTCGGTCGCAGCGGATGAGATGCTGTCGGGTTGTCAGGTGCATCGCTTTGTGGTTCTGCACAAGGAACTGGACGCCGATGATGGCGAGATGACCCGGACCCGCAAGGTGCGGCGCGGTTTTGTCGAGGACAAGTTCCACGACATTATCGCCGCGCTTTATGACGGGTCCTCGAGCGTTTCGACGACAACCGAAGTGACCTATGAGGATGGGCGCAAGGGGTCGATTTCTGCGACGCTAGAGATCGTTGATGCGCCGGTTGTGTCGGTCGCGCAGCACAAGGTTGCGGCGGAATGATGGGCCGTTCGAGCGCCGCTCGACCTGCGGTCATCGCCCCGCCCGCCGTCCCGTTTTCGCGTAAGTCTGGGAGAGGCTGATGCTGGATAATTCCGAAGGATATGTCACCGAAGACGGCCGCAAGATCGGTGGTGTGGTGATGGAGATGAAAAACATCACCCTGCGATTTGGCGGCGTGGTGGCGATCAAGGATATCTCGTTTGATATTCGCGAGGGCGAAATCCGCGCCATTATCGGGCCGAACGGGGCTGGCAAGTCCTCGATGCTGAATGTGATCTCGGGGTTTTATGTCCCGCAGGAGGGGGAGGTTTGGTTCCACGGCTCCAAGCGCCCTCCGATGCGGCCGTTTGAGGTGGCACAGCAGGGGATTGCGCGGACCTTCCAGAACATTGCCCTGTTCGAAGGCATGAGCGTTCTGGACAACGTCATGACCGGACGCCTGAGCTTTATGAAGACCAATATCCTTCAACAGGCGTGGTGGAAGGGTAAAGCCGAGGCCGAGGAGACCAAGAATCGTGAGGCGGTTGAGCGGATTATCGACTTCCTCGAGATTCAGCACATCCGCAAGACTCCTGTGTCACGCCTGCCGTACGGGTTGAAGAAGCGAGTGGAGCTTGCGCGTGCTCTGGCGGCGGAACCGAAGCTGCTGCTGTTGGATGAACCCATGGCGGGCATGAATGTCGAAGAAAAAGAGGACATGAGCCGCTTCATCCTCGACGTGAATGACGAATTTGGGACGACCATTGCTCTGATTGAGCACGACATGGGTGTGGTGATGGACCTGAGCGACCGGGTCGTCGTGATGGATTACGGCAAGAAAATTGGCGACGGCACGCCCGACGAGGTGCGCAACAACCAAGAGGTCATCGACGCCTATCTGGGAGTCAGCCATGACTGACATCGGAGTAGTAAATTGGGGAGGCACCAATGCCTGAACAACTCGTATTTGCGATGGAGGTCATCCTCAACGGTCTGATGGCCGGGGTGCTTTATGCGCTGGTCGCGCTGGGCTTTGTGCTGATCTACAAGGCCTCGGGGATTTTCAATTATGCCCAGGGGGTTATGGCGCTTTTTGCGGCGATGACGCTGGTTGGGATCATGAAGGGGCAAGTGCCGTTTGCCCATCTGATCAATGCGATTTTCGGGACGCATATCCACTATTTCGGCTGGAACGTGCCTGCGCTTTTGGCGATCCTTTTGACCATGGCGGTGATGGTGTTGCTGGCCTGGGCAGTGCAGCGCTTCGTCATGCGCCATCTGGTCGGACAGGAGCCAATCATTCTGTTCATGGCTACCATTGGTCTGGCTTACTTCCTTGAAGGCGTTGCCGACCTGATGTGGGGGTCTGAGATCAAGACGCTGGATGTGGGTCTGCCCCAGGGCATCAACCTGTGGATTGATGAAACGACCTATAACATCTTCGACTACGGCTTCTTCATCGATAATCTGGACATCGTGGCTACGATCATTGCCGCGCTTCTGGTGGCAGCTCTGGTCGCATTCAGCCAGTACACCAAACAGGGCAGGGCAATGCGCGCTGTTGCAGATGACCATCAGGCGGCGCTGTCGGTTGGGATTTCGCTGAACTTCATTTGGGTCATGGTCTGGTCCGTCGCCGGGTTCGTCGCTCTGGTCGCAGGGATCATGTGGGGCACCAAATCGGGCGTTCAGTTCTCGCTTTCGCTGATCGCGCTCAAGGCTTTGCCGGTATTGATGCTGGGCGGCTTCACCTCGATCCCCGGAGCCATCGTCGGCGGGCTGATCATCGGCGTGGGCGAGAAGCTGTTCGAATTCGCCTTAGGACCTGCGCTGGGCGGCGCGACTGAGAACTGGTTTGCCTACGTGCTGGCGCTGATCTTCCTCGTGTTCCGACCTCAGGGCCTGTTCGGCGAGAAGATCATCGAGAGGGTTTAGCGATGACCAAGCTGATCGCCATCATCAACGTCATCGCATGGGCCGGGTTCTGGGCGTTTGGGTATATAGCCCTGACCTCGGACGATCTTTCCGAAGGCCAGCTGACCATCGCGGCAATCCTGGCTTTTGCGGGTCTGATCATGGGCGTTCTGGCCTATTTGAAACTGGTCCGCGCGTCTGAGGCGAGCGGATACGCCAAGGGCTCAAACCAATTGGACGCCGCGGCCCGGAACCGGGCGCAGGAAGAATGGGGAAAGTAAGACATGTTCTATCGTGAGGCCGGGGATTTCAAAACCTCGTACATTGCTGACAGCCAGACTTTCCCGATCAAGTTTGACCGGTACCGCTATTATGTCGTGCTGGCAGTTGCGTTCGGGATCATTCCCTTCATCATAAACGACTATTGGGCGAACGCGCTACTGCTGCCCTTTCTGATCTACGCCATCGCGGCGATCGGGCTGAATATCCTTGTGGGCTATTGCGGGCAGGTCTCGCTGGGGACCGGAGGGTTCATGGCTGTGGGTGCCTATGCCTGCTACAAGCTGATGACTGCTTTCCCGGATGTCAGCATGTTCATCCACGTGATCCTTGCTGGAGGTATCACGGCCTTTGTTGGCGTGTTGTTCGGCTTGCCGAGCCTCAGGATCAAGGGTTTCTATCTGGCCGTGGCGACGCTGGCGGCGCAGTTCTTCCTGGTGTGGCTGTTTAACCGGGTGCCGTGGTTTTACAACTATTCGGCTTCGGGTCAGATCAACGCGCCGGAACGGGATGTGTTTGGTATCATCATCACCGGCCCGAATGCTCCGGCATGGGCGACATATCTGTTCTGCCTGATTTTCCTGACCGTCTGCGCCATCCTCGCACGCAACCTGACGCGGGGCACCACGGGCCGGACCTGGATGGCGATCCGCGACATGGATATCGCTGCCGAGATCATCGGCGTGAACCCCCTCAAGGCCAAACTGACCGCCTTTGCCGTCAGCTCATTCTTTGTGGGCATCGCAGGGGCGCTGTTCTTTGCGGTCTATCTGGGCGCGGTCGAAGTCGGTGAGGTCTTTGGCATCCAGAAATCATTCCTGGTGCTGTTCATGGTCATTATCGGAGGATTAGGGTCTATTTTTGGGTCCTTTGCAGGGGCGGCTTTCCTTGTGCTGTTGCCGGTCGTGCTGAAGCTGATCGGTGTAGACCTGCTGGGTTGGCCCACGGACATCGTGGCGCACCTGAACCTCGTGATCGTGGGCGGGCTGATCATCATGTTCCTGATCCTCGAACCGCACGGGCTGGCGCAGCTGTGGCGTGTCGCCAAAGAGAAACTCAGACTCTGGCCGTTCCCGCACTAGGGACAGGCCCAATCAAAAAAGACGGGTGCAAACGCCCGAAACCACCATCGGATCAATCAAGGGAGGAGACACCCGATGAACAAGAAACTGGCAACCCTGGCGCTGGGCGCCGTGATGGCCGCAGGTCCGGTCATGGCCGACCTTGTGTTCCCGTCGCTCAGCTACCGGACGGGTCCCTACGCGGCAGGCGGTATTCCGTTTGCTGACGGTTACGCCGACTATTTCACCCTGCTGAATGAACGCGATGGCGGAATCGGGGGTGTTCCAGCCAAGGTTATCGAATGCGAAACCGGCTATAACACTGAAAAAGGTGTGGAATGCTATGAATCGACCAAGGGCGAAGGTGCGCTGGTCTATCAGCCACTCTCCACTGGGATTACCTATCAGCTTATCCCGAAAGTGACGGCAGATGGCATCCCGCTGCACACGATGGGATATGGCCGGACCTCGGCTGCGAATGGTGAGGTGTTCAGCCACGTGTTCAACTATCCGGCCAACTACTGGAACGGAGCTTCGGGCGCGATCAACTATCTGCTGGATGAAAACGGCGGAGACCTGAGCGGCAAGAAAATCGCGCTGGTCTACCACAACTCTGCCTACGGCAAAGAGCCGATCCGCACACTGGAAACGCTGGCCGAAAAGCACGGCTACGAGCTGTCTCTGCTGCCTGTCGACCACCCAGGTCAGGAGCAGAAGTCGCAGTGGCTGCAAATCCGCCGCGAAAAGCCCGATTTTGTGATCATGTGGGGCTGGGGCGTCATGAACCAAGTTGCGGTTCAGGAAGCGGCCAACATTCGCTTCCCGATGGAGAACTTCATTGGCGTCTGGTGGTCAGGTGCTGAATTCGATGTCGAGCCCGCGGGTGAAAAAGCAACCGGCTACAAGGCGCTGACCTTCACGGGCCTAGGTATGGACTATCCGGTCTATGACGATCTGCAGAAATACGTCGTCGATGCCGGTAAAGCCGCAGGTGCAGGCGATCAACTGGGTACGGTTCAGTATAACCGCGGTCTCTATGCTGCGATGTTGGCGGCTGAGGCGGTAAAGACTGCTCAGGAAATGCACGGCACGGCCGAGATCGACGCGTCGATGATGCGCGATGGCATGGAGGCGTTGGAAATTACAAATGCCAAGATGGAAGGTCTGGGCATGGTCGGTTTCGGACCGGAATTCTCGGTTTCCTGTGAAAACCATGGCGGCCCCGGTCTTGTGGGCGTGGTCCAGTGGGATGCAGCAGCCGGAACCTGGAACCCGGTTCAGGACTTCAAACCGACAGATGCCGAAGTCATCAACGCTCTGATCGCAGAAGACTCAGCGGCTTATGCGGCTGAAAACAATATCGAAACGCGCTGCAACTAAAGCGCTCTGAACCAAGCGGGGCGGCGGTTTGCTGCCGCCCTGACCCGAACACGCGAACGAGGATAGGCGCTGATGCTGGATGCGGCCCAAACCACGGATGTGCAGGCGGAAACCCTGCTTGAGGTCAACAATATCGAGGTGATCTACAATCACGTGATCCTCGTGCTGAAGGGCGTCAGCCTGACGGTTCCCAAAGGCGGCATCACCGCGCTGCTGGGGGGGAATGGCGCGGGCAAAACCACGACGCTCAAGGCAGTGTCGAACCTGCTGCATTCCGAACGGGGCGAGGTCACCAAGGGCTCGATCAAATATCGCGGTCAAAGCGTGCATGAAAGCGACCCGGCGGATCTGGTGGAAAAAGGCGTCATTCAGGTGATGGAGGGGCGCCACTGTTTCGAGCACCTCACGGTCGAGGAAAACCTGCTGACCGGGGCCTATACCCGCAAGGACGGTAATGCCGCGATCCAGAGTGACCTGGAGCTGGTTTACAATTACTTCCCGCGCCTGAAAGAGCGCCGCAAAAGTCAGGCGGGCTATACCTCGGGCGGGGAACAGCAGATGGTCGCGATGGGCCGCGCGCTAATGTCACGGCCCGAGACGATCCTGCTGGATGAACCCTCAATGGGGCTTGCCCCGCAGCTGGTCGAAGAGATTTTCGGCATCGTAAGAGATCTGAACGAGAAAGAGGGCGTCTCGTTCCTTTTGGCCGAGCAGAACACCAACGTGGCGCTCAGGTTTGCGCATTACGGCTATATTCTGGAATCCGGGCGCGTGGTGATGGACGGCCCTGCTGCCGAACTGCGTGAGAACCCGGATGTGAAGGAATTCTATCTCGGCATGTCGGACGAAGGCCGCAAAAGCTTTCGCGATGTGCGCTCGTACCGCCGCCGCAAGCGGTGGTTGTGATCTGATGGAGGATATGGCGATGACCTATTTCGATGCACTCGAAACGCGCTCGGCGGATCAGCGCGCCTCAGATCAGGCGGTGGCGCTGCAGGCGCAACTAGAACGGGCGCGGTCTGCGCCTGGGTTTATGGCGCATTTCGCTGAAACAGACACTAATACGGTGAAAACGGCCGAAGACCTGCCCTTGCTACCGGTGTTGCGCAAGTCGGACCTGACCCGCGCGCAAGGGGAGCGCTCGCCCTTTGGCGGCTTTACGGTCAAACCGGCGAGGCACTTTCACCATGTGTTCCAATCCCCCGGCCCGATCTATGAGCCGGGCAGCACCGACTACGATTGGTGGCGCATGGGTCGCTTCCTGAACGCCGCCGGTGTTGGCGCGGGCGACATCGTTCAGAATTGCTTTGGCTATCACCTGACGCCTGCGGGCATGATCTTTGAAAACGGCGCTCGCGCGGTTGGCGCGGCTGTTCTGCCTGCCGGGACCGGCCAGACCGAGCTGCAGGTGACCGCCGCCCGCGACGTTGGATGCACGGCCTATGCGGGCACGCCGGACTATCTGAAGGTCATTCTGGACAAGGCCGATGCCATGGGCGTTGCGCTGAGTTTCTCCAAGGCCGCTGTGGGTGGGGGCGCGCTGTTCCCCTCGTTGCGGCAGGAATACGCGGATCGCGGCATCGCCTGTTTGCAATGTTATGCCACGGCTGATCTTGGCAATATCGCCTATGAAAGCGCGGCGATGGAAGGGATGATTCTGGACGAACACGTCATCGTCGAAATCGTCACCCCTGGCACCGGCACTCCGGTTTCGCCCGGTGAGGTTGGCGAGGTCGTGGTGACCTCTCTCAACCCTGACTACCCGCTGATCCGGTTTGCGACCGGCGACCTGTCGGCCATCATGCCGGGTCAGTCGCCGTGCGGTCGTACGAACGCTCGGATCGTGGGTTGGATGGGGCGCGCCGATCAGACCACCAAAATCAAGGGCATGTTCGTCCGGCCCGAGCAGGTGGCCGCGCTGGTCGACAAACATGCCGAGATCGTCAAAGCCCGCGTGATCGCAGCCCGTCAGGGTGAGATGGACACGATGACCGTCCAGATCGAAAGCGCGGGTGGCGATGACACGGCTTATGCGAAATCCGTGGCTGAGGTGCTGAAGCTGAAAGGCGCAATCGAGGTTGTGGCCCCCGGGTCCCTGCCTAAGGATGGTCTGGTGATTGAGGATCAGCGCGTCTATGACTGAGATCTGCGGCGTTTGATGCCGCAGATTTGTTGCTAGATTTATTGCTCTGGGCACTGGCGTTTCCTAGTGTTTTAGTCGAGAAAGAGGACGCCCTCGCCACTTACAAGCCCGGACAATGGCCCAGATCGAATATTCTGAAAATGGATCACGAAACCGCGGCGTGCGTGGCACGCGGCTGTTGGCGGCCATTGCCTATATCGTAGCGGCGGCCTGTTTGTTGCCGATGGTCGCGGTGGTTCTGGCGGCGCTGACCGGTGGAACGGAAACCATCTCGCACCTTGCTGAAACCGTGCTGCCCCGCTACACGATGACCACCGCCATATTGGTGGTTCTGGTGGCTGTTGGCACGTTCAGCATCGGGACCGGAGCGGCGTGGCTGGTGACGATGACGCGGTTCCCCGGCGTGCGCCTTTTGGAAATCGCGCTGGTCCTGCCGCTGGCCTTCCCGGCCTACGTTCTGGCCTATGCCTACACATTCATTCTGGATCATCCCGGTATCGTGCAGGCCACGCTGCGCGATGTGACGGGCTGGGGGCCGCGCGACTATTGGTTCCCCGAAATCCGCTCGACCGAGGGCGCGGCGGTGATGCTGACGCTGGTGCTTTACCCCTATGTCTACCTGCTGGCGCGGGCAGCGTTCCTGCAGCAAAGCGCCACCGCGTTTCTGGCGGCGCGGGCGTTGGGAAACAGCCCTTGGCTGGCCTTTCGGCGGGTTTCGCTGCCGATGGCGCGTCCTGCCATTGCCGGAGGCGTTCTTCTGGCGATCATGGAGACCATCGCCGATTTCGGAACCGTCTCGTATTTCGGCGTCCAGACCTTCGCCACGGGCATTTATACCAGTTGGTTTTCGCTGGGAGATCGTGCAGGCGCCGCACAACTGGCTTTGTGTCTGCTGACCTTCGCGCTTGTATTGGCTGTGGCTGAACGCACGCGGCGCGGCAAGGCCAAGTATTATCAGGCGGGCAAGCAACATGCAGCTCTGCCCGCAGCGCAACTGACTGGATGGCGCGCGATTGGGGCTTTTGCCCTCTGCGCCATTCCCGTGTTTTTTGGGTTCCTGCTGCCGGTGGTTGTTCTGTTCGAGATGGGGTTGAAGTCTGAGCAGAACCTACTGTCGCCTCGCTACCTCGGCTTCATTCAGAATTCGCTTATCCTCGCCGGGACGGCTGCTGTCATTACCGTTATTGCGGCCGTCAGCGTTGGGTTCTTTCAGCGCTTGAGACCGGGGCGGCCCTCGACCATCGCGGGCTATATCGCGCGGCTAGGCTATGCGGTGCCGGGCGGGGTGATCGCCGTTGGTCTGCTGGTGCCTTTTGCCAGCTTTGACAATTCGTTGGACGCGTGGATGCGCGCGACGTTTGATGTATCGACGGGCCTGCTGGTGACCGGGTCCATCTGGCTGCTGGTGGCGGCATATATGGTGCGGTTCCTTGCGGCAGCCCTAAGTGCCTATGAAGGCGGGCAAAGTACGGTTCACGCCAATATGGACGCCGCAGCCCGGTCCTTGGGGCAAACGCCTCTGGGCACGCTAAGGCGGGTGCATTTGCCGATCCTGACGCCCTCATTGTTGACGGCCCTGTTGATCGTCTTTGTCGACGTGATGAAGGAATTGCCCGCAACGCTGATCATGCGCCCTTTCAACTTTGACACGTTGGCAGTGCAGGCCTACCGGCTGGCCTCGGACGAGCGGCTCGAGGGGGCGGCGGTACCATCCTTGGTCATTCTGGCCGTTGGGTTACTGCCTGTGATCCTGATATGTCGACAAGTCGGACGGCGGTAACACCCGTTGACGAATTGTGGCCCGCTTGCGCATCGGGCTTGATTCAGCCGCGTTTTCCGGCAAGGCTTGGGGTATGAACATGCAGCCTCCCAGCCGGTTCCCAACAAACTCGGCCCAGATGCCCGTCGCGTTCGACCGGCGCGAGATGTCCCATATCCTGTCCGTCTATGGTAAGATGGTCGCCGCCGGAGAATGGCGCGACTACGGAATTTCCAACCTGCGCGACATGGCGATTTTTTCGATCTTCCGACGGACCGCCGAGCATCCGATCTACCGGATCGAGAAGCACCCCCGTCTGCGCCAAAAGCAGGGGATGTATTCTGTTGTGGGGATGGACGGACGGATTCTGAAACGCGGCCATGACCTGCGCACGGTCTTGCGGGTATTGGAGCGCAAGCTGATCCGCTCAGTTTCCCCGGATTAGAGCCTTTTATGGGCCGTCACAGGCCCGTCGCCTTGCGCCTGAATGCGCGTGATGGCGTGATCCAAGGATTCATACGCGACTGCCATATGATGCGCGTTGGCATGCAACAGCATATTCGGCCCGGAAACCCATGCGACATGGCCTTTCCAAAACAACAGATCGCCGCGTTTGGCCTCTGATCCTTCGGGCAGAGTGATACCAAGGGCCTTTTCCTGATCGCCGCTGTCGCCGGGACACGCCATACCGCAGGCCAGCAACCCCACCTGAACCAGTCCAGAACAGTCGATCCCGAACCGACTGTTGCCGCCCCACAGATAGGGGGTGCCCAGAAACAACTCGGCCACAGCGACAGGATCACGGTTCAATTCGGCAATCGGGGCCGTGTGGACTTTTGGGATGAAACCCAGCTCAGTTTCAACAAACCTATCCGTTTGTGAGAGGGCGTGTACAGAGCTGCCAAAACTCAGCGAGGCCAGATCGCGGGTTTTCATATCCGCCTGCTCATAGGCATGCGTGGCAGGTGCAATAATCCTATGGGTTGTGGCCTGTTGCGGCCCCAATTGGGTCGAGCGAACCCATCCGACATAGCCGTCCTTGAAAGCCTCGATATGACTCCAACCGTTTTGCTGTTCTGAAAGCTGTACTGTGTCTCCGAACAGCAACTGACGATCGCGCGGGCCGTCTGGGCTGCGCAGCAGGTCAATGACGGGCTCCACAACGCGTAGCTGGGTCATAGGCCCAAAAGCTCGGGCAGTGCGGTCAGCAGGGCGCGTGGGCCTTGTCCCAGCCCTCCCTTACTGCGACCCGGTTGCTTGCTGGGCTGCCAGGAATAGATGTCGAAGTGCATGTAGCTGCTGTCTTCAACAAAGCGGCGCAGGAACAAGGCTGCGGTGATGGAGCCTGCAAAACCGCCCGAGGGCGCGTTGTCCAGATCGGCGATGCCGGGTTCGATCATCGCCTCATAGGGCGTGTGGAAGGGCATGCGCCAGACCGGATCAGCGGCTCCAGCGGCAGCTTTGCTCAGCGCCCCAGCGGCGCGGTCGTCATCGGTGTAGAACGGCGCCAGATCAGGCCCCACGGCCACACGGGCCGCACCGGTCAGGGTTGCCATCGAGATCACGAGGTCCGGTTTCCCCTCATCCGCCAGCGCCAGCGCATCGGCCAAAACCAGCCGTCCCTCGGCATCGGTGTTGTTGATCTCGACCGTCAAACCCTTACGAGAGGTCAGGATATCTCCGGGACGGAAGGCGTTGCCTGCGACCGCATTCTCGACCGCCGGGATCAGGACCCGCAGCTGTAGCGGCAGGTTCAACGCCATGATCATCCGGGCCAGACCCAGCACATTGGCGGCCCCGCCCATATCCTTCTTCATCAGCCCCATCGACGCGCCCGGTTTCAGGTTCAGTCCGCCCGTGTCGAAACACACACCCTTGCCGACAAGTGTCAGCGTCGGTCCGGCCGCGCCCCAATTCATCTCGATCAGACGCGGGGCCTGATCTGCGGCGCGCCCGACCGTGTGAATCATTGGGAAGTTCTGTTCCAGCAGCGCGTCGCCGGTGATCGTTTTGCAGTTGGCCTCGAATTCGTCCGCTAGGACCTCGGCTGCTGCTTGAAGTTGATCAGGTCCCATATCGGAGGCTGGCGTGTTGACCAGATCGCGGGTCAGCGCCTCGGCATTTGCCAGTACCTCCAACCGCGCGGCATCAACCCCCTCAGGAGCAACCAGACGCGCCTTGGCGGCGGATTGAGGCGCATAGCGATCAAAGGCGTAGCCGGTCAGCAACCAGCCCAGACACTCCATCTCCAGATGCTCCGTCGGGACGTCCGCCGCGATGTGATAGCTGCCTTCCGGCAGCGCATCCGCGGCAGCGGCCAGAGGGAACCGCTTGCGGGCACGCTTGCCCTCGGTCCCGTATCCGGCCAGCGCGAACCCCGCACCGCCTTCCGTGCTTGGAACCGTCAGGACCTGACCCAAAGCGCCCTTAAACCCGTTTGCCGTTACCCAATTTCGGATGTGATCGGACTGACCGGCCAGCCAATCGTCCAGATCAGGTTGCGCCACCACATGCAGGGGCACAGAGTTGTCAGAGGGTTGAGCAAAGCTGAGGGTCATAGTCGTCTCGGGCTGAGTGAATTCGCGACCAGACTATCCGCCTGCGGCCTGCCCGCAACCCCCGTCACACCGAAAGGTCCTGCTGATCCCAGATCGCGGTCAGAGAGCGCTCTCCAACCCGGATCAACCGCCCCAGCGTTGCACCTGCTGCAACGGCATCGCCCGCATCTACGGCGCCGGTGACATCGCTCGCAACCCGCGCCAGCGCCGTCATTCCGATCTGATCGGCGATCGCCACCAGCGATTTGGAGCATTTGCGCAAGGCCTGCCAATCGCGCTGCCGCCAATGCCGTTCGCAATTCGAAAGACGCAAGGCCAGTTCCTCGACCGTGCGGCACAGCACGTCCAACGCGTTCTTGTCGCCCAATTGCCGGTACAGCCCGCTGAGGCGATCCGGATCCAGTCGCACGGTTTCCTTGTGTTCAAGCCTGAGTATGTTTTCCACCACATTCACCCTAGTTTCGTCGCCCCCACGGCGTGGCTATGATCCTTGCTGTCAATTCCTTTGCAAAACCTTGCGATGAATTTGGATAATGGCTCGAATTTTTCTTGAATTCGGTTTACAGCAGCCTACGCAACGAAAGACGGGAATGCCGAAATGGATTTAGCCAAACCTTTGCCGACCTATCTGGTGAAACGGTATCACGGCTGGAAAGCGACGACCTATTCCGAAAATCAGGTCTGGTATCGGCGTTTGGCGGATGAGGGGCAGCGCCCACGTGCGATGGTGATTTGCTGTTGCGACAGCCGGGTTCATGTGACCGCGATCTTCGGTGCCGATCAGGGCGAGTTCTTCATTCACCGCAACATTGCCAACCTGGTGCCCCCTTACGCTCCGGATGGGGATCACCACGGGACCAGTGCAGCCATCGAATATGCGGTGACCGCGTTGAAAGTGGCGCATCTGATCGTGCTTGGTCATTCGCAATGCGGTGGGGTGCAGGGCTGTATCGACATGTGCAAGGGTGAAGCTCCGCAGCTGGAAGCAAAAGAAAGCTTTGTTGGCCGTTGGATGGATATCCTCAAGCCCAAGTACGAACAGGTCGCGGATATCGAGGATGGCGTCGAGCAGGCCCGCCAGTTTGAACGTCAGGCGGTCGTTGCGTCGCTGGAAAACCTGATGACCTTCCCGTTTGTTTCCGAGGCGGTCAAGACCGACACGCTCAGCCTGCACGGGCTTTGGACAGATATCGGCGCGGGCGGGTTGGAGTGTTTCGATCCCTATCAGAAAAAGTTCGTTCCGGTCTGACGCCCTAGCATCGCGGTAAGCGGCGGTTCCGTCCAATTTTCTATGATATGCTCCGGACAAAGGAATTACCCTTTGGAGCATATTATGAATTTGATTAGACGCGTTTTTATTGGCCTGATCGCTCTTGTACTGGCGCTGGTCGGCATTGCGTACCTGCTGCCCTCAAAAGCTGATGTATCCCGCAGCATCACCATCAACGCGCCACCCGAGGCGATCTTTCCCTATGTGAACTCAATGCAGCAGACCGAGCATTGGTCACCCTGGTTGCACCGGGACCCCGAGACGAAGCTGTCCTATTCCGGGCCAGAGTCGGGGGTGGGGAATATATTGAACTGGAGCTCTGACGACCCGCAGGTCGGCACCGGATCGCAAGAGATTGTGGCGAGCGTCGAAAACCAAAGCGTCCAGACCGCGCTTGATTTCGGTCCGATGGGAACAGCCTCGGCCGCGTTTCTCTTGCAACCAGATGGGGATCAGACGCAGGTGACATGGGGGTTCGAATCCGAGTTGGGTATTAATCCGATGTCTCGTTGGATGGGGGTAATGATGGATCGGTGGCTTGGTCCAGACTATGAGCGTGGTCTGATGAACCTCAAGGTTTTGGTGGAAGGGCAGGGATAGCCCTGCCCTCGGAATCGCCCTTTAATTGCGTTTTGGCTCCGTCGCCAGCCAAGGCTGTTCGACTTTCATCCCCTGATAAATCGCGTGCAGGAAGGTATGTGCCACAACCGGATCGCTAGAAAAGGGTGAGACGTCCAGCTTTCCTTCTCGGATGCCGTCTTCAGCCTCGTAGACAACTGTATCGTTCTTCACGGTCACCAGTACCTGAAGCTCGGCCAGGGTTTCGGGGTCCACCGCTGTCGGATCGTCTGAAAGGATGACGAAGTCGGCGACCTTCCCAACTTCGATTGAGCCCTTCTGATCCTCTTCGAAATGCTGCCATGCCGGCCAAATCGTCATGGCCTTGAGGGCGGTCAAGACATCGACACGTTGATGAGGGCCCAGAATGTCGCCCGATCGGGTGCGTCGCGTCACTGTCGCGGCTAGAACACGCATGCTGTCGGGCAAGGCGACCGGCGCGTCGTGATGGGTTCCGAACATCATTTCACGCTCTCGTATCCATCCGGTCGGCGAGATATTCTCACCGTTGATTGGGCCGACGGTATGGTCGCGATGCCAGTCTCCCCAATAAAACGTGTGCATTGGAAAAACAGATGGGAAAACGCCCAAGCGTTTGAAACTGGCGACCTGATCCTCGCGCAGAAACTGGCCATGGATCAGAACCGGGCGGTTTCCGGGGTCGCCGTATTTCCTTTGGGCTTCTTCCAGAGCGGCGATCAGCATGTCCGATGCGCCTTCGCCATTGGAATGCACCAGGATCTGAATGCCGTTCTCATAGCACCAGTTCACCGCGTCCTGAAGCTGCTCCATCGTGATCGCGGAATAGCCCGCGTAGCCTGCGGGGTAAGAGCCAACCGGATCGTAGTAGGGACGGTCGCGCAGCGCCGTGAACCCCTGGGGTGAGCCATCAATGGTCAGCTTGCAGCCGCCGACACGGACCCTATTCGTGTAGTCCCCTGAGACATTGCTGCCAATGTAGTCCTGCGCCTCCAGAACGTCCGGAAAGGCAACCACGTCAATGGGCAGTTCGCCATTGGCCCCAACCTTTTTCAGAACCTCGACGATCTCACCGGATGATCGACCCTCTTGCCCGGTGGTGTATCCGAACCGCGCCCATAGGGCGCTGCCGGCGCGGGCGAACTCAGCCAGACCGTCTTCGCCCAGATCGCCAAGAAGAGGCACTAACAAGGCAAAAAAAGCATACTCCTCTAGCACCCCGTTGGGTTCTCCGTTTTCATCCCGCTGGATAACCCCGCCTGGTGGTGCCTCGGATTCGGCGGTGATGCCCGCCAGTTCCAGCGCCTTTGAGTTGCCAACACCTAAATGTCCGGATTGGTGGATGATCACAACGGGTATGTTGGTGGATACGGCGTCTAGATCCTCGCGCGTGGGATGCCGCAATTCGGCCAGTTGCGCATTGTCATACCCAAAGCCGATGATCATGTTCGCGTTTTCCACGGCTTCGGCATTTGCCTCGGCCCATGCTGTCAGAGTGGCCTGCAGGCTGGCGATGTCTGTCACCTCGCCGTCCGGAGGTGCCAGCATGTTGGCCGACAAGGCTTGCAACCCGCCCATCACAACGTGCCCGTGGCTGTCGACAAATCCAGGCAACATTGCGCGCCCTGCAAGATCGAACGCTACGGTCCCGTCGCCTTGATGCTCGGCCATATCCGCAAGCGATCCAACCGCCAGAATGCGGCCATCTCGGACCGCCACGGCCTCGGCCGAGGGTTGGTCATCATTGATCGTCAGAATGGGACCGCCGGAATAGATCGTATCGGCGATCTCTTGTGATGTCGCGGACAACGGAGAAAGAGCGGCGAGTATTATGAAAGGAACAGAGAAAATGCGCATCGTAAAACCCTTTAGATGGTTTTCTTAAGGCTATCGGCGTTACTTAGCACGGATTGCTGTGTCTGTCCTTTGTCGTGAACGGGACCACTTCGAAACACGCAAAGAAAAAGGGTCGCTTCTGACGAAACGGCCCCTTGCTACCAATTTCAGATCAGGGATCAGCCCTTTTTCAGAACCTCACGACCCAGAAGTTCGGCAATCTGGACTGCGTTCAGGGCCGCACCCTTACGCAGGTTGTCCGAGACGCACCACAGGTTGATGCCGTTTTCAACGGTCGAGTCCTGACGGATGCGGCTGATGAAGGTTGCGAAATCGCCTACGCATTCGGTGGGCGAGACATAGCCGCCGGCCTCACGCTTGTCGATCACCATGATGCCCGGCGCTTCGCGCAGGATATCGCGGGCTTCGTCTTCGTCCAGGAATTCCTCGAACTCGATGTTCACGGCCTCGGAGTGGCCAACGAATACAGGTACGCGGACGCAGGTGGCCGTGACCTTGATAGACGGATCGACGATCTTCTTGGTCTCGACAACCATTTTCCACTCTTCCTTGGTCGAGCCGTCTTCCATGAAGACGTCGATCTGAGGGATGACGTTGAAGGCGATCTGCTTCTGGAACTTCTTCGGCTCAACCTCGTTGATCGGGTTGTAGACGGCCTTGGTCTGTTCCCACAGCTCGTCCATACCCTCTTTGCCCGCGCCAGACACCGACTGATAGGTCGAGACGACAACGCGTTTGATCTTGGCGCGGTCGTGCAGCGGTTTCAGCGCTACAACCATTTGCGCGGTCGAGCAGTTGGGGTTGGCGATGATGTTCTTGTTTTTGTAGTCGTGGATCGCTTGCGGGTTGCATTCCGGCACGATCAGAGGGATCTCGGGGTCGTAGCGATAGAGCGACGAGTTGTCGATCACCACGCAGCCCGCCGCAGCGGCCTTGGGCGCATAGTCCTTGGTCGCGGCAGAGCCTACAGCGAACAGGGCCATATCCCAGCCGGTGAAATCAAAGGTATCCAGGTCTTTGGTCGTGAGTGTCTTGTCGCCAAATGTCACCTCAGTACCCAGCGAACGACGGCTTGCCAGCACGGCAATTTCGTCCACGGGGAACTGGCGTTCCGCCAGGATGTTCAGCATTTCGCGGCCCACATTACCTGTGGCGCCGACGACGACGACGCGATAGCCCATTTCATGTCTCCAAAGTTAAGGACGCGCGTTCATAGCCGCGTTGCCGTCGGGACAAAAGGGCTTTTGCGCCGTATTTCGACGAATGACGCCGATTTGAGGCGCTTCACGCGCTTAGCAGGCGCTTGTAGAGGGCCACAAGGGTCTGTGCTTCGCCTTGGATATCGAAATTCTGCTCAACATGGGTGCGGGCGGCCTGTCCGGCCTGAGACAGGGAATCACGATTTTCCAGCATTTCTGCGGCTGCATCGGCCAGTGCCGGGATGTCATCCGGGGCCACCACCCGGCCTAGCGACGGGTCGGTCACGATCTCGGAAAACGCGCCGACATCGGTTGCGACAACGGGCACGCCGCAGGCCATTGCCTCAAGCGGGGTGAGGCCGAAGCCCTCCCACCGTTGGGGGGCGATGAACAGGTCCAGCACCTGATACCATTCGGCAATCTGATCGACCGTCACCTCGGGCATAAAGAGGATACGGTCCGAGTGGCCCGCCTTGGCGACCTTGTCTTTCTGCTCGGCCAGAAAACCCGTATGTTTTTCCGTCGCGCGGCCCATAACGATGCCTGAGACATCTTGGGACAACGCGCACAGATCAATCATGGCGTCGACGAAAGCGTCCGTGCCTTTCTGATGGCGGATGCGTCCGTAGCAGCCAAGCAGCAAGCCGTCCGGCAGCCCCAGCCGAGCGCGAAGGGCGGCTTTGTCCTCAGGCGGGGTAAAATCGTCTAGGTTGATGCCATGCATGATCACCTGCGCGTCGCGCTCCAGATATTCTGCGGTCTTGCGCGAGGTCGCGACTATCGCGTCCATCTTGTCGATCAGCCATTTGGTATAACCCGTATGCACCCGCTGCGAGGCGCTGGTGAACAACAGTTTCAGCTTCAGCCGGAAGACATTGCGCAGGATCAGGCCGAGTAGCATCTCGGTATTGCGGCGCGCGTGCCATACCCGCAGCGTGCGACGGGACAGAAAAGGCAGGCGGCCCAGCGGGATATGCGGAATGTCGGCGGGCAGCCCCGGCCCGGTGGCGGCGATGTCGATGTGTTGCGCCTGCAAAGGGACCAGTCGCGCAATCGTTGCCGTCACGCCCGAAAGCCTGCGTTTGAGATTGGGGGCAATGACGACGGGGTCTTTCACCGAGCTCTCCTGATCGTTGCGTCAGTCGACGCTATCCCGGCTGAATAGATAGATCACGCATCCAATGGCAAGGGTCACCGCAAAAAAGCCGAATATCGCCGTGTATGGAGCCGTGGGGCTGACGTCGGAAAAAGCGGCGTGAATCTGCCCGGTGGCAAATTGCGCAAGCCCTACGCCGCCGATGCCGAAAAGGTTCAACAAGGTCACGCCGCGCCCAGTCAGATGCGGCGGGATGAAGGCTCGGCCATGGGCCATGATGACTGGAAAGCTCGCGCCCAGAAACCCGATCAGCGACAACATCACGACCGACACCCAGACAGCGCTATCGACCCACAGGCACAAAAGACCAAGCGCGACCGCGCAGAGGACATTGCCGCCGACAATCACCCATTTGCGGGTGCCCAAAAGGCGGTCCAACGGGCCGTAGACAAAAGTCCCCGCGATCATCGCGGTTCCCATTACCAGCGTGGCCGTGCCGATCTGCGTGGTGGTCAGGCTGAACACATCGTTCAGGTATGGCCCCGCCCAAAGCCCGCGCAGTGCAGCCGCCGGAGCGTAAGCGACCAGCATCAAGGGCAGGATGAGCCACAAGGCAGGCTCTTTCAGCAAGTCCAGCAAAGATCCTTTGTGGTCGGTCTCGACCTTTTTCGGATCACGCACGCTGAACCAGATGCCCAAGGCGATGGCGGCGGACAGAACCGCCAACCCAACCATCGTGGCGCGCCAGCCCATCAATTCGACCGCAAGCGCCGTTGGGTAGGACGCAACCAGATTGCCAACCGACCCGACGCCCAGCATCAGCGCCGCCAGCGTAGCAAACCGAGCCGGAGGATACTCGCGTGCAAAGATGAAGTACGAGGCCATCAGAACCGGTGAACAGCCAATGCCGATCAGAGCCATCGCAATGCTGACATGCAGCGGGCTGCTGGCGGCGGCAAAAACAAGCGCCCCTCCAGCCCCGCCGATCAGCAGCAGGACGGATGCGCTGAGCCGTGGTCCAATACGATCCAGCGCCCAGCCCACCGGCAGCTGCATCGCTGCAAAGACCAGAAACCAAAGGCCCGAAGCAAAGGCCAGATCCTCGGGCGAGGCACCGATATCACGCGCCAGATCAAGGCTGAGAACGGCAAGGAACGCGCGAAAAAACTGGCTCAGGACATAAGCCAGACATAGTACAACCAAACCTGCCTGCATGAACGGCCCTTTCCTGCGCATTTCCACCGCCCTGATTGGCACGCCGTGGCAAAACGCACAAGCACGTGTACTATGTTGCAAGGGGAGGACAGCGAACACATTCGGGCTAGCTTAACCCCCAATTGGAACAAAGGGGGGACGATGAAAGACCTCCATTCAGATTTTTACGAGTCCCTGCCGCTTTGGCGCGATTTTACCCTTCTGTCGGACCCGGCGCAGTTTGCCTCGGTTCCGGACGATTGGGTTGTGGGTGTTGCCGACATTGTGGATTCGACGACGCAGATTGCGCAGGGACGGTACAAAACCGTCAACATGGTCGGCGCTGCGGTGATCTCGGCCATGATCAACGCTTTGGAAAACAAACCTTTTCCTTATGTCTTTGGTGGCGATGGGGCAGGCTTCGCCGTGCCACCCAGTGCGGCGGATATCGCGGCTGGAGCGTTGGCAACCCTGCGGCGCTGGGCCGAAGAGGAGTTTGAGATGCCGTTGCGCGCGGCCCTCGTTCCGGTGGCCGAGTTGCGCAAGGCTGGAAAAGACCTGAGGGTGGCGCGCTATGCCCCATCCACCGGGGTGGACTACGCCATGTTCTCGGGCGGAGGCCTGGCCTGGGCCGAGGCGCAGATGAAATCCGGGCACTATTCGGTCGAGCCCGCCGCGCCCAGCGCGCAGCCAAACCTGACCGGCCTGTCCTGCCGCTGGTCCAACAGTCCTGCGCAGCATGGTCAGATCGTTTCGGTCGTGGTGCAGCCGACGGTTCAGGCGACCGAGCGGGATTTTGCGGATCTGGCGCAATCTGTTGTCACCATGGCCGCAGAACTGGATCGTTCGGGGCATCCGGTTCCGGAAAACGGACCTCCGATGACATGGCCGCCGCCGGATGTTGGGTTGGACGCTCATGTCTCGCGCGCGGGGGGCAATCTGTTTGCGCAAAAGCTGAAACTGCTTGGGCAGAACCTGTTGATTGCACTGTTATTTCTGACGGGCAAGCGGTTGGGGCAGTTCGAACCCGGCCACTATCGGCGGATGGTCAGCCAAAACGCAGATTACCGCAAATTCGACGATGGCTTGAAAATGACGCTGGACTGCGACCCTGCCACGTTGGACCGCCTCCAGCGTATGCTGGATGAAGCCCGCGGCCGCGGCAAAATACGCTACGGCCTGCACGTACAGGATGAGGCGATGATGACCTGCTTTGTCCCCTCAGCCATGCGGGACGATCATGTGCATTTCGTGGATGGGGCTTCTGGTGGATATGCAAAAGCCGCCGAGGCGATGCGGGTTTAGCTCACCAGTAGTGGATTTAAACCTATAGCTATCAGAGTCTTGCGAGCCTTTCCTCTCAGGGCGACTTGAGACTTCCTGCTTTTTCAGCGATGATTCAGCATGTCCGATCAACTCCCATTGGTGTCGCGATCCCTGCCCATCGCTTTGTTGCGCGCCCGAGAAAGGGTGATGGGCCCCATTCGCAAATTGCTGATTGATGCCGGGGTGACCGAGCAGCAATGGCGCGTGCTGCGCCTTCTGAAAGAAGAAGGTGCAAGCGAGCCGACCGATATATCCGAACGGGCATGCCTGTTGTTGCCCAGCCTGACGCGCATCTTGCAAAAACTGGAAGACAAGGGCCTGATCAAGCGCCGCTGTCACCCCAAAGATCGACGACGTCAGATCGTCGAGATCACCGCGAAGGGCGAACAGATCATTCAGGACAATCTGACGGGCATTGTTCAACAGGCCGATCGCATGCGCGCGCATCTTGGTCCCGAAAAGCATGAAACGCTTCTGGATATCCTCAACGAGCTGAAAAATTTCAAAGAGTGAGCCGCTGAGCTAAAACCCCGCCGGAGAAGGTAGGGGGAATTCTCCGGCGGGGTGGCCAGACCCGGGTTGGATTCTGTGCCTGGCCCAAGGCCGTTGCGTGTCGTCTTACCCGACGGCCCGGCCCACGTGTCGGAGGGCGCGTCAGCCCTGAAACAGGGTCTAACACGGGCGAAACTCCCAGGGGGATGGGTGTCTTCGCCTGCCGTCTCCGATACGTTCACGTCCCAATGCCGACATGTTGAGGCGTCCGCAAGAGGTATCTTCAGGTCACTTCAGTCGTATTGATCTTTCCGGCAGAACTTCTGTGCCGGGCAGGTGGTGAGGGTGCCATCAATTCTCAAATCTACTAGGCGATTTAGCCCGATTTTACCTGTTTCCAAGGGATTCATACGCCCAGATGCGCCGCGGTAGGAATTGGGCGGCTTTGCGCCAGATCACGCCGCAGATGTCGGCGTGAACCGGCGCATCGCGACGGCTTGCCAGTTGCGTGCCAGACGATAAGCTGCGCGGCGCAACACTCAGGGGATCATCATGCCGTATCTGTTTTCACTACCCGAACCAATCTCCATCCCCGTGGTCGGCGAACAGGCGACCTATCCCATCGGTCGGATTTTCTGCGTTGGGCGGAACTATGCGGCGCATGCCGCTGAAATGGGCCACGAGGTAGATCGTGAGGCACCGTTCTATTTCACCAAGTCGTCCGCAAACGCCATTCTGACTGGAGCGAGCGTGCCATACCCGCCGGGGACCGAAAACTAGCACCACGAGATGGAACTGGCCGTCGCCATCGGTCGCCCCTTGTTCCGCGCCACCCCTGCAGAGGCGTGGGAAGCGTTATATGGCTATGGCTGTGCGCTGGATATGACCCGTCGCGATCTTCAGATCCGCGAACGCAACAAACAGCGCCCCTGGGATCTTGGCAAGGATGTTGAGAACGGCGCTGTCTTTGCGCCTTTGACCCGAGCCGCCGAATGGTCGCCGGAGGACCGCAAGCGCATTCATCTGAGCGTCAACGCCAAGGTTCGGCAGGACGCGACTTTGAATGAGTTGATCTGGAAAATTGATGAGATCATCTGCCACCTGTCCGGTTTCTATCACCTGCGCCCCGGCGACGTGATCTTGACGGGCATTCCCGCCGGGGTAGGTCCAGTTGCTGCAGGGGATGAAATTGAAGGTGGGATAGATGGGTTGGAGCCCATTCACCTGACCCTCACGGATCCAGAATAGACCCTATTTAGGCTCTTTCAGCCAGTCATTGGCAAATTCGACCGTATCAAGACCGGCAAACCGGCGCACCCTGTCCAACTCGGAATCCAGCCGTCGCGTGCGGGCATCCGACCACCGTATCGCGCGCTCCGGCCACAGGGCTTTGACGCGCAGAATACCTTCATCGCGATGGGCTTTCATGTCGATCCGGCCAATCAATTTGTCGCCTTCCAGCAGCGGGAAAACATAGTAGCCATATGTCCGCTTGGGCTCGGGCACGAAGACCTCGATCCGGTAGTGAAAACCAAACAGCCGCTCGGCCCGGTTCCGGTCACGCAGCATTGGATCGAATGGGCTGAGAACTCGGATGCGGCCTGTTGGTGCGGGCAGATCGCTCAAGCCATCGGTCAGATCGGGGCGGGTAAACAGTTTGCGAAGGCGTCCGTCGACGCAAGCGACCTCGACCTCCTCTAGTGCGCCTGATTGCAACCCTTGGGCGCACCAGGCCTTAGCCTCAGCCGCGTTAACGGTGTCCCAAAACGCGGCCAGCTCACCCGAAGTGGCAAAGCCAAGCCGGTCCAGCGCCGCATTGCAAAGCCAATCAACCGTCGCCTCGGCGTCATAGGGTCGCTGACCGGGGCAGAGATGCGTTTCGATAACCCGTTCGGTCAGATCATAGCGTTTCTGAAACCCCTCCCGCCCGACAACGGTCAGCGCGCCCGAGCGCCACAGATACTCAAGCGCGGTCTTGGACGGGTGCCAATCCCACCACCCGCCAGAGCCCTTCTTTTCATCCTTCCCCACGTCGGACGAGGACACTGGCCCATGATCGCGGATATGGCTCAGAACCGTTTCGAACTGCTGCTCAAACCCATCCCGACGCCAGTTCTTCCACCGCGATTTCAGCAGATCCGCATCGCGCTGAAACCGCAGATGCCAATGCGCGTAATACTCCATCGGAATGACGGCTGCATCGTGTGTCCAGTGTTCGAACAGTGCCCGGTCCCGCTCATACAAACGTTTGAGGTTCCCGCTGCGATAGCTGGGCCTGCGCGAGAACAGGATCATGTCATGCGCGCGCGCCACCGTATTGATACTGTCGAGTTGAACGAAGCCCAGCCTCTGGATCAAATCCAGCAGATCGGTGCCCTTAGAGCCGCCCGATGGAGGTTCGGCCAACGCGTGGCGATCCATGAAGATCGCCCGCGCCGTGCGATTGTCCAGCCGTTTCAGCGCCACGATATCAGCGCCGTTTCAGCGTATCCCCAAAGTTGACCTTGGGGGTCAGAGTCACGCGGGTCTCGATCTCGGCATTCGGATCGTCAAGCTGCGTGGCAATGATCTTGGCCGCTTGCTGTCCGATCTCAAGTCGGCAGGCATCCATCGTCGCCAGTTTGCGGGGGAGGCCCTGCAGAAGTTCGACATTGTTGAAACCCGCCAAGCCGATCTGACCGGGAATGTCGATACCTTGCTCTAGTAAGTACAACAGCCCCCCAGCACCGATCATATCGTTGGAATAATACAGAAAATCCAAATCGGGCGAGCGTTCCAGCATGGCTTGCGTCATCTCACGCCCCTTGGCCAGAGCCGAGCCGCCGGAATAGAATTCCCGATCCTCAATCTCGATCCCGTGCTTGCCCATAACCTCGGTAAAGCCTTCGAAGCGCTTCCGCGCCCGGTGGTCCAACGGCATCTTGGTGCCCATGAAGCCGATATGTTCATAGCCCGCTTTCAGGATCGCCTGCGCCATTTCGCGCCCGGCGCGACGATGAGAGATCCCAACCATTGCATCAACCGGTTTGCCATCGGTATCCATGATCTCAACCACAGGAATTCCGGCCGAATCCAGCATCGCCCGCGCCGCGTCGGTATGCTCCAGCCCGGCTATAATCACCCCCGAGGGCCGCCAGGAGAGCATCTCATACAGCACTTTTTCCTCTTTCTCAGGCAGGTAGTCGGTCACCCCGACCACAGGCTGCAGATCGGTGTCCTCCAATACCTGATTGATGCCGGTTAGAACCTCGGGAAAGACCATATTGGATAGGGATGGAATGATGACCGCCACCAGATTAACCCGGCTTGAGGCCAGCGCGCCCGCGATCTTGTTGGGCACATAGCCCAGTTCCTTCGCGGCGGCCAAAACGCGGGTGCGCGTCGCATCCGACACATCGCCCCGATTGCGCAGGACCCGGCTGACCGTCATCTCGGATACCCCAGAGGCCTCAGAGACATCGCGAAGGGTAAGCGGGCGTTTTGTTTCTGTGTTCACGGAAGGCACCTGCGTTGTTGTTTTATCTGATGCTAGCGTAAACACCGTGCAGTTTACAACTGTTCAGCACGCCTACAGCAAACCCTCAGTAAACCCCATGACAAGCCGAAAAAAGAAAGGTAGAGAGGGCTTTGCACGGCCCCGTGGCTCAACTGGATAGAGCAGCCTCCTCCTAAGGGGTTACAGCACCCACGAAACAAGCCTCTCAGTTTCAGGAAAGACTAATAAAACAGTGCGTTATGCCCGGTTAAGCCCGGACCGTCCCTTACTAAGCACGGTTATTATACTAAGCCATTCTTAAGCCCAGAGGGGGCCTGGATGCTTTAGGAATAGCCATGGCTAGGACCGTACAGGACAAACCGATCACCACTCGCGCTGCCCGCGCGAGACTGAATCCGTCGCCGAATGCCCACTTCCGGCGGCTGACGGACAAGTTACATGTCGGATACAGGAAGGGAGCCAAGCTGCCCGGTCTATGGACGGTACGAATGCTGGACGCTGATGGCGTGTCTAAACAGAAGCGCATCCCCGGTGTGGCAGACGATCTTGAATCTGCGAACGGCAACGATGTGCTGAACTTCGATCAAGCCTGCGAAGCTGCCCGCAACATCTTCGCTCCGGCTCCTGCGGCCATAACGGTCGCTCGTGCGCTGGACGACTGGTTTGCTGACAAGTTGGCTCGCGGCATGAAGCCCAGAGCGGAACACAGCACCATGAACTATGTCCTGCGGACCAAGCGATGGTTCGGCGATATGTTGGTCCTGGACCTGACTGTAAGCGACATTGAACGCTACCGTGACTCCTTCCTTGAGGGCCATGCGGAGGACCGCCTGCGCGCTCGGAGCGCTACCGCCAACCGGGACATGAACGCGCTGAGGGCCGCGTTAAACTTCGCGGCTGACAGACACCTGCCAGACGCTGCCCGGCCTTGGGGCAAGGTGAAGAACTTCGCCAAGGCTGATGCCTTCGGCAAACGTGTCGTGGTCCTGACGGCATTGCCAACTTGTTTGGGCGTTGTGAACGGGTTACCGCTCATGCATGAACATACTGCCCCAAATGCCGCGCCTTAAAGGCATTCGCTTTCCTCGTGAGATCATCGCCTATGCCGTCTGGGCTTACCATCGCTTTGCTCTCAGCACGGCTGATGTTGAAGATCTGCTCGCGGAGCGCGGTGTAATGGTCAGTCGGGAAACGATCAGGAAATGGGTCAATCGCTTTGGTGACCATTTCGCAAACTGCATCTGGCGAGACCGGCCTTCCGCGGCCGATAAATGGCATTTGGACGAAGTGGTCATCCCAATCAATGGTCGGAAATGCTGGCTCTGGCGGGCCGTGGATGCGAAGGGAGATACTCTTGATATCCTCGTCCAACCACGGCGGAATGCTAAGGCAGCCCGGCGCTTCCTGAAACGGTTGATTTCGCAATTTGGCGAACCTCGCGTTGTGATCACGGACAAATTGCGAAGCTATTTCAAGCCGATCCGCGATCTTGCGCCGGGTGCGGATCACCGAGCACACAAAGGGTTGAACAACCGGATCGAAGGATCACACAGGCCAACTCGAAAGCGTGAGAAACTGATGGGTCGGTTCAAGTCCCCGCGTCAGGCCCAAAGGTTCCTCGCCGCTCACGGCCAGATCAACACCGTCTTCCGACCCCGCCGCTATCAACTCTCCACCGCATCATACCGTCATGCCAGAACCGATGCCTTCGACCTCTGGGAAGGTTACACTCTCGAAATGACCGCCTGACTGACGCAAACCAGACCAACCTCTGCCCCGTGCAAACAAGTTGGCAATGCCGTTGATAGAGGTGTCCAGGTTTCCAACTTACCTCTTCCTGCCTTCGATAGGTAAAACGGAGAGAAATTCGACACTGGTTGTCCGCATACCCGCGCTAACGCCTAAAAAGGGCAATCCCTATCGCAAAGCAGATGACGTCGCCGGCAACAGTAATCAGTCGAAAAACAGCCGCAGCGATCAGGGCTGAACCGGGTGTCGTAACGCCAATTAAAATTGCGATGAACGCGGCTTCGCGAGGGCCTAAACCGCCTGGCGCACCAGGCGTTGCGTACCCTATCAACCAAGAAACAACACCGGCGAGGGCCACAACGCCAATGGGTACATCGTCGATTTCGCTCAGGACCCAGGCGGCGACGGAGCTCATGCCAAGAAGAAATGCGATCGCAAGAAGCGCAATCAAGAGCAAAGCAGAAAGTGTGAGGCTCTGCTTGAAGGCAAAAAAACCCAGTACCAGGGTCAGCAGAACAGCGATTGAAATCGTAAGCATAGGCCAGACAGGGCCAACAGCTTCGCACGGCAATATGTCAAAAGGCACGAACCAAACACCAGTTACCAAGATCACCAAAGCGGCGACGGGTAAGCAAATTAGTTCGGCAAAGGTCGCCATGGCCAACTGCTTGTCGCTCAGTGCCCCGCCGCGCAGCAAAACAGCCCGTCCCAAAAGGTGGACAACATTGCCGGGCACGTATCGCGCGATTTGAGACAGGGTGAATGACCGATATGTCCGACGACGCGGCTCGGGTCCGAATAGTTGCACGATGCGGTGCCACATCTCGGCCAGCACAAATAGCAAAGCTGAATAGAGGGCAACCATCACTGCGCAGCGTATAAAGAACCCATCGGGTGGATCGAAACTGATCAGCGCGTCCCAATTGCGTGAAATCTCGCGTCCAATGAAAATGACGGACAGCGCCAGAACCAGCAGGCCAAACCTGCGCGCCAGTCTTCGACGTAGCAACTCATCCTTGAGCAGATGCGCCACTGGCATCGGCCTATCCCGCCGGTTCGGCGCGCAGGAGCGAGGTCTGATCTGGATAAGGCAAGGTCGGAACCAGCCCGCGCAACCTGGTTTCGGACAACCCGCAATCGTTGATCGATTGGCGGTAGCGCGCGCGATGAGAATTGTCGAACACGATAATCCCATCCGGTGCCAGCTTGGGGATTGCATGTTTCAAGCAGGCTGGACGCGCGCGACCATCCACGACGATCAGATCAAACAGACCCTCTTCCTCATCTATTGCACTGGCATAGGCCATAAAATGTACTAGAGAACCATCGGCTTTTTCTGAATGATACAGAGCGTCAGCGGGCGCATCACTACTTGCCTCAAACAGTTTGACCTCGGTAGGACACAAGCCCTCGATCATCGGAATCTTGGCTGTCACATTCTTGTACCAAGGCGCGTCATGTTCGACGCTGGTAACATATGACGCGCGGCGTGCCAGCCAAACTGTGCTGGCACCCGATCCATATTCGAACACGCGCGCCGGGCGTGAAGCCAAGAATGAATCCACTTGCTCTATGGCGTCGTAGGTCCACCATGGCACGTCGAGCCCGACCATCGCATCAATATCGTAGATTGCGAACAGGCTGGACATCCAATGCCATCCGCGCCCTTTGTCACACCGCCGCTCTAGAAATCCAGCAAGCCCGGTTACCTGGGCAAGCGCCGCCAAGAAGCGAAACAGGCTGACATAGATAGACTTTAGCAAACGCATCCCGATCTTATCCCTTCAACTCAGTCGGTGCTCGGCAGATCACGGACATCTGGTTGGACGGCAACCCTGCGCCTTCGGCCAGGTTGGTGCAGTAGCCGTTGCTCCATGGCGCGAAGAAACTACCTTCGATCTCGCGGAACAGGGCGGTGTACGGAAACGACGCCATCGCCGTTACCGTCGTTCCCATCAGCGCCGCTGCAAAGACCAGTCGTTTGAAGATGCCAGGCTGATGACGGTTCGAAAAACCCGGCAAAACGCGAGATATCCCAAGAAAACTTAGGAATGCTACCAGTGGCCACAGATCAAAACGGTATCTCAGCGTGATCGTCCCATAAGAGAGCGTGACCAAAACGCCAACCAACAAACCGGCAGCCAATACCAGATGTTCTGCGCGCCTTAGTTGCACCAAGCCGACAACGGCGAAACTCAACCAAATCGGCCAGAGCCATAGAAGCCCGTAACGCGGACCTTCGACCCTTATATATCCGAGCCTTTCTTGGGTCGCCTTCTGAAAGAGGTTGTAAATCGCCATCGATGGGCGGTGCGTCAGTTCCAGAGCAGGCAGGTCAAACGCATACAATCCTGCATTCGGTGGAATACGCTGAACATTAAATCGGCCATGTTCGGTAAAGGCCTGCGCGCGGGGGGACTCTTGAGGCTCTATCCCCCAGAAGACCGTCCCGTATTGGGTCTCGCTTGCCTCGAACGATCCATGGACTTCGGCAGCGCCGCCGAACCTCAGGGTGTTCAGACCCAGATAAAGCAAACCGCCCGCAGCCAGGATTGCTCCGGCAACCAACGCGGGCAGCAGCATTCGCACACCGTGTTTAATCACGCTCCAACCGCACAGGGCGATCAGAGCCACATACAGTCCAATTGCCAGGTTAGGGCGGGCATGCACCGTGATAGCTGCACACAAAGCCAATACCGAAAACGCCAGCAGAGGATGCAGCTTGTCCTTACTAAAGCGCACCCAAACCGCCACAAAGGCACCCGCCGCGCCATATGCCAGCGCGATAGGTTCGTGATAGAGCGATTGATTGACCACAAGCAGGGTCGCAGGTCCGCAAACCCACAAAGCCGCTGCAAAAAAGACTGCCCAACCCTGCGCATTCCTTTGTACCGGTGTCGCGGTTTGAGCAATCAGATCTTTCAGCGCCACCTGATAACCCAGTGTTCCAAGTGCGGTCCAGAACCAGATCGAAAACCCGGCCATCGGGATCGACTCGAACGGCCAAGCCCAACCGAACAAAAAGCGCAGAAGCAACGGCCCTGCCCCGTGATAAAGATAACCTTGAGCGTCAGGTGTATAATGTCCTTCGAACCGCAAGAGTCGGGGCGGTAAATCAAAATGCCCGTTCAGGATGGCGTGATAATAGCCATCGTAGATAGCGCCCCCGAAAAACGGATCAGGGTACAGACCCTGTGCAAACCAGCACAAAACCGCAAGGTAGGCTGAGCCAACAAGGGCGACTATCGCAAACGGTCTGCTTGTCCAGAATGCCACAAATCCCGTTTGCGAAGCGTTATGCACGATCTGCATGCTCCGCCCTTTGCTCCAACTCCCGAACCCGGCGCAACGTCGCTTCGAGCAGGCGCCGGTTTGTGGCAATCGTTTCCGACAGGATCGCAATAATGATCGTGAAGTACCCCATCACCACAAAGGCACCGCCCAGGACAAGCGACTGAACTTTTCCGTCGCCATCCCCCATCAGATAGAAAAAGACGAACCGCGCGATCGGTATGATCCCGATCAGCAGCAGCACCAGCCCGATTGTGGCAAAGGCTTTTAGCGGGCGGTACATCACGTAACTGCGCAAGATGGTCCCCATCTGGCGCGAGATGAAGGACCGCATGGATTTGAACAGACGCGATGGGCGTTCAACTTGATTGACCTCAACCGGGACCGTCACAACGCTCAGGCCGGTTTGCCCGGCATGGATCAGTGTTTCGGTTGTATAGCTGAATTTGGTCATGACGTTGATATGCAGCGCCGCATAGCGCGAATAGGCGCGAAATCCAGAGACCGCGTCATTGACCTCAAGCCCCGCAAAGCCCGACACAACGCGGCTGCCAACCCGCTGCAATATCCGTTTGACGGGCGAGAATGACTGGTTTTGGCCGGGCTTTCGATCCCCGACAACAACGTCGGCTTTGCCGGCCAGAATGGGTGCAATCAGATCAGGGATGGACGCGCCAGAATATTGGTTGTCACCGTCCGTATTGACGATGATATCGGCCCCCTGAGCCAATGCGTTGTCGATTCCGATCTGGAACGAACGGGCAAGCCCTTTGTTGCCGCGGTTGCGAACAACATGCTCAACACCAAGTTCTTTTGCGATCTCACTGGTGCGATCCGTTGATCCGTCATCAATGACCTGAAGCTCGACCACCCCCACGCTGGAGATTTCGCGTGGGATGTCGCGAATGACGGCCGGTAAGGTCTCTTCTTCGTTCAGACAGGGTACCTGAACCACAAGCTTGGGAAGCGCCTTTAGCGTCATTTTGTTCACTCTACCTGCCCGACACGACATTCTGCGATCGCCTGGCGAGTGTTGTCTATTTTCTCTGAGTTGTCACCATCGGCCCAAAAAGACGAAACCCAACTGCGACCTGATTGCACTGCCGATGACACCAGGGCCTTAGCCAAGCCCACGGAACACAGGTTAAGATAACAAAGAGGGCAGCATATTGATCATTGTATCACAATCGCGCCCAAAACTGTCATGATATTGTAAGGCATTGCCAACTTGTTTGGGCGTTGTGAACGGGTTACCGCTCATGCATGAACATACTGCCCCAAATGCCGCGCCTTAAAGGCATTCGCTTTCCTCGTGAGATCATCGCCTATGCCGTCTGGGCTTACCATCGCTTTGCTCTCAGCACGGCTGATGTTGAAGATCTGCTCGCGGAGCGCGGTGTAATGGTCAGTCGGGAAACGATCAGGAAATGGGTCAATCGCTTTGGTGACCATTTCGCAAACTGCATCTGGCGAGACCGGCCTTCCGCGGCCGATAAATGGCATTTGGACGAAGTGGTCATCCCAATCAATGGTCGGAAATGCTGGCTCTGGCGGGCCGTGGATGCGAAGGGAGATACTCTTGATATCCTCGTCCAACCACGGCGGAATGCTAAGGCAGCCCGGCGCTTCCTGAAACGGTTGATTTCGCAATTTGGCGAACCTCGCGTTGTGATCACGGACAAATTGCGAAGCTATTTCAAGCCGATCCGCGATCTTGCGCCGGGTGCGGATCACCGAGCACACAAAGGGTTGAACAACCGGATCGAAGGATCACACAGGCCAACTCGAAAGCGTGAGAAACTGATGGGTCGGTTCAAGTCCCCGCGTCAGGCCCAAAGGTTCCTCGCCGCTCACGGCCAGATCAACACCGTCTTCCGACCCCGCCGCTATCAACTCTCCACCGCATCATACCGTCATGCCAGAACCGATGCCTTCGACCTCTGGGAAGGTTACACTCTCGAAATGACCGCCTGACTGACGCAAACCAGACCAACCTCTGCCCCGTGCAAACAAGTTGGCAATGCCAAATCCCCCCTTGGCGCTGTCCCATCCCGAAATCGCCAGGTTGTGGCGCCCGAAAAAGAACGGAAAGGCTACTCCAAATGAAATCAAAAAGTGGTTCGTCTACAAAGCGTTGGTGAGTTTGTTCTGAAGACCCTCGGCACTAGTGGGTGAATTCGCCAAATAACTTGACTAAGCCGACCCGAAAACTTGGCTACTGCCCGTTTTGTACCGGGCGTCGTATATTCAAAGGGTAGTATGTTCATTTTTTGCCGCTTGGCGCTAATTTGCGTTTCCTTGCTCGCAAAACCTTGGAATCAAGAGAACATTCTACTATTCAGTAGAGCAAAGGTGGTTTCCTAAGCGATACTTAATCGCAATTGGCAGGGTTTGACTTAACCCTTTGTTTTTATTAAATGGCCCCGTGGCTCAACTGGATAGAGCAGCCCCCTCCTAAGGGGCAGGTTGCAGGTTCAAATCCTGCCGGGGTCGCCACTGCAGATGCCGGAAACACCTTCAATCAACGGTGAAAGCCTCAACTTGAGTTCGGTGTTCGTGCGACGGCATTTTCCTCAAGCAAAGGTTTGAAATCTGGGTTAGAAATCAAACACGATGTCAATGACTGGCATTGCGCACAACACAGGTACCATCTTGCCCAGCGGACTAGCCCCTGCCGAACTGATCGCAATCCTTGTCGCCGTGACCGACAACCAGCCGCGTGTCATGACCTTGCGGGGGGGTGAGGCGCTGCCATCGGGGCCATTCGAGTCTTCTCATCGCAGCCTGCAGAGCAGTTTGCGCGCTTGGATCGAGGCGCAGACCGGCCATCCCGTGGGTTATCTTGAGCAACTCTATACCTTTGCGGACAGGGATCGCGATCCTCGGTCCGGGGATGTTGAAACCTCGCAGCGGATCTCGATCAGCTATCTAGGGCTGGTGCGCGAACAGGATGCAGCCGGAGCAGGGCGCCCGTCCTGGCGCAGCTGGTACCGGTACTTCCCCTGGGAAGACCATCGCGATAGCATCCCCGAAGAAGTGCCGCGTATCACCGCTCGCCTGACGGCTTGGGCCGGGGCGGATCCGCTCAAGGCTCAGCGTGTCGACTATCTGTTCGGTCTGAATGGAAAGACGTGGAACGAGGAACTGGTTCTGCAGCGCTATGAGCTGATGTATGAGGCCGGTCTGGTCGACGTGCCCGAGTTTGGCCTGCCCATGGCGGGCGACAACCGCCGAATCCTTGCAACTGGCATTTCGCGGCTGCGGGCCAAGATCAAGTATTCTCCGGTCGTGTTCGAGCTGATGCCCGAAAGCTTTACCCTGCTTCAATTGCAGCGCACGGTCGAGGCGCTGTCGGGTCTGCACTTGCACAAACCCAATTTCCGCCGCCAGATTGATCAGCAGGAACTTGTTGAAGAAACAGGCGAAATCTCGAGCGGCACCGGCGGCCGCCCGGCGCGTCTATTCCGATATCGACCTGCTATTCTTGAGGCCCGCATGCTGTCGGGCGCCAGGCTGCCTCTGTCCAAATCCTGAGTTGCACTTGACATAATCTCGAATCGAGAATAATCACGGCTCGAATGTACTCGAATCGAGTATAAATGGAGGAGCCAATGAAAGATTTCCGCCTGCCAGAGTTGTACGATCGGGTTAAGCAAGTCATTCCGCCAGCCGAATGGATGCAGTACGAAGAGGATCTGGAAGCTATTCTCGACCTGAAGCAGCAGAAGAATGCGGTCATCCTAGCGCACAATTACCAAACGCCCGAGATCTTTCACGGCGTGGCCGATATCGTAGGCGATAGCCTTGCTCTTGCGCGTGAAGCCGTTGAGGTCGACGCCGATGTCATCGTGCTGGCGGGTGTGCACTTCATGGCCGAAACCGCTAAGCTGCTGAACCCGGAGAAGACCGTGCTGATCCCCGATATGGGGGCAGGATGTTCGCTGGCGGATTCCATCACACCCGAAGATATCGCGCTGTTGCGCGAAGCGCATCCGGGCGTGCCGGTGATCACGTATGTCAACACATCGGCCGCGGTGAAGGCCGCCTCAGATATCTGCTGCACCTCGGGTAACGCGGTGAAAGTGGTGGAATCCCTCGGGGTACCGCGCGTTTTGATGATACCGGATGAGTACCTTGCCAAGAATGTCGCCAAAGAGACCGATGTCGAACTGATCGCCTGGCACGGGCATTGCGAGGTGCATGAGCTGTTCACCCCGGACGACATTCGGGCGATGCGCGAGGCATGGCCGGGTGTCACGGTGCTGGCCCACCCGGAATGTCCGCCCGAGGTCGTGGCCGAGGCGGATTTCTCAGGCTCTACCGCCGTGATGTCGGACTTCGTCGGCGAAAAGAAACCGGCAAGGGTTTGCCTGCTGACCGAATGCTCCATGAGCGACAACGTGGCGTTGAATCACCCCGACGTGGAGTTTGTGCGCCCGTGCAATCTGTGCCCGCATATGAAGCGCATCAGTTTGGGAAATATCCGCGAAGCGCTGGAATTGGGTCGCCACGAAGTCACCGTCGATCCGGCCATCGCCGACGATGCGCGCCGTTCGGTCGAGCGGATGCTGGCCGTGAAATGATCCGGCTTGAGGGGCTCCACGACCGGATCGCCGTCATCGGTGGCGGTATCGCAGGGCTGGTGGCCGCACTGGAACTGGCGCCGCAGCCTGTGGTGCTGATCACCCGCGCCGGGCTTGGGCAGGAATGCTCAAGCGCCTGGGCGCAAGGGGGGATTGCCGCGGCGCTGGGTGCTGATGACGATCCTGCCCGGCATCTGGCTGATACGCTGCGGGCCGGAGATGGGCTGTGTGATGCAACTGTCGCCTCGGGCATCCTGTCAGAGGCCTCGGAGGCGATCGCGGTGCTTGAGCGATACGGCATTCACTTCGACAGGGCGCAGGATGGCACATTGGCCCTGGCGCGCGAGGCCGCGCATTCCCGTCGACGCATTCTGCACGTAGGCGGTGACCGGACTGGGGCCGAGATCATGTCCGCTCTGACCCGCGCGGTGCAGAATTGCCCTTCGATCACCTGCCTGACGGGGGTTGAGGTCCGGCGGTTTCTGACCGCTGAGGGGTGCGTCGCCGGTGTTCATCTGCAAGCGATGGGTCAAGCGACCCTATTGCGGACAGCTCGGGTCATCATGGCGACAGGTGGGTGCGGTGGTCTGTTCTACGCCAGCACCAACCCATCCGGCAATTTCGGGCAAGGGCTGGTGATGGCCGCACGTGCAGGCGCAGCGCTGCGCGATATGGAATTCGTGCAATTTCACCCGACCGCGCTGGTCACCTCCCAAGCACCCTTGGCCCTGATCAGCGAGGCGGTGAGGGGCGAGGGGGCAACTCTGATCGACCAGAATGGCAAGCGCTTCATGGCACATATCGCGGATGCCGAACTGGCCCCGCGCGATGTGGTGGCCCGCGCCGTGCATCACGTCATCGCAGGCGGAGGGCGCGCGTTTCTTGATGCCCGCGCCGCGCTGGGTGCGGGCTTTGCCAAACGTTTCCCCGGTATTCACGCCCTGTGCGCAGCCCAAGGCATCGACCCTGCGCGCGATCCGATTCCAATACGCCCGGCTGCGCACTACCACATGGGTGGCATTGCCGTTGACCAGACCGGCCAGAGTACGTTGCCCGGGTTTTGGGCGATCGGTGAATGTGCGGCGACCGGTTTGCACGGGGCCAATCGCCTTGCCAGCAATTCTCTGCTCGAGGCTGTTGTGATGGCGCGCCGCGCCGCCGGCAATGTTGCCGCCAGCACGATGCGTGCCCGGGCCTTTGTCCCCAACCTCGCTGCGTTGCCTGAGCCCGATCCTTGCGCTGTCCGGCCGATGATGTCGCAGCATCTGGGTGTGATCCGGCACGGAGCCGGACTACGGCACGCGATCTCGAACCTGTTGTCTCATGTTCGGTCATGCGGGCCTGCCTCGGACCCGGCCCTCGCGGCGCTAGCAATCGCGGTTTTCGCCGAAAAGCGCCGGGGCTCCTGCGGCGGGCACTATCGTAGCGACTTCCCTGAACCAAAGACTGATCCGCGATCAAACCTGATGAGACTGACCGAAATCCTGTCGCATGCGGGTTCGGTCGACCAAGAACCCAAGCTGAGGACAGCCTGACCCATGACCGCCATGCCCCTTTCCCCGTTGCCGCGCACGATGCTCGAGCCGATGATCCGCCGCGCTCTGGATGAAGATCTTGGTCTGGCGGGCGATGTCACCTCTGCCGCCGTCATTCCATCAGATCACCGATCCGAGGTTGTGGCCTGCGCCCGTCAACCCGGTTGCATCGCCGGTCTGGACTGTGCCGAACTGGCCTGCGCCTTGGTTGATCCCGCCATTACTATGACTCGCCATGTGAACGACGGAGACTCGGTTTCGAGCGGCACGCCGATCGCTACATTCCGAGGGCCGTCCCGCAGCCTGTTGATCGCTGAGCGGACCGCGCTCAATTTCATGGGCCATCTCTCGGGCATTGCCAGCGCGACCGCTGATCTGGTGCGCCGTGTCGAAGGCACGCATGCCTCGATCGCCTGCACCCGCAAGACAACACCGGGGATGAGAGCGTTGGAAAAATATGCCGTGCGCGCTGGCGGAGGCATGAATCACCGCTATTCCCTAGGCGACGCGGTGCTCATCAAAGACAACCACATCGCCATTGCCGGCGGCGTCGTCCCGGCCCTGACCAGTGCGAAACAAACGGTCGGCCATATGGTCAAGATCGAGATCGAGGTCGATACGCTTGCGCAGTTGGAACAGGTTTTGGAGATCGGTGCCGATGCCGTGCTGCTCGACAACATGACCCCGGCCACATTGCGCGAGGCAGTGGGTATGATTGGTGGGAGAGCCATCGCCGAAGCCTCCGGCGGGATAACACCGGACAGCGTGCGCACGGTGGCCGAAACCGGGGTCGATCTGATTTCAATGGGCTGGATCACCCACAGCGCACCCTGCCTTGATATCGGTCTGGATTTCGTCGCAAGTCACTCCTGAAAATATTGACCGCTGAGAACTGGGCGCTGCGGTCATCGCTGGCCCATAGGGTAAGCATCCCCTAAGTCTGGAATACAAAACATCATAGAGTCGAAAGTTTAGTGAATCTGACGGGACCTAGTCTCGTCTCATCCAGAGAGGGCAGTCATCCTCAGAAGATGCTTACCCGGTAGGTCTACGTATTGGATACATAGATGATACCAGTGATCATCCAATTGCTGAGAAGTTCTTTGCGCTCAGGACTTTGCGGACGCCGCTGATCTTGTCCGCAGCGAGAACGATATTTATCCGGTGGTATAATGGTGATCGAGGTCTTTCGGTACCCGCTGTGTGAAGTACAAGCCCCCTGCTTTCACAAATGAGAAGGGAACGGTTTTGCTCTCCAGAATGTACTACGCCCTTGGTCAGCTCTGGTTAAAGCTGAAAGAAAACAGTATCTTACCTGTTGGGAATGGTGCCGGGGGCGGAATCGGAAAAATGCGGTAAGCATCTAAAATTAAACACGTAAGTCATATCTAATTGCCTTCAATACCCCTTAAAATACCCCCAATGGAATTCTCATATCATTTCAAGTGTTTGATTTATTTATGTGATTCCGCGTTTTGGAATCGCATTGAGCGTCCTGCTGGGTCCAGGCGGGTTCTGTGAGAAACAGCATAAACCATTGTCGAAGTCGAAACTACTGCTGGCAGGAACGAGGGGTCCGACCCGGTTTGCGAGACGAAATCCCAGAGGCTGCGGACCACCCTTTGACGGAAATCAAAGAAGTAATCGACGAGGCTTTCTACAATCGAGAAACTCGGGGCTTCGAGTGCATGCCACCTAAGGTTGACAAAGCTCAAAGGCGGTGATCACGTTCAGTAACGAGCAGTAACGCCAGCGTTACAATTTGGCAGAAAATCGAAAAAAAATGGCCTCGACCACAAAGCCTTTTGCCTGGCGAATGCCCAGCTAGAAGCAAGGAGAGAGCCACAGGTTTTAAGGAGGTATTTCATTGAGTCCGCAGATTGAACAATTTGTCCGCAATATTCGTGAAAAGCTGCCGAACTACAGCAGCCCGGAGCGATGCGCTGAAGTTCTTAGGGAGGATTTTGAACGGATCGCTGGCCCTCTTCAACCTGCAATTAGAGCAGACATAGATGCCGCGTTGCAGATCGTCAAAGCTGCCATTGAGGACGTGGAAATCCTTCGCCGTTCTTCGCTGATCAAGGAGAGGGAGGACTGGTACAAGGGACCCGGTCCCGGCGATCGTCACTGGCCCGCTTTGAATGGCTACCTCCTGAATGAAAAGGGCTGGGCGAAAGACGCAATTGAATCGATTGATGACGCGTCCAGTGAAGTCGTGTCGCTACTTGCAAACCCGGCGCAGGAACAATTCTGCTGCCGTGGCCTTGTAGTTGGCTACGTTCAGTCGGGCAAAACTGCGAACATGACAGGTGTGATCGCGAAGGCAGTTGATGCCGGATACAATCTGATAGTTCTTTTAGGCGGGATGACAAACAAGCTCCGCGCACAGACTCAGCGACGTCTCGAAACCGACATCGTGGAACGACATCGCCATCTATGGCAGCTTTATACGACCGCCGAGGACGATGGCGATTTCATCATGCCTGCGAACAAGTCGTTCACGATGCCAGTTTCCGGCCGTGCGCAGATCGCCGTTATGAAAAAGATCACTTCACGTCTGAATAGTTTCCACAGAACTATTGAACGAACGCCCCCCCAGGTATTGCGAAAGCTCAAGGTCCTGCTGATAGATGACGAGTGCGATCAGGCATCGGTCAATTCGGCACGCGACGATTATGATATGACCAAGATCAACGAGGCTATCCGAAAGATCATCCGCTCTCTTCCTGCTGTATCCTATGTCGGGTACACGGCCACGCCTTTTGCCAATGTCTTCATCGATCCGTTTCCCCACAATCGGGAAGAACTGGACGACCTTTACCCAGAAGATTTCATTACTGCGTTGCCGCGCCCGGAAGGTTACTTCGGAACAAAAGAAGTGTTTGGAACTGACCCGCTGGATGCGGAGAACGAAACGGACGCAGAAGCCGGACAGGACATGATCCGGATAATTCCAGATGAAGAACTAGACCGCCTCCGTCCTGCGAGAGCTGCTGACAAAGAAATTTTCCACCCTGAGGTGACAGAAGACCTTGAAGATGCGCTGCTCTGGTACCTTGCGACCTGTGCGGTCCGCCGAATGCGCGGCAAGAGCAAGTCGCATATGACAATGCTCGTCCACACCTCGCCAAACATTATCCAGCATACCCGAATGGCTGAGAGCATCCGCAACTGGATTTCTGCAAATGAAACCGATCTGACTTCAGGTGTCGGCCCTGCTTCTGAACGCCTCGAAGCCGTGATGCATAAAGAGTTCGAAAAGGTTCCGGACAATGGACGGAATTACCATCGCCCGGACACTTTGAGCGAATTGCTTCCGGAACTTCGGGAAGTTCTTGACGATCTCGAGGTCGCAATTGAAAACGGAGAGAGCGATGAACGTCTCGACTACACGGCTGAACCTAAAACTTATATTGTAGTTGGTGGCGCGGTGCTTGCCCGGGGCCTCACCCTTGAAGGTTTGTGCGTTTCCTTTTTCCTGCGTACGGCTAAACAGTATGACACGCTCCTGCAAATGGGCAGGTGGTTCGGCTACCGTTTTGGATATGACGACCTTCCACGTCTCTGGACCACTCACGATCTTGCCTCCAGCTTCCGGGCCCTCGCACATATCGAAGAGGAAATCCGGGGCGATATTTCTGTCTATCGGGCGAGAAAGACAACGCCTCTCGAATTTGCCGTGAAAGTCAGGTCTGTACCTGGCATGGCCATCACTTCAGCTTCAAAGATGAAACATGCTTACAGAACTAGCATCAGCTATGAAGGCCGTCATGTTCAGACTAACAGATTCAACCACTTGAACGATGACTTAGTAGCAGGGAACTGGAGAGCGGCCTCAAAGCTCCTTGATAGCATTGCGAGCAAAAAATCAGAGGCTGAGACAGCTGGCCATGTTCTCTTTCGAAATGTCCCCTCGAAGGAAGTAAGAAAGTTTCTGTCGAGTTACGATATTTCGGATGCTCACATGGACCTTAAACGCGAACACTTGCTCGGTTTCTTCGACAGCTCGCAATCAAGAATGCCCGAATGGAACGTTGGAGTGGTTGTTCCTGAAGATGGTTACACTTCCCAAAAATTACTCGGAGGTTTGGGCAAAGTTGGTCTGAGCATCCGGTCGAGGTTAAAAGAGCTTACGTCGGAAGGCCATGCGGATATCAAAGCGCTTATGTCTCTACGCGACTTGCTGATTGATGTGGACAATCCACCAAGTTCGGTGAAGGGTTTGAATTGGGACGATGTGAAGCGCATGAGGCCATCTGTGCCCTTGCTTCTCCTGTACCCAATCCAAGCCGAGTCCAGCCCAAAGTCCGGGAAAAGAAACGCACTTGGTGCCGTAGGCGACCTGCTTGGTATCGGCGTGGTGTTTCCGGGAGAGACCGATCGCTCCGGGGACTATTTCCAAGTCATGATCGATGCTCCAACGCCTGAGCAGCTTGACGAAGAAGAAGTAGTTGAGGAGCTCGAGCCGGTGGAGATCATCAATGAACAGTAATCCGGTGGACGTCTGGAACCAGCTGGAGCAGTCGAGGAAAGGCGATGGTGTTGTTGATGTCGTCAGCCGGTCAGCTAAAGTGGAAACAGGATACGGTTCTGCAAGATTTGCACTGGGCCCGCTTGGAGAGCCAAGGTTACTTGTACCCTGCGCTAAGGGAACATCCGGACAGTCGCTGCAGGACGGGCCGAAACTTGCGGTTATGGTAGCGAACTACAATGCCGACACAGGGCAGCAGCTTTTCATAGACGTCCTATGCATCGACATTCGGCTGAATGCTGTTTTTGCGGAACTCTGCAAAGAGATACTCAAAAGGTTGTCCGAAGGCGAAGGACCGGTGACTGCAGTATCAGGCACCATTGGTGATTTTCGTGAGCTACTACTGGCCAACGCCACCGACAGTGTTTCTCGTTCAAAGACCGCTGGTCTTCTGGGTGAACTCTACGCTCTCAGAATGCTAGTTGAACACAGTCCGGAAGCGGCTGCCGCTTGGAAAGGCCCCTATGATCAGCGACACGATTTCCGGCGCGCAAATCACGCAATCGAAGTAAAAACGTCCACCAGATCCGACGCAACGAAGATATCGGTTCACGGTGCAGATCAGTTGCTCGAACCCTTGCACGGGAAACTGGCCTTGTTTCACATCAGAATGGAGATCGCCGATCAGGGCAGGCTGAGCGTTGAAGCGCTGTTTGACGAGCTAGTGCATCGCGGTGTCGATCCCATGATTCTACGAACTGGTCTGGCCGAGATTGGCTGCGCTGATCCGAAAGACTCTGCTTGGAACAGGTACAGGTTTGAGGTTCAGGGGTTCGACGCCTTTGCGGTAGGGAGCGATTTCCCGAGAATTACGTCGAAGGACTTTCCCGGCGATCGGGTTCCGCAGGCGATCTCAAGGCTCACCTATGAGCTGGATTTGTCAGCTGCCGGAGATTTCCGAGCTGACGACGGCTACGTTAATGGATTCATTGAGGAAATGTTCCAATGACATCACTCAGTATCTTCAGCGAACCTTTCGCGCGCACGGGGAACATCTCTGCGGAAGGTTTCCGCAAGCTGCTTGGTCGCCCTGCTCTCGGAGTACTCCAAACAGTGCTCCGTGAAGCCATTCAGAACAGTATGGATGCCGCGAAAAACGGCCGGGGACCGGATATCCGGCTCAGGCTTCGCACACTAACTGAAAGCCAGCATCACGTACTACGAGAGAAAATCTTTGGCTCTCTGCCAGCCAATGACCAGTCTAGCGTGCTAATTTCAGGTCTGCTCTCGGGAAAGAGGCTGCGTGTTTTTGAGATTGCGGATTTCAACACAACTGGCCTCGCCGGTCCTACCCGAGCCGACGCCCCTTCGGACGATTTTGAAGATCCGGACTTTGTGAATTTTATGAGAAACGTCGGAGCAGCACGGGACACACACCATGGTGGAGGAACATACGGCTATGGGAAAACCTCGCTCTACTCGATGAGCGAGGTGTCAACTATACTTGTGGATTCGGAAACAACTTCTGCCGGGCAGCCAGTTCGCAGGCTCATGGGTTGCCATCTTGGCAGTGCATTTGACGCACATGCAGGAACCGGTGACAGGCGACGCTTCACGGGACGCCACTGGTGGGGCATTCCGGACGAAGACGAGGGGGTTGAACCCGCGCAGGAAGCTGCAGCCGTACAATTGGCTGAAGAACTGGGCATGCCATATCGCGAACGCGGGAATACTGGTACGACGGTCATGGTTCTCGATCCGTTTCTGTCGAGCGACGATTTGTCGGTAGTGCAGAAGGAGCTTGTCGAGACGGTCCTCTGGAATTTCTGGCCAAGAATGACAGAGTCTACGCCGGAGAACAGAAGACTGCGCGTTGGAATCGAAATCGAGGGTCAGAGAGTACCCGTTCCGCGGCCAGAGGATTTTCCGCCTCTCGATCTATACGCCGAGGCAATGAGCGACCATCGAACGAAGTCTGAGCATCTAATGGGTATTCGAAGTCAGCGCCCGTCAAAGCACCTAGGGCATCTCTCGATCAGAAAGGGCATGCGGGCGGAAAGATCTGGAAACACGTCAGCGGAAGGCAGCCTTATACCGGAATACAGCAGTCACATAGCACTTATGCGACCGGTTGAACTGGTCGTGCGTTACATCGAGGGCGAAGCATTTCCAGATCGGCGATTTGAATGGGCTGGGGTGTTCATCTGTTCCGACGCGGACGATGTTGAACAGGCATTTGCTAGTGCCGAGCCGCCCGCTCACGACGACTGGGCGCCTCAGAACCTGCCAAAAGGCTATGCCAAAACCTATGTAAATGTCGCCCTGAACAAACTGAATGAGATCGCACGAACATTTGTGACCCCCCGGGGAGAAACGGGATCGGGAGGAGAAAGAGGCCCATCTCTTGCCGGAACAGCAACAATGCTCGGCCGTTTGCTTGATGCAGTCTCAACTCAGGGGCCTGGACGTAAGACCGGTGAAAGAAAAGGAACCTCAAAACGAAGACCGACCGCAATATCTCAGCCCGAGTTTGTCCGATTGTCGCTAGGAGACAACGGTGAACCCAGGGCAGAGTTTGAGGCAACCCTGACAAACGATGGTTCAGATCCTTCTCTATCAGTCGTGGCAGAACCGCACCTTGTGGCTGACGGCGGTGTAACCGGTGCTGAAGACTTGCCGCCAGAATTTGCAGTAACGGCAGCTTCCGTTGAACTGGAAGGAGAAGGTTTGGTCTCGATTGGGGACCGGCTTGAAGTTGGACAAAGAGGCGGTCGCTTACGGATCGCAGTTCAAATGCCCGCAGCCGCTGCTGTAGGTTTGAGGCTTCGATTACAGGGGGGTGCTGGATCATGAAACGTCGGACAGCATTTCCATTTCTCACGCTGCCTTCGGAAGTTGTAACATTTGGAGGATGGATGATCGGCGACCCCGGGCAACCATTGAGTCCTGCAAAGGATACTCTTTCGGCCTGGGACTACGAAAGAGATATCGAGGTTTCCGCGACCCTAGAAGTCGATGTTGCCGAAGCCGCTCTGAGTCTTCAACTTGATCCGGACAAATTGGTCCTCGCGGCCGTTTTTCGAACTGGCACCGGCTCGGGTTCTATGCCGCGCCATTCTCAAATCTGCGCGACAGAAATGATCCGTGCATCAAATTCGTCGGCCACACTTTCTACAAGGCTGGACTCGACGAAGCTTTCAGGTCGGCTAAAGGTTGAAGTCAGCCTCCTCCTGCAGAGCGAAGCAGAAGGGTTGCATGCGTTATCACCGGTCGTACCCGGATCTCGGCTTTGGTCGATAGCTAAGGACGTCCTGATTGAAGACGGAGGAGACTCCCGTTTTCCAATTGAACTAGTGAGCTTCACATCCTGTTTTCCCGGCGCTCCACACGTTCATTCACCTTGGTATGTAGACTGGAAGCCCGGAGTGCTCGATGCGGACTTTGGCGGCGCAGTTCGTTTGTACGTGAACTCCGACATCGAGGATATCGCAGACAGATTTGTCGAAGGCGATGCTCTAACGCTGCAGGCTATGCTATCCGATGTTATGTCCCAGATGGTTGCTTCTGTTGTGGCATTGGAAGAGGCCGAAGATCTTCTCGCTGATTGTGCCGACGGCAGTGTCGGGCAACAGGTCCGCACCTGGATGGATTTGGCTTTTCCGGGGCATCCTGTTTCTACGATAAGATCGATGAACGAACATCTACCCGGAAAATTCAGGGCGGCGCTGCTGTCCGCTTCTGACGTAGGAGAGGTGGCATGACACGAGTATCTTTGCTTCCCCGGCTTAAGAGTGCGGGCGTAGACGTTCTTCTCGAAGAAGCCGGAGCGCATAGCCGGGAAACAAGGCGCGCCTTGAATCTGCTTGATGAAAACTCTGCGCTGGTTTCATTTTCGCCAAGCGGCGGTGCGAAGGATCCGGACGCAGCAGTCCGGATATCCCAGGTCATAAGGGAGGTTGCGGAAAACTGTGGGTTTCCGAACCAATCTTCAATTGAACAACGGGCTGACTTCGACAGAAAAGCAGCAATCGCGTTGGCACAGTGTCCCGAGCTCCAATCAGGCGAAGCCCTAAGAGACGACGTCTGGGCATACATGACCACCGTGCTGGCCCCAGACGTTGTTGCATGGCGTTTTCCGAAACCCGCATCTCATCGTTTTGCAGGGGGTGTTCGAAATACTTTTCAACGGCTTTGGATGCGCGGTCGCGTTCTCGACCGTGGACCCGAAAACCCCGAACGCTGGCACCTTCTGAAGAGTTTAAGCGAAGATGCAATGGTTCAGATTTTCGAACGAGCTTCGTTGTCCACCAATCGACACCTCGCTCAAGCGATTGCTGAAGAATGGGTGCTAACCGCTGAAGAAATTGGACGTGGTCCGATGGAAAGCGTGATGCGGCGAGCGAGCAAACTTGTTCGCTTGAGAAACGAGATAATTGACCTTGCGTTCCTCCACAAATCAAACTTGGCGGCCGAAGTAAAAGCCTGTTTTGAACAGTCAGTACGAGCGCAAACATCACCCGAAACTCCAAATGTGGAGCAGGTTCCATCAGAGCGCAGACCTCGTCGATCGTTGTCCAATCTATTTGGGATGCGTAATTTCGGCTAGTGGAAGCCGGCTCGATTTTTAACGCCATAAGCATTGCGTCGCATGCTGTTGATAGCTGGATACTCACTCTCGCTCACAGAGCGCAGCAATCGGCCCTTTGGAGACCTTCGCCAGCCGGTCAGGATGCCGCGGTGCGGCCCGTCGAACCAGCCATTCGCTGCGACTGCAAAATCAAGCCCTCAGCAAACAGGTAAGGTGCGGACAAACCCGCCCTTTGCTGACGCAGAAAACACTCGCGGGCTCGGCATGGTTCTTGCCGTGAAGCAACATGTACCGCTAGAGCGGCCATTGAATAGCCACTCCGTGGCGCCAAACCACTTAGTTCTGTTCGAAATTGGCGGTACGGCGGACTTCGGGTTATGGACTGGCCACTGTCTGCGATGCTCTTGTTGACCATCATTCGATAACTCTTGAGCAAAGACTGTCAATATTCGCCCTACTTTAGATAGTCTACGGCTCTCATCTCGCCGTCACTGACGACATTGGTTTCTGCACCTGGTACGATGTCGGTATTTTGTGCGGCCAGAACGGCCCAACCGCAGTGCTTTCGCTGCGCGACAAACACCATGATGGCAAAACGGGCATCAAGACGTCGCCCCTGTTTATCAAGCTGTCCTTCCAGTTTCCAACGCGTATGGATGATAGCCAAATCGTCACTGACCAGCCGCACCTTGACACGCCGCGCCGCAATCTCGGTCTTGCGGAAAAACGTCTTCAGCCCATAGCGATGCGCGCGTTCGATGTCATCGCGGTTGTCCCACCAGAGGCCCACGACATTCACGAAATCCGCGTCTTCTACAAATAGGGACGCAAGAGCATGCGCGTCGCGGGCATTCCAGGCTTCGGCAAACAGCCGGGGGATATCTTCGGGCTTCTCAGGCATAGGCACGCAGAACCGCCGGGATCAAGATATCCTCTTCGTCATAGGTGTGCCGGTTCAGTATTTTGTTCAGTACCTTGGCCTGCTCAAGCGCCTTTCCGACCGTGGCTTTTGATGTGCCCTCTCCACTAAGTTTGGCAAAGACCAATTCCGACTGATCCAGCGCCTGGTCTAGGAATATGTGATCGTTTTCCAGAAGATCAATCGCTCGCGACAATTGCGGAAACCGCCCAAGGAAACCTGGCAGGACATTGGCATCCTCAAACCCGTGATGCCCATAAACATGTGCAACCAGATCAATGCCCAGACGGTTCATGCCGGTCAGCCCCATCACCTCCTGAACGCTACCTTCGGGTTCGTCCAGAACGGCCTCCAGCCCCCCGACCAGCCGGGCGCTGGCCTCGGATATTGAGGCGTGCAAGCGTTGCAGATGAGCAGGCCAGCCCAGAAACTGCGGATCATTGTCCCAAGCCGCACGATCTGCGGGAAAGATACCCTCCAAAAGCTCTGTGCTCACCTTGTCGCGTGTTGCGACATGGTATTGGGGGGCATTGTAATCATACTGTGCCACGGCTAACTCAGTCCTTGCGCTTTCATGGCGTTCTGGACGCCAGTGTCTTCCAGCATGGTCTCCATGAACCGCTTCACTGCGGGATATTCCTGCCAGGGCTTTGGCGTGTGCGCCGTCCAACGGGTCATTGCAAAGGCATATGGATCGGCGATCGTCCGTTTGCCCCCAACCACATGCGTGCCGCGTTCCAAAAGCATCTCAAGGTGGTTCATGACCCGGTCAATACGGCCGTAGGCGGCCTCGCGCACATCATTCTGTGCGGCTTCTTCAGTGCTGGCCGTAAACCGTTCCGGCACAAAGAAGGGCCAGAATGCCGGATGGAAATCCCCTGTCAGAAAGGCCAATGCCTCATCCAGTTCAAACTGGCTGATCGGGTCTTTCGCAACACCAAGATCAGCATTGGGGAACTTCGTCTCAATGTATTTCAGGATCGCATCCGCCTGGGTCATGATCCTGTGATCACCATCCTTCAGCGCAGGCACCATGCCAAGCGGGTTGATCTTCAGATAGTCGTCTGATCCCAGTTCGACGCGTTCAGCCTCATAAGATGTACCAGTCCATTCCAGTGCGATATGTGGAGCAAGGGCACAGGTTCCGGGTGCGTAATAGAGTTTCATCATCTTGCTTTCTTTCTTGCGTCAGTTCTCAATTCAGATGCGGGGTGAAGGTCAGGATCTCCACCTCGGAGCTTGGCTCACTAAAGCCGTCTTTTACCACTGGACGGTCAAACAATCCGGTCAGGCGGTTGCCAGCGATGTCTTCGAGCGTTGTATTCACTTCGAGTTGATGTGGTGCCTTGGCCCACGGCTTTTGCGGCGTGAACACCCATTCCCGTTCCTGGTCACCAAGACGCAATGTACCGCGTACAGAACTCCCCTCGGCATCCTTGACCCGAATGCGGTAGGCCAGTGACAGGTGGTCTGTTGGGCCGTCCAGAACCACGCGCAGGGAGTTTTTACTGCCCGCAGCAGGAGTGATGATTTCCCAGGCGGCCAAATCAGGCGCGTCGAAATCAGCGTCAGCAACATCGAAGCTCTTGCTGTAGTCGCTGGCTATGCTGCATCCGTTGCGTGTCTCGGCACTTGCGCGAACCTGTAGAGTATAGCTCTTTCCTGCCTCCAGTGCCCGGCCCAATGTATTATGTGCCACCAAACCGGTTTTGACGCGACCCGGGTCAAACAGCACCGTCAGGCGCCTGTCATCAGGGGACCAGAGGTCGAATTTGTTTTCGATAAACGCACCGGGCACGATTTCCCCGTCCGCATCCAACAGAACGACCGAGTTCCATATCCCCTCTCGTGCCATGGACTCGGAGAAGTAGATATAAAAACGCAGCAGGTTCTCGGGCAGGATGTCCACTGTCGGATACACCTGTTCAACCTTTGCTGTCGGCGAACTGCCGTATTCACAGGCATGTGCAATCCCACTGGCCGATATGAAACCGGCCAGTGCGACGCCCGCAGATACAATCAGGCTTCGCATCTGCATCCTACCTTTGCAGATCAGGATAGCCTGCATCCGCTTTCAGCAGGTTCTGGAATGTGCGGTAGAACTCCTGCTCATCGGAATAGGCGTAATCAGGGAAGTTGTATTCGCTCACAAAGTCATTCAGGCGGAAATAAGCGCCCTTGCGGAACGACACCAGATCAACGTCGCCGGTATCGAGGTTCCGTTTCAGCGTCAGTAGATACTGCTCATCCTGATCATCGGCCTGCAACACGGCGCCCAACGGACGCGCTGTGGTTTCCACACCGGCATCCCCCCACAATACAGGTTGCGACAGGCCTTCGCTTTCCGATGCGGTCGCTAGGTCGGTCACGCGCATCAGGTCGGCGTCGCGTTCCTTGTTGATGACCAGCACATATTCTTCGGGCTGGAACTCATCATTGGGCGCGGTGAAATGCAGCACCTCAAGCGGGGTATTGCCATAGCCAAGCTCAGCGACAGTTTTAGCAATGACGTGGCTGCCATCGACCAGATCAGCCGAAGGGATCGTGACCAATGGCGTACAGGTATAGGCCGCCACAACGGTCTGCGTCCCGTTCAGGTCCACTACGCTCATCGCGCGGATCGGGGCGCGGGTTTCGGTCTGATTGTGAACCGTATGGAACATCTCGATACTGGAAGCGGCGGCGCTGCTGTCAAACGGATACGGCACCTGCCGCAGGGTCGAGGCGAACTCCCCCGTCGATAGCCCCGCCACAAACAGCGAGCCGTCGACATAATCCATATCGGTGACAGTGAAGGTCGAAGCCGGGATGTCACGCCAGAACGTCACGCTATCATCCGGGGTATCGCTCAGCGCGAAGGATGTGCTGTTCAGAGCCGCAAGGTCGAGTGGAACAATGGTCCCATCCTGATCGACCCGGATGACCATTGGGGATTTCTCAACGCCTGCGCGGATCGAAAGGGAAATGTAGGTTTCCTTCGAGACCTGGTTCACGGCAATATCGTGATAGCTGATCGCAAAGGGGTTCACCCCCAACTGCTCGACGATCTGCGCGCCGAGCCCGATGAGGTTATAGCCGCGAGATTCTGTGGCTGGAACGGCATCCGGCAGCGTATATGCGTAAATCTTTGCACCATCGGAATCTGCAACGAACAAGGTGTTGGCATCCGCAAACTCAAGAACGGTGGTGGATTGTGGGTTGTCAGATGCGGCTGCACCGGTTGCAAGCGCAAGAGAAAGCGCGCCTGTGGCGAGTGGGATAATGAAGTTCGGTTTCATGGGGCCTCCTGTCTGGTTCGGCGGGGTGCAGTGGTAGAAGGCCTTTTCTGTCATCTGGAATTTTCAGATTTCCCGGATCAGATCGGGCCGCTTCATTGACTGTCGTAACAACATGACATCTACCTACGATTGATGTTAGTAGGAACCAAATGGATACCAAGGGGAAATTCTGTGCAAATAAGCGTAGGCATCTGTTGCAAAATGTGGAGCAAGGTTTTGCCATGCTTTCTTCCAAAGCTGTGATGCGTATCATAATTGAGGTCCGGAATGGCAAATGATGCAAAGCAGAACATGACCGATCACCATTGCCCAGCCGAGGTCGCGATTGAGATCATAGGTGGCAAATGGAAATGCCAGATACTCCACACGCTGCAATCGGGAACCAAACGGTATGGCGAATTGCGCCGCGAAATGCCCGATGTTACGCAACGCGTCCTGACGCGAAAGCTTCGTGAGTTGGAAGACCATGGGGTCATCCACCGCAAAGTCTATGCGGAGGTGCCGCCAAAAACCGAATACTCTCTCACAAAAAAAGGGAAGTCTCTGGACGCCGTTCTACGTGAGCTGGAACGTTGGTCGCAGCAGTGGACAATTGAAGGAAATTAAGAGCTGGACATTCAATTTCTGTGACGTGCTTGGGTTGAAAGGCCCGCGTTCTTCCTATTTTTCAACGCTCTAAGTCGTCGAAATTTCGGCTCGAACGATTTGATTTCTATCAGCTCACAGCGGCCCGCTGAAAAAGCAGCGTTTCCCAAAGACAGGCAATGGGATACCGGCCCTCAAACAAACGGTAAAAAGAAGATGTCGGCGCAGTGCCGATCTCTGGGGATGCGGGTAGGATCCATTCTGCCAACGTGTGGATTGCCCGGTCTAATTTCACTGCATTGCGTACCAATGGCTGGTCTATCTGTCACCTCGCAGCGCTAGGAACTTCGCAGATGCAGCAATAATCATGCTGTGAGCGTGCGTGTGTCATTGAGGCGAACTTACAGGTTGGGCTCCTTCCGGACCTCAGAGGCTGCGCAGCAATCCGTGATATGGTGCCTCGTCAACGTCGGGTTGTCGTTTTGGGAGGGCATGGCGGATCGGAGGATCAGTCATGGAAACACCAAACCTACCAGCCATTCGCGCACTTCGCCCCGCATGGAACAAGGGCCGCATCGTGGGTCAGAAACGACCGCTGAAGCCAAAGCATGTCTGGGCGATCCGTGTTCGACTTGAATTGGCCGAGAACCACCGCGACCTAGCGCTGTTCAATATGGCGATCGACAGCAAGCTGCGGGGGTGCGATCTCGTGAAGATGAAAGTCGTCGATGTGATGGCATCTGGTCAAATCAAGGAACGTGCCTCGGTACTGCAAAGCAAAACGCAGAAACCTGTTCGCTTTGAGGTTTCCGAAGGTACGCGAGCTTCCGTTGAGAAATGGATGGAGGATGAGCTAATGGTCGGGTCAGAATATTTGTGGCCAGGTCGCTTCCATGAGCGACTGCACATCTCAACCCGCCAATATGCGCGGATCGTCCGCGAGTGGGTCACTTCGATCGGTCTCGAAGCGAGTGCTTACGGTACTCATTCAATGCGAAGAACAAAGGTCACCCAGATCTACAAAAAGACGGGCAACCTTCGGGCAGTGCAACTACTTCTCGGACACACAAAGATGGACAGTACAGTCCGGTACCTAGGTGTTGAACTAGAGGATGCTCTGGCCATCGCTGAAGCCATTGAAATTTAACTTCGCAGGGCCGTCTTCGTCGACGGCCCACAGCCGACATTAGATATCTCTAAGAGTTCACCCATCGGCTTTCCGAGAACTGTCGTTCGTATAAAACGCCGCAATTTCAACAAGCGGATGGCCGTGAGGCGAACAAGCCTGCCGTCGTTGAGAAGCGATGTTAAGCAAACTTGATTGCTTTGAGAGGTCCGATTAACGTTTCTGCAACCATATATTTTCGCGACTTTTAGGACATGCAGATATAGATGACACCTGATGTGCAAACCGCCCGCCGCATGGCACAAGATCACTGCGCTGCTTGGACAAACCGGGCGTCAGGCGATGTCGCGGGAAGATATGCTGAACATACATTAATGATAATGAACGGTGGCGAGCCAATGAAGAGCCGGACCGAGATTGGCGACATGGCGGCGGGATTTATGGCTGACTTCCCAGACCTCGTTCTTAACCTAGACACGGTTCTCGTCGCCGATCACCACATGGTCTATGCGTGGACTTTCGAAGGCCATCATAAAGAAACCGGTAACCACGTTCGTTTCTCGGGCTGGGAAGAATGGGACCTAGACGACAACCTGAAGGTCACCAAATCGCTCGGTTGGTATGATGGCGCGGATTATGAACGCCAAGTTGCGGGAACATGACCATATCCGGCACCAATTTACGCACTGTTCGCACAGTCATGTACGGCAAGTCAGACCTAATTTGACTCTAGTCGGTGCTCTTAATTGCCTACAGCAAGTGAGAAGGCGTCCATCGGAAAAGGCTTTTCTCATATTCGGTAATTGATTTCGAGAGCCACTGCATGAACAGCTTTGCCGCCGGTCGAACCGGGCCGGGCAAAGTGACAAGGTAGTAGCCGATCTGAGGTATTGGATCGTCGAACAGCGCCACAAGTTGTCCCGACTTCAACTCGTCAGAAACAAAAGCCGGGACCGTCGCCCCGATACCATCACCGCGACGGATGCCATCCAGCAGCATATTGCCCGGCACGCGGACAACTCTCCGGTCGGCGTCAGTCGCAACTCCGACCTTTTCTAACCACAGGTCAAACTCGACTGACGCTTGCTCCTGAAGAAGCGTGAAATCTAGCAATTCTAAGGGATTCGTGAGCACCCGGTTTCCGATTAGTTCGCGGGACGCGACGACCGTTAGACAGCCTGGCAGCAGTATCTGCGAGACAAGCCCTTGCCAGCGACCCGTTCCGTATCGGATGGCCATATCAACCCCGCCCGGCTTGAGATCGACAGCCTGGATCGTTGAATCGATCCTCAATTCGATATTGGGGAATTCGTTAATAAATGTCGACAGACGCGGCATGAGGAACGCGCTTGAAAACATCGGAGTCGCACTGACCACCAACGGTCGAACCGACTCTGCACTCGACATGCTCTCGGTCAAGGAGGCCATTTCAGCGAAGGCTTTAAGCAGGCCAGCCGACAGGAATTCGCCTTGCGATGTCAGAGAAATGCCGTGTCGGGTACGTGTGATAAGCCGAGTGCCGAGATGTTGTTCGAGCCCGCGGATTTGCTGGCTGACTGCGGAATGGGTCACGTTCAGCGCCTCTGCCGCCCGGGTCAGATTTCGAAACTCGGCAGCAGCGGCGAAGGCTCTGAGAGATGTCAAAGAGGGAAGCGCGCGCCAATCCATAAGTAAGATCATCTAACAATACATAAAAATTTACAACTATGTGATCCTCCGGTGCCGCCGCATGCTGGTGCATTAATTCATTGGCGACCACACGAGGCAAACATTATGGAAATTGCTGTTTTGGGACTGGGCAATATGGGCTCAGCACTAGCGCATTGCTTTCACAAGGCAGGCCACGATGTCAGCGTTTGGAACCGCACGTCGGCAAAGGCAGTGGTTTTTGCCGAGGCTGGAGCCACGATCTGCTCTTCACCGAATGATGCCATTGCGGTGTCTGATTTTGTCATCATCTGTGTCAAGAGCCACAGAGAGACTATTGAACTGGTCAACGGGCTAAGCGTCTCGCTCGAGGGAAAGACCATCTGTGACATGAGCACGGGCGATACCTCGGATGCCGATAGACTGGTCGCTATCCTTCAGGGAAAAGGGGCTGGCTACATGCTGGGCATGATCAATGCCTACCCTTCCGGCATTGGTGGTGACGAAACCACAATCCTTACGGTGGGCAGTGCCGGAACTTGGGGCCGCTATGGCAATATCATCAGAGAATTGGGTGGAAAGTCCGCCCATGTTGGAGAGAAACCAGCGGCACTTGCCGCGCTCTTTGCCGGCCTCTTCACGGTTCGGCAGGGGTTCATGTTCGGAATGATCTACGGTGCACTTGTCTGCCAGAAAGCGGGCATCCCGATGCAGGTTTATGTCGACCAACTCCCTGCTACAATCAAATTGGTCAATGACTACCATGACCTCTTTACCAGAACTGTTCCGGTTGAGGATTACGACAGTGCGGAAGCCTCCCTGAAGGTTTACGCGATGGCGCAAGAGGACGCGTTGAAGACCTATCACTCACTTAAGGCGCCCGCTGAATTCATCCAGTTGATGCACGACCGCACCAAAACGGCTTGGGACGATGGCTACGGCGACAGACAGCTGACCGCACTGGTCCAGCATATGACGGATGCCTGATGCAAAAATGCTCCGGCCCAAAGCTGCCCTCTATAGCGACAGACGTCGCTGCGATGCAGCTTCTACAAAGCGGACGTTGATCAACTGCGCAGCATTTCCAACATTAGCGTACACTCATCGGACAAAACGAACTCTTGCAACCGCAGCTTCAATTGTTGCCACGCGACCTCACTTGCTCCGGGATCGGCGCATTTACACATGTCAATCGCCGCCACTTCGGCGCTTCGCAACGTCTGACAGACCCCGGGCCAGCAGGTCGAATACGATCCGGATACGGCGGCTGGTCTGTAACTCCCGATGGGTGACCAGCCAGATTGGAAACTCAAGCGAAGGGAAATCCGGCAAGACCTTCTCTATGCCAGGTTCAGCCTCGCCCAACGTTTCGGGCTGCATAGAGACGCCGTAGCCCGCTTTCACCAATTCCCATGCGACGACACCGCTCTCGCTCGACATCACGAAGCTCTCTGCACGAACGGGCACGCCCATGTTGTGCAGTGGGGCCATTAGCCGCTCGGGGTCGGCATTGCCGACGAAATCGAGTGCGGCCACATCGCGCGGTGTCCGTGGGCGGCTTGCACGATCGAGATAGTCGGTCGCGGCATAGAGAGTGGCGCGAAAGTCGCCCAAGTGCCGTGCGATCAGGTCCGGCTGATCTGGGCGGACGTGGCGTATCGCGATGTCCGCCTCGCGCTGCGTCAAATTCTGCATCTCACTCGACGCGAGAATGCGGACGCGGATGCCCGGCGCCATCTGTCTCAACGGCTTGAGCACGCCCGGCAGGATCGCTGCTGACAAGAGGTCCGTTCCCGTGACCGTGACCTCTCCGGTGACATCCTGAGATTTACCGTCGGCCACCATCGAGATGAGCGTCGCAGCCTCGCCCATCGTGCGCATGTGATCAATCAGGTCGCGCCCTGCTTCCGTCAAGGTAAGACCACGGACGCTGCGTTCTACCAACGTGACGCCAAGTGCCTCCTCCAACGCACCGATCTGCCGCCCTATCGTCGGCTGCGTTGTCTTCAGCACGCGCGCCGCACCGCTGAACGAGCCTTCCTCCGCTGTCGCGAGGAAGGCGCGTACCTGGTTCCAATCGAAGGAAACGGCCTGCCAGTTCATTCATGAGCGTATAGCAGGTGGACGAATTTAAGCAATCGACCTTTTATGAGCGCATGGATGATACCGGATGCGAAACGAGATCGGCCCGGTCTCTGCAATCGAAAGCGACACAATGCATTCCGCAGTTTCTTACGACTGGCGCATCCGCGCCGCTTCAAACCTGAAGTGCAACGCGCAAAGGAAACCGACATGACTGCCCAAGCCTTCTGGGACCGGCATGCGCCCAAGTACGCCAAGAAACCTATTGCCGATGTCACCGCCTACGAAGAAAAGCTGGAATGCGTCACTGCGCTTCTTCGATCGACCGATCGCGTTCTTGAAATCGGCTGCGGCACAGGCGGCACAGCCAGGAAGATCGCGCCTGTCGTCGCTCATGTGACCGCAACCGACCTCTCTGCCGAGATGATCCGGATCGCCCGGTCACGATCAGGTGGCGATGCCGCGGGAACACCAGAATTTCTTCAGGCGGAGGCGGCGCAACACATTCCTGGCCAACCGTTCGAGGTCGCTTGCGCGTTCAGCCTGCTTCACCTGGTGGATGACATGCCGACCGTGCTGGATTCAGTATTCCACCAAATGAAACCCGGCGGTCACTTCATATCAAAGACGGTTTGTCTGAAGGACGCGCCGCGCTGGATGCGAGCCATGGTTCGTTTGCTCATGGCCCTGCGGATCGCGCCTAATGTGATCATCTTGAGTCGCGCTGAATTGACCCGGCACCTGATCCGGGCCGGGTTCGAAATCGAGCAGACGCGGTACTTCGGAAAGAACCGACTGAGCCCCTTTATCGTCGCCCGCAAGCCCGCCTGAGGCAGACCGACACCTTATTCTGAGAGACTGAAGCATGTACTTTATCAGCCGTCGCGAATGGGCGTTCCTTGCCCTCGTGTTCCTCTACTCTTTCATTCCGGCAGTCGTCGGGCTGGTCCGGATTCCGGAACTTTTCGGCGCTCCGGCGATCATACCGCCGAACCCGCGTGCGGTGATCGATCCCCTCCCGATAACATTGCATATCCTCGGCAGTTCAGTTTTCTGCCTTGTGGGGGCTGTGCAGTTTCTGCCGAGCCTGAGGCGCTACCGCCCCGCCTTGCACAGGAACCTCGGGCGGATCGTGGCGGCCGCGGGATGCGTCAGCGCGCTTACCGGGCTATGGATGACCGTAGCTTACGTATTTCCCGACGCCCTGCAGGGACCATTGCTTTATGGGGCGAGGGTCACGCTTAGCCTCGCGATGATCGCCCTCATCGCATGGGCCGTCGTCGCGATCCGGTCGCGAAACGTCGCTGCGCACCGCGCTGCGATGCTGCGCGCTTATGCCATCGGCCAAGGGGCCTCAACGCAGACCGCGCTCTTTCTGGTCACGATGGGCCTCTTCGACACTGAGCCGTCGGGGTTTTCGCGAGACCTCCTGATGGTTGGGGCGTGGGCCATCAACCTTGCGATTGCGGAACTCCTGATCCCCCGCGCCTTTGCAACGCGCACATCCGGTGCCGTGATCTGAACCCAATCGTGCTCCCGGCCTGACACCGGCAAACTCCAGAAACACAGAAAGAAGGCACCAAAATGAGACGGCTCGATCCCCGTATTCTTCTGTCGGCCCTGTGGCTGTTCATACTGCTCAACATCATCTTTCGCGACATTCACCAGTTTGTTCTCGCGTCCCATATCGAGATGCTGCTGACAGGCCATTATAACGGCATCGAGATCACCGAAGGGCTGATGCTTCTCGGCGGTTTCCTCGTCCAGGTGCCGATTGCGATGGTGCTCTTTTCGCTCCTGCTAACCCGCAGGATCGGTCGCCCTGTCACCTTCCTTGCAGTGATCGTCACGACGGGTACACTCCTTTCCTCGGCCCCCACCGACATGGATGACACCTTCCACCTCGCTATCGAGATCGTGGCTCTAATGGCAATTCTCTGGACTGCATGGACGTGGCCCGAGCACGAACACACCGCGCCGCAATCCGACGCAAGTTCTTCGTAAAAAACGTGTGCGCACCGCGGACACTATGAATGAGTAATAGGACTAAAGAGATGTTGGCAGAAACGCCTTTAGACGATGCGGTCGATCTTTATGACAAACTCGCACCTCGCTATGACAAACTTCATCATCGCTGGCTGCGTCATGCAGGCGGCGAGGCGCAGGCCGCCCTGGAAGGCCTTGTGCGTGCACTTGCGTCGCCGAATTCGAGTTTTTTGGATGCTGGCTGCGGCACCGGCAATCTGGCACGTGCATTGATTGCCGAGGGTATGCCCCCGAATTTGATGACCCTTCTCGACCCGTCCGCGTCGATGCTTGCACGCTGCGCCGACATTCCCGTGCCAAAGATACAAGGACGGTTGGAGTCCCTGCCGTTTGAGGATGGCACCTTCGATCTTGTGACCTGTGCTTGGGCTTTGGAAACCGTCCCCGATCCCTATCTGGCTTTGACTGAACTTTGCAGGGTTGTTCGAGCCGGCGGCGCGCTTTGTCTCGCGTTTTGCGCGGACGAGCCTGCCCGTGGTCTTGCCGGAAGCCTCATGCGCCAGGCGCTTTTGTTTCGCGGGACCGGCCGATTTATGTCCCGCTCCCGATTGATGCAGGCAATCGAGCGTTTCGAAAATTTTGAAGTGCGGGCAATTCCGAGCCATGGTCCGGCCTCGACCTTACTTGCAAGGCGGTCTGGCGCAGCAACCCAGGTGTCTTTGTAGCCGGGCTTAAAGTTGAAAATGACGCCCACAGAATTACGGAGATCAAGCATGATCGGATATGTTACCCTCGGAACCAACAACTTCGAGGCCGCGCTGAAATTCTACGACGCCTTGTTTTCGAGTGTGGGCGCAAACCGCCTTTGGAAACACGGCGATATGGCCGCATGGGGCCGCTCAAGGGCCGAGCCTGCGTTATGCCTTGTTTGTCCGTTCAATGGGGAACCGGCAAGTGTTGGAAACGGGGTGATGGTCGCTTTGAAAATGACCAACAGAAAAGCCGTCGATACGCTTCACGCCAAGTGCCTCGAACTTGGCGGAACAGATGAGGGCCCCCCCGGTCCGCGCGGAGATCATGGTTTCTACGGAGGGTATTTCCGGGATCTGGATGGCAACAAACTGAATGCCTATGTCGCAGCGTGACAGCAGGCATAGAGTTGGCTGTTGAAATATCGCGTTCAGAGGACAATGAGCGACGAGCACATCGAAAGACGCCGCAATGAGATCTGAAATAAAATTCGTCCGATTGTCGGAAATCGACCCAGCCGAAATCTTGGCGCACATGTCCGACCCTCGTGTGGCCGAGCATATGCCGCTTCTGAAATTTACTTGGAATGCCGAGACAGTGGCGCGGTTTGTCGCCAAAAAGGAAGAGTGTTGGCGCCGTGATGGACTTGGGCATTGGGCATTTTTGTCCGATGACCGATATGTCGGCTGGGGTGGATTTCAAAAAGAAGGAGTCGAGTGGGATTTCGGACTGGTCTTGCGGCCCGACACGTTTGGCCTCGGGCCGCGCATCTCGCGAAAGGCGATCGACTTTGCAATTTCCGATGAACGCATCCCGTATGTGACCTTCCTTTTACCACCGTCACGCACGAACCTGCGGGCACTCGACAGACTTGGTGCTTGGCGGGTTGGCGAAGTCGATTATGACGGCGCGACCTTCCTCAAATTTCAACTTGCGACAGAGTGACAGCATTGTCCGATTTCTGGTACATCGCCAGCTCCAGAGTGTGTTGTAACTCGCGGCCCAAACCGGTCACTCGTCCTTACTCATAGATGCTGCGGTTGCAACCTGCTTTGCGGTCATTCGCTGAGATTGCAATTTCAACGCGTAGTCAGTGTCGATAATATAGTGCGACTCAAACGATCGCTACAGGCTTGATTAAATCTCTGGAACCGGTTCAGTTCATAGACATTGGTCACCACGGACACCTTCGATCCGGTAAGGAGCATCTAATGATTGCTTTGCTTTTTGCACTTTTTGCCAGCGCGATGGCACTTGCGTATTTCAAGCTTGTAAGGTCGTCATACGCCATCTTCGTGCTTGCACTTTTGATAAGCACGTACTGGCTTAAGTTTCACGCTACGACCCCACTTTCTATCCAACTGTGAGGTCTTTGCATGTCACCTGAGTTTGCTCGAAACATGAACGCGCTTGGTGCCCTTGCGGTTTGCCTTGTTTTGGTTCTTGCATTTTATTTTCAACTCGTATTGTACGAGCTGCCTTGTCCACTGTGTTTGTTGCAACGTGTTGGGTTTGTGGCCGTCGGGTTTGGTCTGGGGCTGAACCTGTTGTGGGGTACGCGCGCAAGAAACTATGGAATAGTTCTTGTCGCGGCGATCTTCGGCATTAGCGTTTCGATCCGCCAGATTCTGCTGCATATAGTCCCAGGCACAGGTCACTATGGCTCGCCTGTACTTGGTTTACATTTCTATACATGGGCCGGAATAGCCTTTGGTCTGGTGATCCTTGGCACCGCGATCATGCTGGTTTTCGAAAAGCAATACGACCTAGCGTCGGACGTGAGAGCAACCGAAAGGTTCGGCGGCAGCCAGTTGGCCAAAGCGGTGTTTTTCCTGATCCTACTTTTGGCTGCGCTCAACGTCGGTTCAGCGCTTCTGGAATGTGGACCGGGCATTTGTGACGATCCGCCAACAGATTACAAGCTGCTGGATGAGCTTGAAGGCACGGCTGATTCATAAGCGCCTAAATAGACTTAGGACCGAATAGCGATTTGCTTAGTAACTGAATTGATTGCCAACAAGGAGCTGTGGAAAACCCATGTCCGTTACCACCAGCAGTCAGCTCTCAGACGCACTGGACGCATTGGCTCGCACTGATGACAAAGTACACGCATACAGACATCTGCTGATTTCTGGCGCTCAGGCCGGTGCGGCTGACATCCATGTTGGCCCTCAAGAGCCCCAGATTGAAGGATGGCCATTCGCGGTAAAAGAGGTGTTCGACGTGACGGGCGTGGTTACATCCGGAGGTTCAAAAGCTTATGAACACCGTGTTCCCTCAAAAGACGCTGCAGTGGTTGAACGGCTTCGCGCCGCAGGAGGTATACTGGTCGGAACGCAAATCGCGCACGAGTTGACTTGCGGACTGGATCAGCCACCAACACGTAACCCATGGGACCTAACCTGCTATCCCGGTGGATCGAGTGCAGGCGCGGGCGTCTCGGTGGCCGTTGGATCTGCCCGCTTTGCGCTTGGCACCGATGCTGCAGGTTCTGTTCGCATACCGGCAGCCATGACAGGAACAACGGGCCTGAAGCCAACCTGGGGCTTGATCAGCTCTCAGGGCGTAATGCGTCAGGCGTCAGCCCCATCGATTGACCATGTTGGCATCATCGCCAGGTCCGCCGCCGAAATCACCCGGATTCTGCCCATACTTGCAGGGCCAGATCCTTGGGATAAAGCAACCTTGCAGAGCCGAGCGGCATATGGCGATACACCACGCCCCGCAGACAATATCGCAGTTCTTGGAACGGCGACACTAGAGGCGATTGCCCAAGCCTACGACCTCGACTCGGAAACCAAAGCCGCATTTTCAGCGGCGTGCAACGTTTTCCACCAAACAGGCGCGGAAGTTGTTGAAATTGACGTTCCAACGCTGCCATTGGCTGTGGACGCAATCGTCACATTCTTTGCGACAGAGCTGGCATGTGCCAATGCTGACGCTCTAATGAAGCGTCGAGATGATTTCTCGCCAGCGGTCGCGGAAATGATCGATTCTGGTCTGGAAATTCCCGAGGATCAATTGCTGAGCGCTATAGAAATCCGATCGCAGTTGCGGCAGGAACTAACTCACGCACTCAAGGAAGCTGACGCGCAGGCTTTGCTGACACCGACAACACCACGCCCTGCGATGCCTCTGGCAGACTTCGACCCAACACAGGAACTGGCAAGTTTGATACCCTTTACATGCGGGTTTAATCTTACAGGCCACCCAGCAATTAGTCTGCCCTGTGGCCAGACACAAAAGGGTATGCCGATTGGACTGCAAATAGTGGGACACCATTATAAAGAGACCTCACTGCTGAAGCTTGCAGACGTGTTTCAAAAACTTACTCATTGGCACGAGCTGCGCCCACCGGTCTGAGGCTTGGGTGGTTGGATTGCCGGCCCAGAGCCGACTTTGAACACCACATCGAATTTCTGCGGTCGCAGCCCGCTTTGCGGTCATTCGCTGCAAGAGCAGCGTTTTGACAAGGCCGAGCTCACAGTTTGCGGACGAAACGGCCATTCGCCGCAAGTTTGCCAACGACCACTTTTGGGGAAGCCAGTCGAAGGCGGCGGTATATGATCAACAATGGTGCCGAAACTTGGTGAGACAAAGGCTCATTCTTGAAGGGTTTTGGGCCACGTCAAACTCATCCGTTTTCTACGGACATACAACTCCCGTATGAATTGTGCGTCACAACAGCACCCAATCCCCAGAAGTTTGACCTAGATTGGCTCAGTGTTACGTTCAAGGTGATAAACTCGAAATCACTGGATCAAGAAGGTACGAAACGACATGTTGATACGCAAGCTGTGCAATCTGATATTGTTTCTGCCGTTCTTTGCTGTTCCTGCATTTGCTCAGGACACCATCGAAAACTATATCCGCGAGTATCCCAACCAGGAACAGGTGCGCATGATGCAGCGCTGGCTCGAAACCAACGAGCCGGGCAGCTTTCAGTTCACGGGACTCGTCGATCCCACCGATGACACGGTGATCACGCCCCAGGCGACGGTAAATTACGGCTATAACTGGTTCAGCCTGTCCGAAGGCCCAGCGATCATCCACACGCCGCAATACGACCGCTACTTCTCGGTGTCGATTTTCGACATGAAGCACAACATACCGGGCGTCATCGTGAACCCGGATTTGCCGATCCTGCTGTACCGACCCGGGCAATCCCTGCCCGAGGGCAACTTCCACAAATTGGCTCTCGAAACCGACCAAGGGCTTGCCTTTAGCCGCATGGTCGTCGTCGACAATCTTGACGAGGTCATGGCGCTGAGCAGCGAGATTGTGATGGAAGGCGGCCAGGGTGACATGGACCGCGACGTGCAGCGATTTTCGCCTGAAACCGAGGCGGCGGCACTGACGCTCATCGAAACAGCGGTGCCACTTGTAGATACCGACAAGATATTCGGGTCGGTTTCAGGCGATGTGGGCGAGATTCACGCTGCGGTCGGCGTGTTCCAAGGACAGCTTGGCACGCCGTCCAACGTGGTGAGGTACGGCCTGCTTGCGTTTGACGAAAACAGCCAGCCGTTCAACGGTGAAGACACCTACGTTCTGACAGTCCCTGCAAACATCGTCGAAGAAGGCGGCTATTTCTCCGTTACGGTCTATGCGTCCGCCAACAAACTGCTGATCCCCAACGACAAGGGCATCTATGATCAAACCAGCTATACAGCCGAGCCGAATGAAGACGGCACCTATACCGTAACGCTCAGCCCGTCCGGCGAGGGGCAGAACGGCATTCCGACCGGAACGCCATTTTATGGCGTCCTTCGCGCCTATGTTCCGGTTCCCGGCGCTGACTTGACAGTCGAGGTTGAAACAAAATGAAAAGCGCATCCAGCAAGTTCCACAAGATTACAGCCGCCTTGTTGTGCAGCACTCTGATCGTACCGACGGTGCTAGCGGATATCCCGGACATAGACAGTTCCGGCTGGTCCACAGATCCGAACGATTACGGGATGAGCGCCGCCGAATACATCAACGCAGATAGCCGGGCGTTTTTCGCGAACTTCATGGGCCGCTCTGGCATAAACCAATTCTTTCACTTCACGAACCTGTCTACCGCCGACGACCGCTGGGTCGTTTCGCCAAATAACGACACGATCTATTCGATTGCAATCGTTAACGCGCGACAGGGGTTTACGCTGGATGTGCCAGATGTGGGCGACCGGTTTCTATCGATCCAGATCATTACGGAAGACCACATGACGCCGTTCTACCTGTACGGGGACGGCCAATACACGTTTTCGTCCGAGGATTTCGAGACCGATTTCGTTGCCGTTGGCATTCGGACCGGAACGGATGCTACGGCAGATGATGTGCGTGTTGTGACAGAAGAACTTCAGCCACAATATGTAATCTCTGGCGCCGCACCAGAGAATGATCTGCCGAGCTTTGACGCGGAGGTGCTTGAAAGGGTGCGCGCCGCCCTGCTGGCTGAGTATTCCAAGCTGCCTTCATCGTTCGGTGCGATGCAGAAGCGGGTCGCCGATGTTGAGGACTGGGAGTATTTCACCTATGTGACGGCAGGCGCCTGGGGTTTGTCAGCGGACGAAAACGCAATGTACGCTATCGGTGGTCCTGAAAACGCTGTGGGAGGCGCTTGCTACACTGCAACTTTCCCGAAAGTGCCGGTCGATGCATTCTTTTCCATCACGGTATATGGGCCGCAGAAATACTTGATGTCGGACACGGATAGCATCGTCAGCTCAAACCAGGGCGTTGTCAGCAACGACGACGGCTCGTTTGACGTTGCATTCGGTGGCGAGGACTGTCGCGCACTTGCTCCCAACTTCGCCTTCACACCCGAAGACGGTTGGAACCTGCTGCTTCGGGCATATCGACCGGATGTCGAAGAATTTCGAGCCTACCGTGTTCCGGAAATTGTTCCGGCGAATTAGACCAACATAGCTCGGTGGGCACAGCTAATACAGGGAGGCATTTAGAGTGAGCGGCTTGGACATTTTTGCGTGGGTCGTGCTTGTCATACTGATCCTCACAGCCATCGTAGGATTTGTGATCCTGGCAATGTTACCGGGGAAAATCGCGAAGCAACGCGAGCATCCCCAAGCAGATGCGATCAATGTCGCTGGCTGGGTGGGAGCGATTACTTTTGGCATATTTTGGCCGCTTGCATTGATTTGGGCATTCACAAAGTCGCCGCTGCAAACAATAACGAATTCAGCAACCGAAGCTGAAACCAGTGCTCGGTCGAAAGGCGCGTCATGATTGTCTTCCTGACCCTCATATATGTTGCTGTCCTTTTCATTCTTGTAAAACTCAAGGTTCTTCCAAACTCCAAGGCGACGTGGCTTTCCACCATTGGGTGGATGGTTATCCTGCTCATCTTCCTTTTCATTCCCATGCAGTGGGGTGCACCCTCCGGGCCGGTCAAGGTTCTAACCAGAGCAGTTTCAATCGTGCCTAACGTTGCTGGCGAGGTTGTCGAGGTCGTGGCAGAACCGAATGTTCCGATGCAAGAGGGTGACGTGTTGTTCCGTATTGATCCGGAACCCTTCGAAATTGCGGTTGAACGAGCGCAAGCAACTGTTTCACGTGTCGAGGCACAAATTCGGCAGGACCGTGAGAACCTTGCGTCCGCCGAGGCGCAACTGCGTCAGGCAATTGCGCAAAGAGACTTGGCTCAATCACGCTTTGAGGATGATAGTAGGCTTGTCGAAAGCGGGGCTATTTCGGAAAATCGGCTTGAAACCCGTCAATCCAATCTCGAAGCGGCACAAGGCTCAGTTGATCAAGCACAGGCGGCCGTGTCTCGGGCACAGGTCGAACTCGATGCCCTCACACCGGATGGCGTTGTCGCTAAGCTTGCGGAGGCGCAAGCGGCGCTTGATCAGGCGCAGTGGAATCTGCAAGAGACAATTGTCCGTGCTCCTTCGGAAGGCTTTGTGAACAACCTTGCCATCACAGAAGGTCAAAGAGTGGTATCGTTCCCGTTTTCGCCCGCGGGAGTGTTCGTTGACACTGCTGAAAAAGCCTTGGTCGTTCAGGTACATCAGATCTACCTCCGCCATCTTCGGCCAGGTCAACCTGCTGAAATTGCCTTCAAGATCAGACCGGGAGAGCTGGTAACCGGCACGGTGGATACGATCTTCGATATTTCTTCACAGGGACAAGCTCAAGTCAGCGGAACTGTCTTTCAGGCTGGGGAGATCGTAAGCGAGCCCTTCATCGTTACCATTATTCCGGACGACCCTGATGTACTGGCATCGATTCCTCCGGGCGCAGCCGGTTTGGCGGCGATGTACACTGATTCAGCAGCGGCAACGCACGTGATCCGCAAAGTAATTGTCAGGATGAATTCGATCCTGAATTACATCAGACCAGGACTGTAGGCGCACGGACGCCACTCGAAATTAGTACATTCGCTAGGTGATTTCGGCAGAACCAGAAATATTTTAGCCATGCTTAGCCCGTCATTAAGGCTGTAGAAACATCTCAAATTCATGCTAGCGCGATAGTTGACCTGTGTAGCAACCAGGAACCGACTCGATTTGCCGCCGGCATAGCCAAAATCCCCGATCAGAGATCCACTTTTTGCATAGGTCTTATCGAGAAGTGCTTTGTATGTTGCAAAGCAAGAGACTTTGAGGACCGACCCCTAGCGCTAAAGTGGAAGCGGACATCGGTACAAGCTGCAGCATTTGTCACTTTGGGCTCACCACCGCCATTGGAGCAGCCGCAGAATGTTGCGGGCTGGATAAGAAAGTGAAGATAAGGACGGCCCTTTCCTGCCGTTGGCCGTGGCAGGGTGATGTTGCATCGCGACCCGTCAAACCGGACCTTGATGCACAGCGCAGCATTTTAGGGCAATCATCCGCTACGGATACAAAGTAATTACTTAGGTCAATTTGAAGGCGCTGAAGTGGTATACAGGACCCCCAGACCAAGTTGCGCAAACAGGGTTAACACTTAAAAATGTGAACGTTGTGGGCTGATTTTCCGTGTTTCGTATCGCTTCCTAAACTCGTCCAGAACCAACTCGAGCGTCGCTACAAAAGTTGAGAAATCGAAGCTCAATCCCCTGTCTCGTTTCTCGTGCAGATAGCGCCACTCAACAAACGCATTTGCGTGATGCTCAAGTATGTCTCTGATACTGTACTCCATAAACCAGCTTTGGGAATGAAAGGGAGCAACCTTCTTATCGAACACTGCATCCAGTGTTTTCTGACTAGAAGCTGGTAACGCATCGAACAGTTTTGCCAAATCGTGCGTTCTAATTGGGTCGTGACTATCGTGATCCCAAACAAACCAAGCTTTGAGCGCGAACTCCATGGCGAGCGCCAACAGCATTGGTTCAAGACCGATATGGGCGCGCTCTTGCATGACGTCACCTCGCTGAGATCCGTCGTCCATCGACATGACTTGCTTTAGCATGGAACGCGCGTACTGCTCGAGCTTCACACCAGTAGTCAACCCGGCGAACATTTTGTTGTTGGAATTATCAGTCATTTTGTCCGCTTACTTGAGTTTGGTGACGGTAGACAATCTTATTCATGTGGACCCGTGCACGTTTAGATTGCGCTTGAGAAGTGAGGATTCGCCGTTTATCGTCGATAGGAGAAAAATTCCAATTCTTATCAATTGCATAGGGATCAAATACTTTTGGATGATTGCCCAGACGCCGGATCCATTTCTGTTTTACAGACCTTAGAGCTTTTGGATGGCGAATTCCCGCAATTCGCACAGGGAGTTGCTGACGGCCGGTACGCATTTTGGTTGGGATCCGGGATCTCGCGCTCGCGATTCCCGATGCTGGGCGAACTCGTCATTAAGGTTTTGGAATTCCTTCGCTCTCGTATTGACCAACAGAACTGTGGGTGCCCGTACATGGAAGCACTTGAGAGAGCTTTCAACGTTGCGGCCCTAAACGACGATGAGCGAGTTCAAGTCAACTTTGCGTTGCCTGCATCAGAATGGCCCATAGCGGGCGTTCTACAGCAGAGACTTACTAATCAATATGCTCAATTTCTGAACATTGACGTAGCGGGTGAAGCCGATGACGTGCTTGTTTGGGAAGGCATTGATGTAGTTGGCACCTATGCAAACCCAAATGTAGAGCCTTCCGCCGAGCACTTTGCATTGGCCGCCCTCATAAGAGAAGGCATGGTGTCTGAACTTGCCTCAGCGAACTGGGACGGGTTGGTTGAGAAAGCGGTGGAAGTGACCAGCGCAGGTGCTTGCGCGATCGACGTGTGCGTTAGGTCTGAAGATCTGCAAGAAAGTGAGTTCCGCGCAAAACTACTAAAATTCCATGGATGTGCAGTTCGGGCCGCTCAGAGCTCGGACACGTATCGTCAGTACATTGTCGGAAGGCAAGTTCAGATAGATACTTGGCGTGACGAACCAAGAAACCAAGGTGTTGTCCAGCACTTAGTAACGACGATCATGGAGAATCCAACTCTAATGCTCGGATTGTCCGCGCAAGATTTCAACATCCGCGGTCTTTTCGCCCAAGCTCAAAATCAATTGGCTTGGAACTGGCCAGGAGAGCGGCCTGCTTGCGTTTTCTCGAACAATGAGATTGGAGAAGATCAACGCGCATTGTTGGGTAATGTTTTTCGCGAGCACTATTCCGGGCAAACTCGGGGTGAAATCCAAAAAAACGTGCTCGTCCGATCATACGCGTCCCAGCTATTGCCTGCGCTTCTCTTATATGGGTTAGAGAGAAAACTCACCCGGATTTCATTTATGCTATCTGATGGAGTTCCCGCAGAGCTGAAAGAATGGGTGGAAACTAAAATTCATGAGTTGAGAAATTCAGTTGCTGCTGGTTGTGATAAGGATACTCTCGGCTTCGTGCTTTCTTTGATGAGTCAGATTACTAAGTGCAAAAGTCTATTGATTGAGGGGCGATTGCCCGAAGATCCAATGAAATATGAGCCCATTACCGAAACTTCCGTGCGAAACATTGAAGACTCGCAAGTCATGAGGAACAGTGGTTTGCCAGAAGCGGCTGTAGCTGCTGCAATCATTAGCGCTGGCTCCGAAAACGGTCTATGGGAGATTGCCACAACGCCTGAGAACGGTGTCGGAACTGGTATGATTACCCTGAGCCTGGGCGACCGGCGCACTCCTTTGTATGTCGTTACGGATTCAAGTGCGGAACATCACTTATTTGAATCTGGACACTTACATGACGCTCAAGATGCCATCGTTGTACACGCAAAACCAATATATGATAGGTTGCAGAGATCCCCGAAACGATCGTTTGCAAGAGCATCAACAAGCCGCATCAGACGCACCAGTATTCGGACAATGCTCGACGACGTAACAAACGGTGAAGGTTTAACCGAACGATTCAGGTTGGAAACCATGCCATGACAACTTTGGGACCAGTCGAAAGGGTAGTTGAGTTGCTCGAACAGAGTGGGTATCGGCGCTTGCCAACACCCTTAGCAATCAACCGGATCAAGTTTGAGTTCCCTGCTGTTTTAGACAAGCAAGGCGTATCAAGTGACCTGATACTGGTCGTAGATACTGCATTGTGCGATGATCAACAGATTGTTGTCAGCGTCTTGGGCGTCGCGCGGGCGCTAGATGTTTCACGGGCAAACAATTCGATCACTACAATTATCGTTGGTCCGCGCCCATCGGTGGCTAATCTGGATGAGTTAAAGTCTGTCTGTCGCGTTTTGCCTGTCGGATCCATTTCCGAAGAAGCTGACGAAAACAACTTGTCAAACTGGTTGGCAGTGCTGCTACCTCTGGCCGAATTCGACACCACGGAGGCTCTGAGCGATCCAACCATTGCGCTTGGTGAAAAGATTAAGGAACTACCGAAAGATATCCAGAACCTCGCAAAAACAGCGAAACAAGGCAGCAAGTCGGTAGAAGCAAAAGTGCGTGATCTCGTGAGCGATGCATTGGCACCCATTTGGGAGGAGCAAGAGTGACTTCTCGCATCACAAAGCTTCGTGCGTCAAATTTTAGAAGCCTGAATGGACTCATCGATTTGGACTTAGATGCATCGGTCGTGCTGATCCATGGACCAAATGGCAGCGGTAAAACCAGCTTTTTGTCTGCACTAGAGTTCGGTCTAACCGGAGGCGTGCAAGCAATGAGCCGTGTCGAGAAGAACTACAAAAAAGATCTCGTTCATTATGATGCGACTACGGCTAGTGTTTCCATCGAATGCCGACATAAAGATACCTATAGCAGCCCTGCCAATCTCAAGATTTCGTCGTCAGGTGAAGTTGATGGCATTCATCTGCTGAACACGGATCATTCAAGATTTTTTTCCGAGCGTTCGTTTCTTGCTCAAACTACACTCAGTCGTTTGCTTGAAATCTATGAGGTGAGCGACGCCAGAGATGGTGAAAACGCTTTGACCAGATTCGTAAAAGAACTCCTAGGTTTGGAGGTCTTGGACAATGTAATTGAAGGATTGAAACCTGCCGGGCACAAGGCGCGCCTTAGAAAATCTGTGCCAGAGTATTCGAACGCCGAAGATGAGTTGAAAAGGCTGAAGGAAAGCGAACAACGGCAACGAACGACGCTAGGCGACCTTCTCAAGACCAGAACTAGCGTATCCGACAGCCTCAGGGAGAGCTTGAGGCCGTTCAGTTTCAACAAAGATGTGGAGATAGAAGTCCTACTTCAAATTCTCGAAGTATCTCTGAGCCAGGAAAACGAATTCACGCGCCTAATGGCAATTGAACGTGAACTTGCTTCAGCTCAATCTTTGCTTGGACGAATTTCTGAGATCGGCAGCAACGACATTGCAGAGGCTGAAAAAGTACTTGCGGATGCAAAATCCGATCTTGATGAATGGAAAGCAGCTAACGAGCCCCGCTTCCAGAAGTTGGTAGAAATTGTAACCTCATTTCTACCTAACACACCAAGCCCAGCTCGTGTGGGCCGAGAGTCCTTTCGCGCGGCTTCAATGACTGAGATTTCTGCTGAGCTATCGCGGGTTGAAGCCAGATTGGTTAGGGATGAGGTTGCCCGCAGAGAAACCACTGCTGCGCAATCTGCTTTAAACAAGGCTACTGAAAGGTCGATGCGACTAGGTGACAGGCTAGAGGGCCTTAGTTCGAGCACAAGCGACCTTGCTCTAGCATTGTCTGCGGTCTCTCCGTTTGTGAAAGATGACGAATGTCCGGTTTGCCACCGAGATTTTCGAGAGGTTTCAAAAAGATCGCTACAGTCACATCTGTCCGAACACATTTCCATTCTAACTTCTGCCGCTGCTGAGCTCCAATCGGTATCGATGGAGCGCCAACAGGCGCGAAGCGAGATTGAGAAGGCCACAGAACTACTCGAGGAGTACGCGGCGAACACTCTATCTAACGTCGATAGGAATTCGCTGGTTTCGCGTGCTGGACGGTTGAGAGGTGCTGAGAGTCAGCTTGTGGATGCGGAGAACGATGCCAAAACCGGAGACCATTGCACGGAACGAGTTAGGGAAGCGACAGCACACCTTTCTAAGCTACGGCAAGATATTGAAACGGTCGAAGGTGTAAGGCAGTCCAGCTATAGATTTGCGGCCGACTTGAAGCTGACTGACATCAAGCTCGAAGATTCTACCGCCGACATTTTGGAGCGATGTAAGCGAGTTGTCGATGATCAGCTAGGTGAGCTGAGGAGTAGTGAACAACACCGTCAGAGCGCGATAAGGCATGCACGTGAGCTGCAAAACTTAGATGAGAGCACAAAAGCTGCAAAAGCCAGTTTGGAGAAGATTGAAAGCCGAGTTGCGACTGCCCAAGCCGCTTTCAAAAAGGTCGATGATCTACGCAGTAGCTTAAAGCGCCTTTCAGAAAGCGCTGTCTCAGTTAGGACGGAAATTGTGCAACAGGTCTTCAACGAGTCACTAAACTCAATCTGGAAAGACCTTTTTGTTCGATTGGCCCCGGAAGAACCATTCGTTCCTGTATTCGCACTTCCCGATACAACTTCCGGGCCGGTAAAGGCTGACCTGAGAACAAGTTACAGAGGGAGTGCTGACGGAGGGAATCCCAAAGCCATGTTGAGCGCGGGAAACCTCAACACTGCCGCACTAACGCTGTTTCTTTCACTGCATCTTTCCGCACCACCTACATTGCCTTGGCTGGTTCTCGATGACCCAGTTCAAAACATGGATGACATTCACATCGCCCAGTTTGCGGCTCTCTTGAGGACGCTGACAAGACAAAAGGAACGACAAGTGGTCATCGCTGTGCACGAGAAGCCACTCTTTGATTACTTGGCACTTGAACTAAGCCCAGCTTCCGAAAATGACAGCCTCATTACCGTAGAGTTGTCCAGAAGTGCTGCTGGTCAAACAACATACAGTACCAATCTGGCGACTTGGGATCCAAAGCGATTGTTTCACGCAACGGGATAGAGGTCAGCTTTCTTGAGTTTCCGGAATCCATCTCACATCAACAGCGAATGTCCGGATTTCTGAATCACTGTCCCGAAGCAAGACAATCCTGAGACCCCGGTGACGAAGGTCCGCTTTCGCGGCTTCCACAGTTTCCTGCTGCGGTGCCGCGAATTCACACTTTCCGCCCACTTTCGACTTTCAAATGAGTAGTTTCTGGCGACCCTGAAACTCGCACACCACTTTCAGAAAACCCGCTACGTCAAGTAGTGCACCCCGCTGATCATCGCGATAAGTGGTGTGAAGTGGTGTTGGCACAACTAACTGCAACTCCTGCTTCTGCATTTCAGAAACCTGCGACTTCGATATCGAAGGCTCCAGTGTGAGCAAATGTTTGGTCCGAATCCGATCAGCCTCCGCAAGGACCTGCCTCCAGCGATCCTTGCAGCTTGTTTTGACCGCAAGCATTGCAAGCTGATCACTTGGATACTGATGGTCGGCGTACTCGCCTTCACCGGGGAAAAGAAAATCTGCAGCATTCCGTTTCTCTGTGGTTGCTTCACGTGCATAGCTGACTGCGTGAGCTTGCAGGATGGCTTCCACATGATGCCCGAAGGCATAGCCAGCGCGCGACTTCCGACGGTTCTGAACGCTAAGCGAGAAATTCAGGAAGCCTTCCACATCGGCAAGATCCCCCTCCGTAAAGCCCGCTTTCAGCCGATCAGATACGATTTCACGTTCGAGATGGCGGAATAGCGCTTCCTCGTGTTCCATCCAGGCAACCAGCGCTCCGTCTGGATCAAGCTTCGGATCAACATCTTTTAGGGTTTCCCGGGCGAATAATGATAGTGAAACGGTTCCGGGAAACTTCCGTCCGCACCTATCAATTAACAGATCGAAGGCGTCTGGTTCGGAATCTTCTATCTCAATGCCCAAATCCGCCAGAACGCGTCGAGCCGCAAACCCAAGTTCAACTGCGTTATTATTGTCGAGACGGTGAGCGACGGATCTCCCTTCAAAAAGATCCAGCCCAAATAGCCACAGCAGTTGCTGGCCGATCGTTGAACCATCAGGTGTGATGAGCACCAAAAGGGTGTCATCTTGTTTCCTGGCAATTACGACCTGATCACCTGCCCGGGCCCGATGGACTACAGGCTCGGAATTCGCTGCGTAGTAGAGGTGATACTCAGGGCTTCGGCCTGCCTTGCCCCGCCGAACGTCACTCCATGTGCAAAAGGAAGCCAAACGTGGCGGTTCCGCGTCTTCATCATCTTCCAACCAATAAAAGATCGACTGAAACGTTTCCTTTTGGGCAGGCGCGCCAAGGAAAGCCCGAAAACCACCAACACCTTGGAATTCGTGCTGGTTTGACCGCTGGCGATTTATCTCGACTTCGGTAAGAATCTTGGCACCGGCCCCCTTAAAAATATCCGCCAACACACCGAATTTCACGGCGACTCCCCCAATGTTTGGTTTTCGAGCAAACCTTCAAGAATGAGATCGCCATCCAGCGTCTTCAACCAATCGGAGACGTCATCCAGAACATCGCTGACAGGACGTCGATGACGTCCTTTGAGAACACACTCCCAGATGATCCCTACACGCCAACCGGCATTGTGCAACGCTTCTTTGCTTACTTTATCCCGCGCGACATTGGCGCCAATCTTTTGACGCCAGAACTCTTTGCGCGTGGTCGGCCACTTAAACAGATGACAGCCGTGACCGTGCCAGAAGCAACCGTTAACAAAAAGTACAGACCGGTGTTTTGGGAATACCAGATCAGGGCGTCCTGGAAGATTTCGATCATGCAGTCGGAAACGGAAACCGCGGGCATGTATCCCCCGGCGGATTATGATTTCGGGTTTGGTGTTGAAGCCCCTGATGGCCGCCATATTCCGGCTTCGGGTCGCCTTGTCGTGAACGTCAACCAACTCTGCCTAGTGTCTCCGTCTGGTTCTTTGTCAGCCACAGGATATGCGGTCGCATGATCCTTGCAACCTCAGCGAACACCGGAACCGCCACCGAATTCCCGAACTGCTTGTAGGCCTGGGTGTCAGAAACAGGAATCCGGAAATCTTCGCCATAGCCCATTAGTCGGGCACACTCGCGCGGCGTCAGGCGCCGCGGGTTTTTCCCCTCACCACGGCTAATCAGAATTTCCGATCCATCCTTGTAATACCGGGCCGAAAGAGTTCGGGCGATGCTTTCACCATCTACGAGCCCGAACCCAAACCCGTTCCCCCTTGCGCGGTGCTTCGCAGCGTAGTCCTGCAAGTACTGCCAGAGTTTGTCCGAAAGGGTATATTTTCCACTCACAACGGCGTTTTCGCCTAGGGTGTAGTGCCTTTCCGGTGTCTCCAGACCGTTTTCCGGGTGCAGGATGTCCCTCATAACGCGGTGTCCACGTCTTGGCAGGGCAATATCATCGAAGGAGAATGGCACGTCTTCCCGGAACCCGACCATTACGATCCGCTCGCGATGCTGGGGCACATAGTGTGCCGCATCAATTACCCGTGTCTGAAGCTTGTACCCAAGCTCATCCTCTAACTTGCGCTTGATCACCTCAAACGTCCGGCCCCGATCGTGGCTTCTGAGATTCTTGACGTTTTCCAACAGGAAAGCTGCCGGACGGTGCGCCATCAGGATTCTTAGAACGTCAAAAAATAATGTGCCCTGTGTCTCGTCATCAAAGCCGTGTCGCCGGCCAAGCGCATTCTTCTTTGAAACACCTGCAATTGAAAAAGGCTGACAGGGGAAACCCGCCACCAGAACGTCATGCTCAGGGATTGCTGCCGCATCCACCTCCCGGATATCGCCTGCGATCGGCCGGTTGTCGGGAAAGTTCGCAAGATAGGTCTGTTGGGCGAATTTATCCCATTCGGAGGTAAACACACATCGCCCACCCGCGCCCTCCATAGCTTTGCGCAAGCCACCAATCCCTGCAAACAGATCGATAAAGGTGAAGCCACCTTTGTTTTTCGGTGGGCTCCGTCGATCGACTTCCAACTCCAGCAAACGAATGACACCGTCCCTGGGTTTTTCTTCACCTCTGACCCAGCGATAAATGTGGCTCTCAGAATAGTCGAGGTGTTCTGCTGCCTGGGGTACCGAATAGCCCGCCTTCCTGAGAAGGATCTCAAAGTCCGTCATCTCTGCTCGCTTCGCTGGGAATTTTTCTGTCATTATGGCTGGGAGCTACCCTAGCCGCAAGAACATTATGAGCACATTTGGTGGATTTCTCATTAACGCACACCTGATCCAGGCTTTTGCCACCAAGTGCCTGTGCTTTGCGACCGCACATTTCTATTGCCGTCATATGCGAACTTCCCGTCAGAAATAGCACGCTAAAGCAATTCAGAACAGGTCCGGGACGTTACCTATACGGACATCTTATTCTGCTGTCAGGCGACACCAGGGGGATGTCAGCGAAACACCTGCAAACGGGTGTCTCTTAGGCCAGAAGAAAGACTCTCAAAAGCCGAGCTCCGCGCTGACCGCGGTGAGCGTAACACGACCGAAGGGACCCGTTTTTTGAGCGATAACTCCGTCGTAAACCTGTTCTGTGGGTGCCCCGCAGACCTGACAACAGGGACACCCCTAAAAGGGGGGTGTCCTGTCTGTCCGTCATGCGAGGGGCCGGCTAACTGCAGACAGACCGGACAATCGGCAGACTTTGTCTTTCTGTCCGCTCAGTCTCCTCCACTATCCTGATCCTCTTCGATGTCATCCCAATCATCGTTTTCCAGTATACGTGGAACGAACATCAAACCGTTCTCGACAGCAATCCTCCCTTTCTTCACAAGCCCTGAAAGAGCTCTGGATACCGCCTTTTGTCTGCTGGCGCGGTTATCACTACCTGATACGGTCAAACCATCCGTAGCGGCCTTTCGCCAGTCAGTTATGTTCAGCTCAACCCCGTCCGACATTTCCATGTAAAGCGTGAAGGCCGCTGCCTCAGCGGACGTGAGTATCGGATTGTCCTCTGGATCCCCAGGGCTGCAGGGCAGACAGATCGGTGCTTCCACAGATTCGCTGTCTATGTCGTAGCCAAGGTGACGAGAGCCAATTCTGAAAGCAAAGTCGAGGTCAGGTGATCCGTTTCGGTTCTTCCGGATTTTGCCCCGAACTATTCCGTTCCGGTCGGCAGTCCTGACCATTATTGAAAAGTCGAGGGCTCCGTTAAATACAGAGTGCCCCCTGGGTGTATTGCCCTCGGCTTTGGTTCCGTGATGAACAAAGATGACCGCCGCCCCAGTTTGTGCAAGGCGTTTTCCAATCTGCACAACGCGGTTCATACCTGCCGCGTCATTCTCCTCCAGTCCGGGCATTGCCATGGCGAGTGTGTCGATCACAATAAGGGAAGGCCGGACCAATCTGACCTGTTTAACCAGAGCCTCGAGGTCGGGGCTGCCCTTTCCCTCCACCTGACCTCGCGAAAACAGATCTCCGCAACCCTGAACCAGTTGGAAACCATCTGTTACGCCAAGATCGCCACAGAGAGCCGCGACGCGCCCGGCCATACCATCTTCATCCTCGCAAGCGATGTAGAACACCTGCCCCTGCTTAGTTCGCAAACCAAAGACATCCTCACCCCGGGCGACAGCGTAGCCAAGCCGCGGAGCAAACAGAGATTTGCCGGCCCCGGGCTCACCAAAGATGCATCCTATCTGCCCGGGTGCGATCAACATCTTGATAACGTAGTCACGGATGGGTAGCTCAGCACATTGGTCAGGGGTGAGAAATGTCAGCCCGCCGGTATCAGCTGATTTGGAAGCCTCCTCACCGAGTAGGAATTCGCTGCCTGGCAACTCTTCCGGGTCGTCATCAAAATCGTTTGGCGAAACTGCCAGCCAGCCAAAGTTTCTCGCTTCTGCAAACAGCGTATCGGCAGTCACAGCAGGAGCATCGACTTTTCCGAAACTACGCCACTTCCTTGATACTTCCTTAGAGTCGTAGCCGGTGTAGTCAGCACTCCAGGCCTGTACCAGGCTGAGCCCGGGCCTGGATCCGGCCGTCGCATGATGAACAGCCATCAGAATTCTTACCCACTGAGCATACGGCAAGTCATTCGGGATCCTGAAGAGCGCTTCTGCAAGCTCCGCCACCTTATACTGACAATGACTAATGTTCTGAGAACTGCTGAAAGATCGTGTGAGCGACTGCGGGAAGGCGGTCAGGAGCAGCTGAGCAACCCTTGGGTCACCTTTTTCCACCGTATACGAACCGGTTTTGCTGACTGCGCCCGGAGCTATGACGTAGCCCCCCTCTCCTCGGACATCTATACCGGCGCTGCTCGTCGAGTTTCGGATATCATCCGCGTTTTCAAAATAGAGATGCTTACCTCCGCCAGCGGTCCGAACAACCATTGCTGCGTCTTCGGGATCAAGACCAAGATCCAGATACGCGGCGACTCCGTCTTTGTGCTCTCGCACGTCGAGGTCGACCACGGCTACTCCGTTGGCTGATCCGGTAGGCAGTCCGGGAAGTGCATCAGGCCATTTTGTCCACCAGGCCTCAATCTGCCGCACATCAGAAGTGGCAACCTGTTTCCATTTCACACCGTTTTGCGGCGCCTTATTATTGGGGTTGCACGGGAAAATTCTGTATCCGGATTCAGCAAGCTGTAACGCAGCTTTTTCATTGACGGATTTTGTTCGACCGGCAGAACTGACTATGGATCCCTGCATTTGTCTTTCCTGTCTAATTCTCCGGTCGCAACGCGAACCGCAAAAGGGTCGTGGAACTGGACGAAACCAGAGGCAAAAACCACAAGTTAAAGAAAGAGTACGGCGGAGCCTGAGAAAGTCGGCTCCGGCCGCTCTGGGCTATCGGCTTAATTTCGAAAGCCACAGAACATCCTGTCCCAAAAGCCTTCCGGCGGCGTTTCGTACCGAACAGAACAGTACCAGGAACGCTTGCCTTCAAACTCGTGAACAAGAGTTGAAAGCAAAGCACGTTGGGGGCCTATTTCCGAAGCGAGCTGCTTCTTTTTCTCGATCTCCAGTCGTGCAAACAAATCCGCAGTTCGCTCATCTACACCGACTCCGTTCAGTTCTGCGATCCTCGCCAAGCGCAGGTCTTCGAGCGTGTTGAGATACAGCTTCGCCATGTCATCTGGATGCATTGGAATTATTCGGCTCATTTCTGATACCCCTGCCCGATGCTGACTTTTGCACAGCTTTCCACAAACGCGTGCAACCAGGATTCGGGCATGGCGGAAGCCCGGTCACTCAGTTTTATGAACGGCGGAAAGCGTCCTTCGGAAATCATCTGATAAATCTGACTGCGCGACAGTCCGACTTTTTCAACAACCTCTGCGGGCCGAAGCAACCGCCCGGTGGGCTGCACGTTCTGCCAGGGCGTTGTATCCTGTTGCATTTTCTGTCCTTTCCTGAAGTGGCCGACAAAACGTCGTACCGGCCACTAAAGGCTGACAGAAACCTTTACGCATTTCACGGGAACAAACCTGCCAAAAATCCGGAGGTATTTTCCTCTTTAATTTCCATGGCCTGACAAAACATCCCGGAACTCTTCTGAGAAAATTCTCCAGGCCGGGCCTTCAAATCCAGTGACCTGCGGCTCCATTTTTCCGGTGATCTGAAAATATTCGACGTAACCTGGTTCTGGTGCCAAACTCATCTTCATTTCCAGAGCATCCTTGAGTCGCTGCCTGAAAGTGTCATTTTGTACGGGGTGCCAAAGTGCCATCGCCCTGAGGTCGTCCGGCACCGAAACAGAGAAGCTCCGCTCTTCTATCCTCTCGTTCACAGTCTCTGTAGTTGCATTCAAAAACCGAAACACAGCTCCCCGACTCCCCTTTGACTTTCGGGAAACGACCGCATCTGGTTCTACACCAAAAGCCGCGTGGAAAAGACCGATCGCCCGGGGATAGAAGACCCATTTTTCAGCATTTGGCCGGGCACCACCAGACCTTCGACGCTTCAAAACACACTGTGCATCAGCCACCCACTTCTCTGCTTCAACGGCCCATGCTCGCGGAAGCGGGGGTGGAGGGTCGTCACTGTACAGAAAGTTACTGGAAAACTCCCGATAAATCGCAAGGACATCACTCACCTTTTTGACCTGGTCCCAATCCAGGCGGGCAGTCAGTTGCTCTCTGATCGTCCATTCAACACAATCGTTTAGCCAATGGTGAAAACTTTTCTCGGCGACTTCATCCAGAAGAGGGAGCTCTGTTTTTACGATGATGTTCTTCACATCAACAAAGGTCAGGAGTCTTTGCCACCCGATCGATTCCTGACTCAGGGTAATAAACTTTTCAGATTTTAACACTTCACCGATCATCCTGAGCCGCCTCTTTCATTCTGCTTAACTCATCCGCCCACCAGTCTGCCATTCTCACCCGTTCCTCCCAGTGTTCTCCCCGAACATAGGCGCGTCGCACGTCGTTGCCCTCAACATGAGCCAGAGCACGTTCAACCGCGTCTGCAGCCCACAGACCGCTTTCGTTTGCGAAGGTGCTGAACGTTGCCCTGAAGCCGTGTGCGGTTATCTGATCGGACGAGTACCCCATCCGTCGGAGTGCAGCGTTCAGAGTGTTTTCCGACATGGGTTTCTTCCAGGACCGCGCGGAGGGAAAAAGATAATCACTTGTTCCTGTATGCCGGTGCAGTTCTTTCAGCTGATCCAGCGCCTGCTGCGGCAACGGAACACGGTGAGGGCGGCGCATTTTCATTCGTTCCGCCGGAACACGCCATGTCGCCTCCTGACACTCAAATTCATCCCATGTCGCCAGTCTGAGCTCTCCGGGGCGCGGGGCCAGAAGGGCAAGCAGATGCAGCGCATGTTTTGTCGCAGGCTGACCCGAGAAAGCATCGATCCTGTTCAGAAGCAGGCCAAGTTCTTTCGGATCAAGTATCGCTGATCTGGAACGCACCTGCGGACGGATAAGCGCGCCTTTAAGTGCCTCTGTCGGATCCTTATGCGCGCGCCCGGTCGCAATTGCATAGCGGAACACTGACCCGATCGTGCTCCTGAGCCGACTGGTTGTTTCATAGGTTCCTTTGCTCTCAACCTGCCGCAGCAGGCGCAGAACATCCGGGGTCTCTATCTGCGCAACGGGGCGTTCTGAAAGCATCGGCTCAGTCTGACTGATGAGCCAGTTCAGCTTCTTCAGAGTAGCAGGCGCCCGCCCTTCTTTTTCGAGCTTTGAAACATACTCCCGGGCCACCACGCCAAAGGTCACCGCGCGTTCCCGTTCGGCCTCAATCCGTGCCAGTTTCCGCTCCTCTCCCGGGTCTTTGTCTTCCAGCAAAAGCAACTTCGCGGCGTCGCGTTTTTCGCGTGCAAGTCTGAGGCTGACGAGCGGGTAAGGACCCAGAGAAAGGAGCTTTTCTCTACCCCCAAACCGGTACTTGAGCCGCCAGAGTCTGGACCCGCCGGGATTGATCAGCAGGTGCAGACCGCCTCCGTCGAATATTTTGTAAGGTTTTTCGCGGCTTGCGGTGTTTCGGATGGCTGTATCGGTCAATGGCATGAGAACAGGAATCGAATTAATGTGGTTTTGAAAATACCCCCGGAAATACCCCCAGACCGTCTGGCTGCCCCCGGAATCACCTGAACGACGCTGGACTCAGAATGCAGCAAAATCATGGCGTTACCGAAAATATCGGACAGTGCTGGATGCTGCTGAAAGTGTAAATGGTGCCCGGGGGCGGAATCGAACCACCGACACGAGGATTTTCAATCCACTGCTCTACCCCTGAGCTACCCGGGCACGGGAACGGCAATTGCCATTGGGTGGAGGCCTTCTATGACTTGCACCAAGCAGTGTCCAGAGGCTTTTTGACATTTTTTCAGTGTGGACGGCGGGGGATGTCTTCGGGTTCTGAAATCGCGTCTTCGATATCCTCTTCGCGTTGCGAGGGCACGGCGTAGGATCCGTTCAGCCACTTCGCCAGATCCAGATCCGCACAGCGTTTGGAACAGAACGGGCGGTATTTGGAAACCGTCTTTTCCTGACAGATCGGGCAAGTCATTCCAGCACCTCGCTCAGAGGGATACGCCCACGTTTGCGTTGCAGCTCGAAATGGCCCAGCGGCGTCCAGCCTGCGAGCGTTGTTTCGATCCCATCCGCCTTGAACGCGGCGCGTAGGGCCTGTTCAAGACCGCGACGGTCTTTCTTGGGCATCGGGGCCATGTCGATAGTGATTTGCCCGCCCAGACCACGAACCCTAAGGGCGCGTGGAAGGGTCTTGGCGCAGGCGAAATTGGCCTTTGTGCCGGCTGCGAGCGAAGTGTCGGCGCCGGTGTTCACATCCACCGCAATAAGCGCGCGGGTGGGTTCGATGTATAGATGCCCTCCGCCCGGCAGAGGCTCTGCAATGCCTAGGGCAATGTCCAGCGCGTCTAGAACGCCGTGATGTTCGAAACCACCAGCCTCGGTCACGACATCCGCCGGGTCGGTCCAATCGCGCCAGGCGAGGATATGAGGGCCGTCGCCCTCGGCCAGGGTTTCAGGCTCGGTGCCCGGATCGTTCAGGACCTGTTCGGTCTGCGTTAGCATGGCGCCGATGTCTTCGGCGATGTCATCTGCATCCGCACCAACGCAGCATGACCGCAGAATCAGGCCATAGGCGCTGTCACCCATGACCTCGTGGGCGATTTCCAGCAGGCGGTCGCGCTCATCCTCATCCTTGATGCTGCGCGAGATGTTCAGGCCCGGAGCCTCGGGCGTGACAATCGCATAGCGGCTTTTAAACAGAACGCGATCGGTGACCGGAACGGCTTTGCCCGGTTCAGCAAAACCTGTCACCTGCACCAGCAGAAGCGCTCCGGGTGCGAGGCCCTTGACCTGACGCAGAAAGGCGGGCCCGTCCGGTGTGGTGAGGAACATGCCGCCTTGGCCTTTGACCGGGCGATCTGCGCGGGCCCGGTAGATCGTGCCGGGCGGCGGCGCGTCTCCGGCGATCAGAAAATCGTCGAGCTTGCCGTCGACCATCAACGCGGCTGCTTCGCGGCCATCGATATGATCCAGAACGATTGTGCGGCCTTTCATGGCGCCTCTCTGTACAATGGGTAGCCGATTGCCTGCAAAAGTGCGGCTGTCTCGGACAGGGGCAGGCCCACGATGCCGGTGAACGATCCGGAAATCCAGGGAATGAACGCCCCAGCCGGACCTTGGATGGCATAACCACCCGCCTTGCCCTGCCAGTCATCTGTCGCAAGATAGGCGTTCACCTCGAGATCCGACAAGCGTTTCATCTTGACCTGAGAGACCACGTCTCGCTGCAACACCCGGTCTCCGCAGCGCACCGCGACCGATGTCACGACCCGATGCCGACGCCCGGACAGAGCGTGCAGAAACTCGGCCGCTTCTCCTGCGTTTTCGGGTTTGCCCAGAATGCGACGCCCCAGCGCCACCGTGGTGTCCGCGCACAAGACAATATCTGCACTATCCGCCTGAACAGCCAGCGCTTTTTCGCGCGCAATACGGCTACAATAGGGAACCGGAAGCTCGCCCTTCAAAGGCGTTTCGTCGATGTCAGGAGGGCGCACGTAATCGGGCTGCACGCCAAGCTGCGCCAGCAGGTCCAGCCGCCTTGGGCTGCCCGATCCGAGGATAAACGCCATGAGGTAGGGCGTTACTTGAAGCGGTAGTTGATCCGACCCTTGGTCAGATCGTAAGGGGTCATCTCGACCTGAACTTTGTCGCCGGCCAGAACACGGATGCGGTTCTTGCGCATCTTGCCTGCCGTATGTGCGATGATCTCATGGCCGTTTTCCAGCTCGACCCGAAACGTCGCATTAGGCAGGAGTTCCTTCACGACACCGGGAAATTCGAGCGTATCTTCCTTGGCCATGTTGTCTCCATCATTACGTTGCACTCGCAGAATCTGCGAGGATCTGCGCTTAAATGAGCCTATTTTTCCCTTATTTCAAGGGCGGAATCATTAAAGCGCGGAGAATGTGACAGATTCGACTCGGGGGGATTGCTCGTCCCAGTGGGTTCGATTCAGGACATGCCCGTCGGCGCGGACATCGGCGATGGCGCTCAGGTCGATATCGGCATAGGTCCAGCCCGGTTGGTTCAACACACCTTCGGCCAGAACGCCCGTCTGTGGAAAGCCCTTGTCAGGCGGGCCAAAAATGCCGCCTGTGCCGGTGTTCATATCCACGGCCTCGGACCATTCATTGTTCCCCACCAAGGACGCCATGACCGTAACGCATTGATTTTCCAAGGCACGCGACATCGCCCCGATGCGCACGCGCCAATACCCCGCTAACGCTTCGGTACAGGAGGGGACAAGGATCAGATCCGCATCGCTCAGGGCGCGGCCTAGCAGGGGGAATTCGCTGTCATAGCAGATCAGTACGCCGATCTTGCCCAATGCCGTGTCGAACAGTTTAAGAGGGCCGCCGGGGGCGATGTCCCATTGTTCGCGCTCGAACCGGGTCATGATCTGCTTGTCCTGATGGTCCTGACGGCCATCTGGCGCATAAAGTTCCGCCCGGTTCACCGGACGCCCTGCACCTGTTGCGACTGGGGCCGAAGCCCCTAGGATGTACGTCTTGTATTCCTTCGCCAAGCGCTGGTGCAGGTTCTGCACATCTTCTATCCGGTCCGAGACCGCCTGAATCGACCGCTCCAGATCAACCGCCACGTCGGCCCCGTCCAGTGTCGAAAGTTCCATTGCGCCGTATTCGGGAAAGACCAGCAACTCGGCCCCGTTCCCGGCGGCCTGCGCCACCCAGGCGTTCAGCTTGTCCTCGTATTGCGCCCAACTGTCGAGCCAATCGAGGTCATAGGCGGAGGTGGCGACTCTCATGAATCTGTCCTTCGATACTGATTTGCCGGGACACTAAGTGACGATTGCTGGGCATGTACAGGCCCAACCTTTCAGTCGGACAAAACGACGACAAAGTGAATTGGAGGTCTAAGGCCCATGTGGTTTAATCGCACCCGGAGGGCACCATGCAAAAACCTGAAAGCTTCGAGAAGTTCTATTTCGCCAAGGTCGGCATGGGTGAGGCCTGCGGCTGCGCGGAACGTGTCATTGACGTCTATGAGTTCAATCGCAAAGGCGGCGCCCAGAGCAAAGACAGCGTGGTCCCGAAAAAGCGCAAGACCAGGTCACTCCGCGGCTGGGCCGTGAAATACGGTCTAATCAGTCGAAGGCGTCAAGGTTGAGAACTTTGCCTCGCTGGTCTTACAGGACTTTCTCAGAACGTGGCTGCAGTTTAAGCCTGCGTTGATTGGGTATGGCACCGGAGACTGCCGGCAAGGCTCATGCTGACAAATCCCGGATCCAAAACTGCAATGGCTTGAGTGTCTCGCCCTCGTCCCCGACATCTTTCCACGAGAATTGAGCGATGGCTCCGGGTAATGGTTCGTAGCCGCGGGATCTCCAGAACGTATCAAGTGGGTTATAGGATTCGGGCCGCATTGGGTGATCTGCCGGGCGTTGGACGCTGCAGAAGGCGCATTTGGTGAAACCCTGCGCGCGGGCGTGGGCTTCGCGCTGATCGAAGAATTTGTGACCGACGCCTTGACCTCGGTAGTCGGACAGAAGGACGGATTCGGCACAGTAGAAAATCTGTGACAGGTCCAGGCTTGTACTTTTAAACGCGGCGGCAAAATCGTCGGCGTGGTCGGTCAACGGCGCGCCCGTCGACGCTCCGATCAGGTGGTCATTGTCGAAGGCGCCGACAACGATGGCCTTGTCGCTGTCGCGATAGGATTGCAGGTAGCTGCGCTCGTATTCCAGATCGCCATCATAGAGGTAAGGCCAGGCCCGAAACACCTCGATCCGCAGTCGCGCGACGTCGTCCAGAGCGGCCTCGAGGGCTGCACCGATCAGGGGGCGGACGGATGTAACCTCAGCCATTCGAGACCTGTTTGGTCCAGTCTGCAAGGTTATAGAAGGTGGTGACGCGGGTGATCTTGCCGTCATGCAGGTCAAAGAACGAGCCTGCAGGCAGGCGGTAGGTCTGTCCATGCGCCTCGGGCAGGCCCTCATCGGTTTCCAGATAGGTGCCGTTGACGATGAACTCGGCCGCAGCGCGGGTGCCACCTTGGGCATCGAACACCACGATATCGGTCAGGTTCTCTTTGTAGCAGCGGTTCATATGAGCGCAGAAAGCTGCGAATTTCTCTTTGCCGACGCGGATCTGGCCTTCGTTCACATGATGGGCCACGTCATCGGACAGACAGGCCAGCATGCCATCGACATCACCGGCGTTGAAGGCGTCGAAATAGGTCTTCACGGTCTGGTTCATGGGTCACTCCGTTGGTTCGCCCCAGCGGTCTTTCAGATGCTTGATGATCTGATCGCGGGTCTGTCGGTAGTGATGTAGCTTTGATTCCCGTGTCTCGCCCATCCCGGTAGGGTCCATTATTGGCCAATAATCGACATCGAGGTGGAAAATCCGGGTCAACTCCAGCGCTTTGCGCTGACTGGCCGGGGACAAAGCGACGATCAGATCGAACGAGCTGAGGTCGTCACCCCATTCCTGCATCTCGTCAAAGGATCGGGTGCGGTGGCGGGACAGCTCAACGCCCATTTCCTGACAGACTGCGATGCAGAAGCCGTCAATATCCAGATCGTTGCGGACGCCGGCGGACTGCACATAGGTGCCGGTGCCGTAGAACTTTTTCATGATGCCTTCGGCCATCGGAGACCGAACCGAGTTGTGGTCGCAACAGAACAGAATGGACTGCGGCAGAGGCGTCACCCGTTAGCCTCCGAAATGTAGCACGCAGATCAGCGTGAACAGGCGTCGGGCGGTGTCGGTGTCTACGTCGGCCTTGCCTTCCAGCCGTTCCTGCAAAACCCGGCTGCCTTCGTTGTGAATGCCGCGCCGGGCCATGTCGATGGTTTCGATCTGGCTGGGCGGCAGAGATTTGACCGCGTCGAAATAGCTTTGGCAGATCTGGAAATAGTCTTTCACCACCTGCCGGAAGGGCCCGAGGGACAGGTGGAATTCAGCCGCTTTCTGGCTGTCTTCGGTGCTGATATCAAAGACCAGACGTTTGTCGCGGATCGAAAGCTGTAGGTGATAGGGGCCGTCGGGAATTGCGCGATCATCCCGCTGAGGCAGGTCAAAGCTGTTCTCCTCAAGCAGATCATAGATGGCGACCTTACGCTCCTGCTCGATCTCAGGGGTCGGCGGGGGTAGGTTCCGGTCATCCAGTTCGATATGCGAGATACGGGTCATTTTAACGGTCACAATCCTTCACGTCTGCTCAGACCTATAACAATGGATTTCAATGGGCAACGCACAGAAACGCCTCAAGCTGGCGATCTTTGCGCCCTATCAGCCGTTCAGCCGGTTCAGACGTGCGGTGACGGACAAACCATGCGCCTCGAGGCTTTCCGATTGCGCCAATGTCTCCGCCGCGGTGCCGATCGCGCGCAGCGCTTCGGGGGTCATCTGGCTGAGGGTGGTGCGTTTTAGGAAGTCCATAACGCTGAGGCCGGATGAGAACCGCGCCGAGCGTGCGGTGGGAAGCACATGGTTGGGGCCGCCAACATAGTCTCCGATGGCCTCCGGAGTGTATTGCCCAAGGAAAATCGCGCCTGCGTGGATGGTCTGTTCACTTAGGGCCACCGGGTTGGCCACGCAGAGTTCCAAGTGTTCCGGCGCGATGCGGTTCGACAGTGCGGCGGCCTCATCCAGATCGCGCACGGTGATGATTGCGCCAAAGTCGCGCCAGCTGGCCCCGGCGATGGCGCGGCGCTGTAGGGTCTCAAGGCGTTTTTCGACGGCCTGCGCCACGGCCTGACCGAACCCGGCATCGTCTGTGATCAGGATCGACTGCGCGCTTTCATCATGTTCGGCCTGGCTGAGCAGGTCCAACGCGATCCAGTCGGGCTCATTGTCCTTGTCGGCAATTACGAGGATCTCCGAGGGACCCGCGATCATGTCGATCCCGACCTTGCCGAACACCCGACGTTTGGCGGCAGCGACAAAGGCGTTGCCCGGACCGGTGATCTTGTCGACCGGAGCTATCGTGTCGGTGCCATAGGCCAGCGCGGCGACGGCTTGCGCGCCGCCGATACGGTAGATCTCATCCACGCCGGACAGTTGCGCGGCCAGCAGGACCAGCGGGTTTGCCTGCCCGTCCGGCGTGGGCACGACGATGGCCAGCCGCTCGACCCCTGCCACCTTGGCCGGAATCGCGTTCATCAGAACGGACGAGGGGTAGGAGGCCAAACCGCCAGGCACGTAGAGACCCGCCGCCGAGACAGCCGACCAGCGCCAACCCAGCGTTGCCCCGGCCTCATCGGTCCACTGATGATCCTCGGGCATCTGCTTTTCGTGGTAAGCGCGGATGCGCTCTGCCGCCAGTTCCAACGCGGCGCGGTCTTCCGGGGTCACCTGTGCGACGGCTTCGGCGATTTCGTCAGCCGAAAAGGCCAGTGTCTCGGGCGTCAGTTCCAGCCGGTCGAATTTTGCGGTCAGCTCGATCACCGCCGCATCGCCACGGCTGCGGACATCCTCGATGATCCCGGCTACCACCGCATCCACATCCGGGCTGTCTTCGCGCTTGGCCGATAGCAGCGTTTGAAAGGCGGCCTCAAACTCGGGCGAGGTGGTGTCGAGAAAAACGGGCATGATCTGGCACTCCGGAGCGTTTCACGGGGACATATCGCCCGTAAGGGTTGGTCTCAACCCTTCTCGGCCGGGTGCAGCGATTTGCGCAGGGGGAATTGGGTCATCCCGTGCCACTCTTCCACATCGCCCGCCGAAACCCAGCCATATCTGAGGTAGAAGGCCCGTGCTGTGTGGGTGGCATCCAGATAGGCCTGTGCGCAGCCTTGATCCGCCAGCTCCTGTTCAAGCCGGGCCAGCAGGGCCCGCCCGATACCACGCCGCACATGGCCGGGATCGACATAAAGCAGTGAGATCATCGAACCATGGCGCAGCCCGCCGACGGCCACGATCTGTCCGGCCAGCTCAGCCACCCAGATATCCGATCCGCTTTGTATCCAGCCGCGAACGGTCTGCGGGTCTTTATTGGATGTCCACAGCGCCACAAGTTCGGGGTCTTTGTGGTGATCCGCCGCGCAGAGATGGGTGATCGAGCGGATCAACACCTGGCTGATCTGGAACACATCGAAAACGGTCGCACGGCGCAGCTCCAGACCCGAGGCGGGTCCGGAGAAGGCCTGCGATATGCCGCGTTTATTCTGGATGATGCGGTGCCTGGCCTGAGGGAGCCTGATAGGGGCGCGTCACGTCTTTCAGGGTGGCTTCAATTGCCTCGACCGTCAGGCGGATCGCGCCGTCACCCGCAAGGGTCAGCAGGATCTGTCCCGCGCCGTCCTCGCCCGCCTCGAAATCGACCGAGAGCAAGGACATCACCATATCCGTGTCGCGGCGGTCGATCCCCTGACTGGCGACGGATAGCACCGAGTCGAACACCAGAACCGACTGCACACGTTCAAAAGGTCGGTCGCGGCGAGTGGCGGCATCCTTGTCCTCCCACCTAAAGCGGTTCAGCAACAGCCCGAAACGGCGCTGCGAGGGCTGCCATTTCATCTCGGTCACCGGGAACACCGCATCCTGTGCAAGCGATGAGATCACCTGCAGGTCATCACCGTCTTCGGCGCCCAGATTCAGTGGCGCTTCGCGGCCGTCTTCAAAACTTGCGTCTGTCATTCGCCCTTGATCCGTTCGATTTTGGCACCCACGCCTTCTAGCTTGCGCACCACATGCTCATATCCGCGGTCCAGATGATAGACCCGGCTGACAGTTGTTTCCCCTTCTGCCGCCAAGCCCGCCAGAATCAACGAGACCGAAGCCCGCAGATCGGTGGCCATAACCGGCGCGCCTTTCAGCTGCTCAACTCCAGAAACAGTGGCCGTCCCGCCATGTACCTCGATCTGCGCACCCATGCGGGTCAGTTCCGGTGCATGCATGAAACGATTTTCGAAAATGCGCTCCTCCAGAACCGAGGTCCCTTCGGCCGTACACATCAGCGCCATCATCTGCGCCTGCAGGTCAGTGGGGAAGCCAGGGAAAGGTTCAGTGACCACGTCCACCGCCCGCACGCGACCATTCTTGCGCGCAACTTTCAGGCCTTTTTCGGTTTCCGAAACGCTGACGCCTGCGGCTTCGAGTTTTTCCACGAAGGAACTGACCAGCGACATATGCCCGCCCAACAGTTCTACCTCGCCACCGCAGATCGCAGGAGTCAGCATGTAGGTGCCCAATTCGATCCGGTCTGTCACCACCTGATGGGTGGCACCGTGCAGACGGTCGACGCCCTGAATTTCGATCGTCGATGTCCCTTCGCCCGAGATCTGAGCGCCCATCTTGCGCAAACACTCGACCAGATCGACAATCTCGGGCTCGCGCGCTGCGTTCTTCAGGACAGTGGTGCCTTTGGCCAGGGTTGCAGCCATGACGATGTTCTCGGTCGCCCCGACCGAGGCAAAGCGCATCTCGTGCACCGCGCCTTTCAACCCACCCGGGGCCTTGGCGTGCAGATACCCGTCTTTCAGTTCGATCTCGGCGCCCAGAGCCTCCAGTCCTTCGACATGCAAATCCATCGGCCGCGCGCCAATTGCGCAGCCACCCGGCAGCGACACGACCGCCTGCCCGAATCGCGCCAGCAACGGCCCCAGTACCAGATTTGAGGCCCGCATCTTGCGCACGATGTCATAGTCCGCCGTCTGGCTGGTCAGATCATGGCTGGACATCGCGATCACCTGACCGTCCTGCAGCGCGGACACCTCGGACCCCAGCGATTGCAGCAGCGCTGTCATGGTCTTGATGTCGCTGAGGCGTGGCGCGTTGGTCAGCGTCAGCGGTTCTTCGCTGAGAAGCGTCGCGGGCATCAGCGTCAGGCACGCATTCTTGGCCCCCGCAATCGGTATCTGACCGTTCAGCGGGCCGTTGCCCGTCACCAGAATCGAATCCATCTGCTCTTATCCCTCGTCCTTGTCGGCTTTGTCATCCGAGGCTGCCCGCGCCTTGGCCTGCGCCTTGCGCCGCGCCATATTGGCCTTGAGCGCTGCTTTCAGTCGCTCTTCCCGTGCATCACCGGATTTGCCGTGTTTTTTAGGTGTATCTTTGTCTGCCATGGTCTTTCTCTACAGGAGGCGAAAAAAACCGTCCAGACACCCTTGCGCCGCGTTTCGTTTGAGTCTAATCACCCGCCCACGATGCTGCTGTAGCTCAGAGGTAGAGCACTCCCTTGGTAAGGGAGAGGTCGAGAGTTCAATTCTCTCCAGCAGCACCATGATTTCCCAGACAGAACCGAGACGTGTTTGCCAAGGTTTGAAGCTTTGCCCGAGTTTCGTTGGAGAAACCCGGGCAGAGATACGTCAAAGCGACAGTGTTTTGACACTATCGCGCAGTTGGAACTTTTGGATCTTGCCGGTTGAGGTCTTGGGAAGTGTTTCAAAAACAACCGCTTTTGGGGCCTTGAACCCGGCCAGATGATCGCGACAGAAAGCGATGATGTCCTCAGCGGTTGCCTCGGCCCCGTCGCGTAATTCGATAAAGGCGCAGGGGACCTCGCCCCATTTCTCATGCGGCATCGCGACCACGGCGGCGGCCTGAACCGCGTCATGGCGATACAGCACCGCTTCGACCTCGACGGATGAGATATTTTCACCGCCCGAGATGATCACGTCCTTCAGCCGGTCGCGGATCTGGATGTAACCATTCTCATGTATCACAGCTCCGTCGCCGGACCAGAACCAGCCTTCTTCGAAGGCGTTCGAGGTTGCCTCGGCGTCTTTGTAGTACCCGGCCATGACCGTGTTTCCCCGAATGGCGATCTCACCTTGCGTGGCACCATCGCGCGGCACCGGTGCGCCGTTGTCGCGGTCGATTACGGTGACCTCTTCGACCATCGGAAAAGCGATGCCCTGTTGTGCCTGCAATTCAGCCTGTTCCGCGGGGCTGAGATCGTTCCACTCTTCCTGCCAGAGGCATTGGGAAATGTGGCCGTAAGTCTCGGTCAGACCGTAGACCTGCATGACGTCAAACCCCATTGCGCGGGTCTTTTCCAAGACCGTAGGGGGCGGAGGCGCGCCGGCGGTCAGCACCCGGATTGCGGGATCAATGGGGGCAGCGTCGCTTTCGGCTTCGGCCAGCATTTGCAGAACGATGGGGGCGGCACCGAAATGGGTCACGCCATGGGTGCGGATCGCCTCCAGAATACGGTCTGCGGCCGGGATGCGTGTAAAGACAACCGTCCCGCCGAGCATTGCCATCAACCAGGGATGGCCCCAGCCATTGCAGTGGAACATCGGCACGACAGACAGATAGACCGGATAGGGCGGCATCTGCCATGCGGTGCCCGTACCCAACGCCATCAGGTAGGCGCCACGGTGATGATAGACGACGCCCTTGGGGCGGCCCGAGGTGCCCGAGGTGTAGTTCAGCGCAATCGCGTCCCACTCATCGTCCGGCAGATCGACCGGCAGGGGCGGAGCTGTGGTAAGCGCCTCATAGGTCTGGCCGCCGGGGCTTTGACCAGTGACCGCAGGATCGGCGATCTCGACCACGGGTATTGTGCGACCCAGCAGATCAAAGGCTTTGGACAGAAGCGGCACCAGTTCCCGGTCCACGATCACCAGCTTGGTGTCCGCATGGTCCAGAATATAGGCGATGGTTTCGGGCTCGAGCCTTGTGTTGAGCGTATTCAGCACCCCTCCGGTCAGAGGCAGGGCGAAATGCAGCTCAAACAGTTCCGGGATGTTCGGGCTGAGGACCGAGACCGTATCGCCCTTCTGCACGCCAAGCGCGGCCAACCCACTGGCCACCGCGCGAATACGGGCGGCGGTTTCCGCCCAGCTGCGTCGGATGTCACCATAGATAACAGCGGTGCGCGCGCCGTGCAGGGTTTCGGCGCGGCGCAGGAAGGACAAAGGTGACAAAGGCGCATGGTTGGCCCGTGTCTTTTGAAGAGCTTCGAAATGGTGACGCATCCGGATCCCGCCTGTCTTAATTGTTGGGCCGCACGCGCGCGGCGGTTTTGTTGGCAAAAGCTTCCAGCCGTTCGCGCGCGGCGGGCTGGGTGTTGACCACACCTCCGACCACGGCTTCGGCATAAGCTGCATCCATGCCGGACATATTGTTCAAATGGCTGATCGCCGAACAGATTGCAAAATTGGTCAAAGGCAGGTTCTGCGCGATTTGGTCTGCCAGTTCCATTGCCTTGGCCATGCTGCCACCGTCTTCGGTGATGTACTGCGCCAGTCCAAGATCGACAGCCTCTTGCCCCTGGTAGACGCGACCGGTCAGGATCATGTCGATCATGCGATATTTGCCGATCATGTCCGAGACGCGGATGGTTGCGCCTCCGCCCGTGAAAATCCCACGCTGACCCTCGGGCAAAGCGAAATAGGTGCCGGGGTCGATGACGCGGATATGGGCGGCGCTGGCAAGCTCCAGCCCGCCGCCAACCACCGCGCCTTTCAGGGCGGCGATGATCGGCACGCCACCATATTCCATCTTGTTGAACGCCTCATGCCAGCGAAGGCAAACATGCATGAAGTCATCGGGGCTGCGGTCGGCTTTCCAGTGTTCAACCAGATCCAGGCCTGCGCAGAAGTGATCTCCCTCGCCGGTCAGCACAACCGCCCGCACGCCAGCCATGCGTGCGCCGCTGAAAAAGCGGATCAGTTCTTCGATCGTGGCCACGTCCAGTGCATTGCGCTTGGTCGGGCGGTTCAGGGTCACGACATAGAGGCCGTTGTCACGCTCGGAAATCGCGAGGTTCTCATAGGTAGCGGGGTTCACGACATCATTCATGAGTCAGATCCTTTTAAAGGCGTTATTCAGGGAAGGCCGCGTCAAGTAAGCTGCGCGCGCCGTGCAAGATGCGGGTTTGTTCGGCACTGCATTCCGGCAGGATATGCTGGGCAAAGAACAGCGCGGTGGCGATCTTCTGGGTCATGAACTGCGTGTTCTGCCCATCATTCAACGCAGCCTGCGCCGGGGTGACACCTTTTGCCAGTTTCCAACCCGCCGCAAGCGTACCTGCCAGCATCAGGAACGGGACCGAGCCCGCAAATGCGGCGTCGATGTCCTTGCGGCTGTTTTCCAACAGCCATTCCAGCGCGGCTTCAAACGTGCCGCGTGCCTGCGCAAGGCTTGCGCTGATGGCTTGCGCGGTGGCATCGCCTTCTGCCAGCTCGGCTTCGGTCGCTGCGATGCGGGCGGTGAACCGGCGGGCGGTCTCGCCCCCGTCGCGCATGACCTTGCGACCCAGAAGGTCGTTGGCCTGAATGGCGGTGGTGCCTTCGTAAATCGGCAGAATGCGCGCGTCGCGATAGTGCTGAGCGGCGCCAGTTTCTTCGATAAAGCCCATGCCGCCATGGATTTGAACGCCCAGAGAGGCGACCTCGACCGCGCGTTCCGAGCAGAAGCCCTTGACCAGCGGAACCATGAACTCGGCCAGAGAGGCCATGTCCGGATCATCCTGATGGTGTGCGATGTCCAGCAGCCCGGCTGTGGCCGCCGCCATGGCGCGCCCGCCTTCTGTGAGGCTGCGCATCCGCATCAACATGCGGCGCACGTCGGGGTGCTGGATGATCGCAACCGCGTCCTTGACCTGACCATTCACGGGGCGGCTCTGGACCCGGTCCCGTGCATAAGCCAAGGCGCGCTGATAGGCGCGTTCTGATGTCGCGATGCCCTGAACGCCGACCGAAAAGCGCGCGGCGTTCATCATGATGAACATGTATTCCAACCCGCGGTTTTCCTCACCGATCAGGAAGCCAGTGGCGTCTTTGTATTCCAGTACCGCCGTTGGGCTGGCGCGCACGCCCAGCTTGTGTTCGATGCTGACACAGTTCACGGCATTCTCGGCCCCGATCGAGCCATCCTCTGCCACCATCTTCTGCGGGACGATGAACAGGCTCAGCCCCTTCGGTCCGGCGGGCGCGTCAGGGGTGCGGGCCAGAACCAGATGGATGATGTTCTCAGTCAGGTCATGCGCGCCATATGTGATGAAAATCTTGGTGCCGGACACGCCATATCTGCCATCTTCGCGTTGCACCGCCTTGGTCGAAACGCGACCCAGATCGCTGCCCGCTTGGGGTTCGGTCAGGTTCATCGTGCCCGACCAGCGCCCAGCAATTAAAGGCTCTAAATAGGTGGCTTTCTGCGCGTCCGAGCCTGTCAGCAGCAGCGCCTCGATCGCACCATCGGTCAGCAAGGGACACAGGCCAAAGCTCATATCGGCGGCGTTCAGCATCTCGACTGCCGCCGCGCCAACCGTACGCGGCAGTCCCATGCCGCCAAACTCAGGCGGGTGTGTAAGGGCCTGCCAGCCCATCTCGACAAATTGCGCATAGGCCTGCGCATCCCCTTCGGGCATCTTCACGCGACCGTTGTCAAACTGTGCGCCCAACGTGTCTCCGATATGGGACAAGGGCGCGATCTGTTCGCTACAGAACCTGGCATAGCCTTCTAGCGCAGCGCCGATATCGGTCAGTTCGAAGTCCGAGTAAGCGTCCAGAGTGGACACTGTTTCCCAATGGGACAGGTGTTCGATACAGAACATCAGATCCTGTACGGGTGGCTGATAGGACATGCCAGAATCCCCCAATGGTAATTGTGGTTTTACGTCATTTACCTGCCGTTTAGCTTGCCGAAAAGCTCATATATTGCCAAGTTACTATCCGATATTGCCAAACTGGGGGCGATCATGGTCAGTAATGACCCCATCTCACTTACGACCGTTTCTGCCGGTTTCATCCAGGATTGGCTTAAGGCGCTGAGAGTGTGTTGCAGCGCAGATCAGATGCAGTTCCTGCTGAGCCGTTCGGGCCTGCACGCCAGTGCGTCAGAGCCTGCGCAGCGTGTGACGCTTCAGGAAATCGCTCGCCTGTACCAGCTGGCCGCGCCTGAGACGGGGGACGAGATGATGGGCCTGTGGAGCCGTCCCATTCGGCCGCGCGCCCTGCAGCACCTTGTGACCGTTCTGCGCGAAGCAAGCAGCCTGACCTCGTCGCTGTATCGCTTTTCGACATTCTGGAACTTGTTGCTAGACGATTTCCACCTGGATCTACGCACCGGGCCGGAGGTGGCTGAGCTTTCGCTGGTACCGTATCGGCAGGACACGGCACCCCAGCGCTTTGGTCATATGCTGATCCTGAAACTTGCGCATGGGCTGCTGTCATGGCTGGGCGGATCGGAAACGCCGGTAAAGGCCGTTCGCTTTGCCTTTGCGCGGCCCGGTTTTGCGGCGGACTATGCGGTTGTCTTCCCCTGCGCGGTGACATTCGATGCCCCGCAGACCAGCATTCTGTTCGATCCGCGCCGCTTTGATCCCCCGATCACGCGCAGTCCGGCTGAGGCGTCTCTATTTCTGGAACGCGCACCGATCGACTGGATTTTCACCAACTCACGCGCCCATACAAACAGCCTACAGGTCCGGGCGTTCCTGTATCGGACGTCCTGGAAAAGCAGCCAGCTTCCCGATGCGGCCCTTGCTCTGAAGATGACGCCCCGGACCCTGAACCGGCGTCTCAAGGACGAGGGCACCTCGTTTCAGGACATCAAGGACGCCCTGCGCCGCGATATTGCGATCCGCGCCCTGCAGCAAAGCGGCGACAGTATCGAACAAATTGCGTTCGACACGGGGTTCTCCGCCCCGGCGAATTTTCACCGCGCGTTCCGGAAATGGACCAACCGCAGCCCGGGTTCGTATCGCGCACAGGATCGCGCAGTCTGACCGTCGCGGCGCTTGCATGTCTCTGTCATATTGAGCCTTTATGGGTCTTTGAACAGCAACTGTTCGGGGTGTCTGCCCAAGGGTTGGCTTTTATATTGAAAGGGGAATGAATGTCATCGGATGAGGATACAGGCATCGGCTTTATCGAAAACCGGCCGTTTGATGAGATCAGCGTCGGAGATACGGCCGAACTGTCCCGTACCCTGACCGCGCAGGATATCGATGCCTTTGCGGCGGTCTCAGGCGATGTGAACCCGGCCCATGTGGATGAGGCCTTCGCGCAGGAGGATGTCTTTCACAGGGTGGTCGCGCATGGCATGTGGGGCGGTGCGCTGATATCCAATGTTTTGGGCACGCAATTGCCGGGGCCGGGGACGATTTATCTGGATCAGACCCTAAAATTCCTCAAACCCGTTGGTATCGGGGATACGGTCACTGTGCGCGTCACCGTGACCGAAAAGCAGCCCGAGAAGAAGCACGTCACTCTGGATTGCCTCTGTACGACTGGCGATGGCAAGCCTGTCATCACCGGACAGGCCGTTGTGATCGCGCCAGACAAAAAAGTCAAAAGACCCCGAATGGCGATGCCGGATTTGGTTTTGCATCACCGGGGCGCCTCCTATGACCGATTGCTGAGCGCGGCTCGGAAAATGGACCCATTGCCCACAGCCGTGGTCCATCCCTGTGATGAAAGCGCGTTGGAGGGGGCGCTCTCGGCCCGGGATTTAGGTTTGTTAGAGCCTGTTTTGGTCGGCCCGCGCAGCCGAATTCTACATGCGGCGGATGCGGCCGGGTTGGGTATCGGCGGGCTCGAGATCATTGATACACCGCACAGCCATGCCTCGGCCGAACGGGCGGTGCATCTGGCGCGGGATGGTCGTGTGAAGGCCTTGATGAAGGGCGCGTTGCACACGGATGAGGTCATGTCGGCCGTCGTCTCCAAGGCCAATGGTTTGCGCAGCGAACGCCGGATGAGCCATGTCTACGTCATGGACGTGCCGACCTATTCCAAACCGCTTCTGATCACCGATGCGGCCATCAACATAGCGCCCGATCTACAGACCAAGGCGGACATGGTTCAGAATGCCATTGATCTGGCTCGCGCCATCGGGATCGAGACGCCAAAAGTAGCGATCCTGTCAGCGGTTGAGACCATCACACCCCGGCTGCAATCCACGGTCGAGGCTGGTGCCCTGTGCAAAATGGCGGATCGCGGGCAGATCACGGGTGGTATGCTCGATGGCCCTCTGGCCTTTGACAACGCTGTGTCGATGCGCGCGGTCACGACCAAGGGCATCAAGTCCGACGTGGCGGGGCAGGCCGATATACTGGTCGCGCCGGACCTTGAGGCCGGCAACATGATTGCCAAGCAGCTAATGTATCTGGCCGGAGCCGAGGCCGCAGGGATTGTTTTGGGCGCGCATGTTCCGATCATGCTGACCAGCCGCGCCGATGATCGCCGCACTCGCATCGCCTCGGCGGCGATTGCGGTGCTGTATGATCATTCGGTGCGGTGAATGGTTTACTACGTCGCGGGTTCGGGAAACCGGGCCCGCGTGCGGTTTGCGAAGGCAACCAGTGACAACATCACCGGCACCTCGACCAGAACACCCACCACCGTTGCAAGCGCCGCCCCGGAGTTTAGGCCGAACAGGCTGATGGCGACCGCTACGGCCAGCTCAAAAAAGTTTGAGGTTCCGATCATTGCGCAAGGCGCGGCGATGCGGTGTGGGACCTTCAGGGCATAGGCGGCCCCATAGGCCACCGCGAAGATGCCATAGCTTTGGATCAGGATCGGCACGGCGATCAAGACGATGACCATGGGCTTGGCCAGGATCGTCTCTCCCTGAAGGCCGAACAGAATGACCACCGTTGCGATCAGGCCCATGATCGACCACGGCTTGACGCGGGCAGAGAAGGCGTCGATGGCCTTCTGCGAGTCCAGCCGCTTGCGGGTGATCAGGCCAGCAATCAGCGGCAAAACCACATAGAGGACAGTTGCCAGAACAAGCGTTTGCCATGGGACCGAGATATCGGTGACCCCTAGCAAGAAGGCCACAATGGGCGCAAAAGCCACTACCATGATCAGGTCATTTACTGAGACCTGCACCAAAGTATAGGTCGCATCGCCTTTGGTCAGTTGCGACCAGACGAATACCATCGCGGTGCAGGGTGCGGCCCCCAACAGGATCAGACCCGCGGTGTATTGTGCTGCGTCTTCTGGCTGAATCCACGGGGCAAAGACGTAATCGAAGAACAACACGGCCAGTAGAGCCATGGTGAAGGGTTTGATCAGCCAGTTGACCACCAGCGTCACGATCAGGCCTTTGGGTTGCCGGGCCACGCCCGCGACCGCTTTGAAATCGACGCCGACCATCATCGGATAGACCATGGCCCAGATCAGCAGGGCCACGACCAGGTTGACGCTGGCCACCTCGGCCCCGGCGATCAGGCCGACCAGACCGGGCGCGGCCAGCCCGATCAGCACGCCGCCGACCATGGCGAGGGCGACCCAGATGGTCAGATAGCGCTCGAAGATGCTCATGAATATGCCTCAGTTGTTTGATCGGTCAGCTTGCCCGAAGTGAGCGCCGCAAGCGCCACCATGACAGCCGCTGTGCCCAGCACAAGGGGCAGACCGCCGACTTGATAGGTAAAGCCGGACAGGACGGTGCCCAAAAGGCGGCCTGTCGCGTTCGCCATGTAGTAGAAGCCGACATCCATCGTGACCCGCTCAGACTTGGTGAAGGCGAGGATCAGATAAGAATGCAGGGATGAGTTGACGGCGAAGATTGCTCCGAACACCAGAAGGCCTACGACCAAAGTGATTGTCAGCCATGTCTCCGGCCCGGACGATAGAAAAACTGCCAGTGTTAGAGCCGCAGGAACGCAGAAAAGCATCGCAGCCCAGCTGCGTGCAGCGCGGATCAAATCGCCTTCGGACCGGTCTGAGGCCCGTAGGATCTTGGGCGCGTTGGCCTGAATAACGCCGTAGAGGATGATCCAGAACGCCAGGAAGGTGCCGATCATGAAAAAGGCGGCGCGGTTGCCCTCTTCCGTACCATCCGAGAGGACGGCGTAGAAATAGATAGGGATGCCGACTACGAACCACACGTCGCGGGCACCGAACAGGAAGACCCGCGCGGCGGACAGCCAATTGACGTTGGCAGATTTCGAGAAGACTTCAGAGAACTTCGCGCCCTTGCGCCCTTTAGGCAGGCCGGGGGGCATGAAGCGGATGACGGCGAACAGGATCACGGCGAGAACGAGTGCCATCACGATGATCGCCGCCTGAAAGCCCAAAGTCGCCAGCATCGCCGCGCCCAACAGGAAGCCCAGCCCTTTCACGGCGTTCTTTGATCCGGTCAACACCGCCACCCAGCGAAACAGCCCGCCGCCCTCAGTCGGGGCCAGCAGCTTCACCGCAGATTTTGAGGACATCTTGGCCAGATCCTTGGCCACTCCGCTTGCGCCTTGCACGATCATGACGAAGGCCACAGATGCGCCAATCGCCCAATTAGGGTCTAGTTGCGTCAGCGCCAGCAGCGCCACAACCTGCAAGCCCAGCCCTGCATAGAGCGTCGAGGTCAAGCCAAACCGCGCCGCGATCCAGCCCGCTGCAAGGTTCGTCACCATCCCGGCGATTTCATAGAGGACAAACAGATAGGCCAGCTGCACCGGCGAGAAGCCAAGCGTATGAAAGTGCAACAGCACCAGCATCCTCAGGGCTCCGTCGGTCAGCATGAAGGTCCAATAGGCCGCCGTGACCGCGATATAGGCCGACAGCCCCTCGGGCCGGTCGGTCACAGCGAGGCCCCAACCATCAGCGCCACATCGACCAGGCGGTGGGCATAGCCCATCTCGTTGTCATACCAGGCATAGATTTTCACCTGTGTCCCGTTCACCACCATGGTCGACGGCGCATCGACGATCGAAGAGCGCTCGTCATTGGTGTAGTCGGTTGACACCAGCGGACGGGTCTCGTAGCCCAGAATGCCGTTCAACTCACCTTCGGTCGCGGCTTTGAAGAAGGTGTTGACCTCTTCGACGGTGGTCTCACGCTCAACCTCGAACACGCAGTCGGTCAGTGAGGCGTTAAGTAGCGGCACGCGCACCGCATGGCCGTTCAGACGCCCTTTGAGTTCGGGGTAGATCAGCGTGATCGCCGTGGCCGAGCCGGTTGTGGTCGGGATCAGCGAGTTCAGGGCCGAGCGTGCCCGGCGCAGATCCTTGGCGGGACGATCCACGATGGTCTGCGTGTTGGTCACATCATGGATCGTGGTCATCGAGCCATGGCGGATGCCCAGATTCTCGTGGATGACCTTCACCACCGGGGCCAGACAGTTCGTCGTGCAGGAGGCTGCGGTCACGATCTGATGGGTCGCGGGATCGTAGATGTCATCATTCACGCCCATCACGATATTGGCAGTCGGGCCGTCCTTGACCGGGGCCGAGACGACAACTTTTTTTACGCCCGCATCGAAATAGGGGGCCAGTTTTGCCTCGGTCTTGAAGACACCGGTGCAGTCAATCACCACATCGACGCCGTCCAGCGGCAGAGCGCTCAGATCCTTGGTGCCGATGAAGGGCAGGCGGGTGCCGTTGATGGTGACGCTTTCGTCATCATGCTCGAAAGTGGCGTCCCAGCGGCCATGAACCGTGTCGAATTCCAACAGATGCGCGTGCATCTCGGCATCTCCGACCGCATCGTTGATCCAGGCGATCTTGGCGCCTTTCTCCAACAGTGGTTTCAGGGCCAGCTTTCCCATCCGGCCCAGGCCATTCACAGCATATGTGGTCATTTCAGTCTCCGACAGAGGTTCTGCCGATGTCATCGACAGCAGATTGCAAAGCGATCCGGTCGAGGCTTTCGACCGGCAAAGAGGTAAACGCCTCGATCCGGCGCTTCAGCGCGCCATAGGCGTTTTGAAAGGCGAGGCTTTTCTCGGCATCGGTTCCGGTGGCTTTCACCGGGTCTTCCATGCCCCAATGGCCGCTGATCGGTTGGCCTTCCCAGGCCGGGCAGTCTTCGTTCGCAGCTTGATTGCAAACTGTAAAAACAAAATCCATTTCTGGCGCACCGTCGGCCGCAAATTCCGACATATGCTTGGAGCGCAGGACCGAAGTATCGTGACCCTTGTCCTGCAACACCTGCACGGCAAAGGGATTCAACTCGGACGCGGGCTGCGTTCCGGCGGAATAGACGGTGAACCTGTCGCCACCCAATTGGCGCAGCAGTGTTTCGGCAAAGATCGAGCGGGCGGAATTGCCCACGCATAGAAACAGGACGTTGAACTTGCGGTCAGTCATGTCTTCATTTCCCTGTGTGAAAGGCATGCAGATATCGGGACGACCCCGGCAGCAATCGACGACCAGAAAATCCAGCATTCCCTGAACTTTAGCCATGTCGACGGAATAAAGCAGAGACGTGCCAGAGCGTTCCTGTGTCACCAGCCCGGACCTTTGCAGCGCATTCAGATAGTTCGACATGGTGCTGGGTTTGATATCCAGCTCCGAGGCCAGCTCACCCGCTGGCACGGTGTCAGGAAACCGTCGCATTAACATGCGAAAGACTGTGATGCGTTGCGGATGCCCCAGAATGGCCAGCTGATCGGTGATCTCTTCTATCATATTTCATGAATTATGGAAATATATATTGGTGGTCAACCGGGAACCCTATTGTGTCACAGAATTTTCATGAAGCCTCGGCGCGCTGATCCGGGCTTGCAGGCGCAGACCTGACGAATTAAAGAAGCCTTCGCATCCTTCCGAATTCAGCTTCGGAGGACCAACGGTGCCGCTGTAGCTCAGCTGGTAGAGCACGTCATTCGTAATGATGGGGTCGGGGGTTCGAGTCCCTTCAGCGGCACCACTTGTTTCTGAATAAACACCCCGGCCAAATGGAATACCCCGGATGCGCGAATTGTTGAGACGCGCGCCTTGCTGACGGCCCGTTCAAATCCACGTATCTTAGCTCTTTTGTGAGGAGTGGAGAGATTTCAGGAGGAGCAAACCCTGTCATATCAGTTGCCCCCCTCAACGCGACGAGAGGGGCAGTCTTCCAGTTCAGACCGACAAGCAGACGTATTTCATTTCCATATAGTCTTCCATACCGTGGTGGCTGCCTTCGCGGCCAAGGCCGGATTGCTTGACGCCGCCGAACGGGCCCAACTCGGTCGAGATGATGCCGGTGTTCACGCCGACGATGCCGTACTCCAGTGCCTCAGCCACCTTGTAAACGCGGCTCAGGTCCTTGGCATAGAAATACGAGGCCAGGCCGAAGATCGTGTCGTTGGCCATGGCGATAACGTCATCTTCGTCCTCGAACTTGAACAAGGGCGCAAGTGGGCCAAAGGTTTCGTCCTGAGCGACCATCATGTCCTGAGTCACGCCGGTCACGATCGTGGGTTGGAAGAAGGTGCCGCCCAGATCATGAGGCAGGCCGCCGGTCAGAACCGCGCCACCTTTGTCGGTGACGTCCTTGATATGCTCTTCGACCTTGGCCACTGCGTCGTCGTTGATCAAGGGGCCGGTGGTTGTGCCAGCGCTCAGTCCGTCGCCGACTTTGAGCGCCTCAACCGCAGCTTTCAGCTTGGCGGCAAAGGCATCGTAGACGCCCGCCTGCACGTAGATGCGGTTGGCGCAGACACAGGTCTGGCCGTTATTGCGGAACTTGCACAGCATCGCACCTTCGACGGCCGCATCCAGGTCGGCATCGTCGAACACGATGAAGGGCGCGTTGCCGCCCAGCTCCATCGAGCATTTCATGACCTGATCGGCCGCCTGGCGTAGCAGGATGCGCCCCACCTCGGTCGAGCCGGTAAAGGTCAGCTTGCGCACGCCCGGGTTCTCGCAGAACTCCTTGCCGGTCTCGCTGGCCTGAGTCGATGGCACGACGTTGAAGACACCCGCAGGCACGCCCGCCTGCTCCGCCAGCAGCGCCAGAACCAGAGCGGACAGTGGGGTCTCTGTCGCTGGGCGCGCAACAAAGGCGCAGCCCGCAGCCAGTGCCGGGCCCGCCTTGCGGGTGATCATCGCGTTAGGAAAGTTCCACGGTGTGATCGAAGCCGCCACGCCGATTGGCTGTTTCATCACCATGATCCGCTTGTCGCGCTGATGGCCGGGAATGGTCTCGCCATAGACCCGCTTGGCCTCTTCCCCGAAAAACTCGATGAAGGAGGCGCCATAGCCGATTTCGCCAACAGCCTCGGCCAGCGGCTTGCCTTGCTCGGCGGTCAGGATCTTGCCCAGATCCTCGGCGTTTTCCATCATCAGGTCGAACCAGCGGCGCAGGATGGCGGCGCGTTCCTTACCGGTCAGCTTGGCCCATTCCTTCTGCGCGGCTTCGGCCTGTGCGATGGCGCCTGCGACCTGCGCGCGGCTGACATCGGCAACTTCGGCAATCACGTCCCCGCGCGCGGGGTTGGTCACTGCGAACGTGCCGTTATCGCCATCCACCCATTGGCCGCCGATATAGGCTTTGGTCACCAGAAGGTCGGGATTCTTCAGCAGGGATTTCAGATCGGTCGTTGCGTCCAGCATGGGTCAGCCTCCGGCAATATTTGCGTTGCGCGCACCCAAGCAGGTGTCATGCGCTTTGTCTATGTCCATTGTTGCGCGGCGATGAACCCAGTTTGCCCTTTCCCACCGCGAAGCGACTTTGGCACCCTGTCGGTGCCCATATGGCTTTCATTTCTCTTGGGAGTTTGCGACAGTTTTCGAGATTTCCGAGCGATAGGGGATGTAAATGAGTGTTACATTGCCTATCTATATAGAAATATAAAGAAAAAGGGATAGCGTAGATGTCGAACCAGCAATTTGAGGCATTGATCAAAGAGACTCAGTCCAAGGTGCGTGAGTCGCAATCGCAGATCGAAGGCCTGACCTCACGGATCGAGGCCGCACGCGCCAAGATCGGTACGGCCGAGGCGGATATCGACATCGAAAATGCCACGCTTGAGGACGTGCATGCCCATACCGAAGTGATGAACGCCAATATCGCTGAGCTGATCATGGGGCTGGACGATGTCACCAGTGCGTTTTCCAAGGATTTCGACGAGATGCGCTCGAAAACCGGGTGGGAATCGTTTGTTGGCATCTTCTCGAAAGGCAAATCCGAGTCGATGCGGCAGGAGCGGATGCGCATGGCCAACATTGACGACAAGCTGCAGGACCTGATCGCCAAATCCGACGTGATCGTCAAACTGCTGGAGGGGCAACTGTCCGTACTGGAAGAACAGCGCGTGAAGGTCGAGGACAACCTGACCGTCACTCTGGACGACCGTGAGGCGACCGTTGCAGAGCTCGAGGCGCTGCGGGCCGAGATTCAGGGCATGGACCCGACGATAATCACCTTGGAGAACAAGATCAGCGTCGAACAGGACGCCGCCGCGCGTACCCAGTTGGAAACCGAGTTGGCCGAGCTGAACAAGCAATACAACGCCAAGGTTCAGGAAGAGCAGATCAAGCTGGCCAAGTCACAGACGCTGGAGCGCTATATCGAAAAGGGCAAGACCTGGGTCGATTCACTGCAAAATCAGGCGGCGACGCAGATGGTACTGATCAACAAGCTGCAGACAGACACGCAACAGCGCGTGGTGCTGTATGACGCCCTGACCAAATCGCTGAAAACCGCGCAGCAGCAGGACGTGGCCCACCGCATCAACGAGATCGGCGTTCAGACCGACCAAGAGGCGCAGACGGCAATGGCCGCCATCGGCACCGCGACCAATCAGAAAATGGCCGACATGCTTGAGGCGCACGAGGACCACATGGTCTTTGCCCGCGACGTGTTGGAGAAAAAGGCCAAGGCGGACGAACGCTTTGCCCGTCGTTTTTCCGCGATTGTCGAGAAGCATGATAAGAACTTGTACGGCGGATGAAGTGGTTTAGTCGAAGCGACGTAAGGCTGCTCAGGTTTGGCCTATTTCTGGTAGTTTGGCCGATTCCTATATTTGGCCTAACAGCACTTCTGCATGCGTTGGGTGTTGACGGCAGAACATATAAACTGCTCGGCTTTCTCACTCTTTATGTCGGGCCGAGTAGCATGGTCTTCGGGCTTATCATCTTCGCCTTGTACCTTACCTCAGAAGTTTTTCTCCTGCCTTGGCGGCTAAATCACTGTCGAGGAATTGGTTGTGGTAAATCTGAAAATGACTAACCCGACCCAAGACCATGTTGGCCTGACCGACACTTTCGCCTCGCGCCGCTATTTCCGCAAATTCGAGGTGATCACCGTCCACCTCCTGCGCGTGGCCGCGACGATGGAGGCTGAGGGCGCGATCAGCAAGCAAGAGGTGCAGATCGTGTCGCGCTACCTTTCGGGGCTGCTCTACACCTTCCGGGCGCTCAGCATGAAATACCTGCTGGTCGGGCGCGACACGGGGCGGTTCTTTGGCAGCCTCGCCATGGACAAACGCGACAGCGGGTTTCCAGTGGCGGCCGAGCTGCTAACCATGGCCAATGACGCGCAGCAGGCTCAGGTGCATCTGGCGAATATGCCCTCGGAAGATGATCTGAAAACCGAAATGGTGCGAACAATCATCGGCGATCAGGAAATCCCGACCAAGCTGCAATTTGCGCTGTCCCAAAGGCTCTATTACGAGGAATTGCTGAAAGGTCAGCTATTCTGGGCGCGCAACGATCCCGAATGCCACTGGATCGGGAATGAGGGTGAGCGGCGCAAGTTCATGATCCATTGGGCGGTCTATGACAGCCAGATCAATCTGCCGGTCATCTACCTGATGCAGTTGGAGGATAGCGGCAAGACGGCGCTGCCCAAGGATCAACGCCGCTGGCCCGAGGTGCAGGCGCATCTGATGGCGCAATCCTTAGGCGGATTGAAACTGGTGACCATCGCCAAAGGGTTCGATCAGGATTTCGACGACCTGCATCCCAAACACCTACGCCGCATTCACGTGGGGCCGATGTATTCCTCGGCCTTCACGGAACAATCCGGGCCTTTGCGGCAGGTGCTGGAGGACGCGCAAGCTCCGCAAGGTCAGGACTGGGCGTTGGCCTGGACGACTGAGGAGCTGGAAAGCGAAGAGGTCATCGAAGAGCGCGTCGGGTGGTTTTCTACTGTCGAGCGCGAGGTCTTTGCGCTGGACCCCTTTGGAGGGCAAGGGGCCGAGACCGGGGCGACGCGGACGCAGCGGTCGATCATTCTGCCTCAGCGGCCGTTTCAGGTTCTGGCCGAGCGCAACCCGCCGGGCTTTGCCGATGTGCGTAAATTCGTGGTCAGCAAGACGGGGCAGGTGTTGCGCTACTAGTTTCGCCTTCGGCGAGAGTATTTTTGAAAAGATGAAGCATGGGCGGTTTTTGAGATGAGTTTGACGTCAGATCAGATGGAATTGCGCGAAGACGATATTCGCAAGCATTACTCGGCGGCGACGGCCTTGTTGAACGGGTTCGAACATGCGCCGCGGATTGCGAAACCCTTTGATGTGGCGGTTGAGCGGTCCTCGGGCGTGTCGACGGGGCGGCGGTTTCGGTCCACTACGCCGGGATTGGTGACGCGGCGCACTGTCCGGGCCGATGGGGTGCATCTGGTTGAGCGGATCGAGGCCTCGGATGATGGCGATACGCTGGTTTCGCCCCCTCAGGCCACCGCGCAGCAGGCCATTCGGCGCGCGATTGCCATCGCTCTGGCCGTGGCCGAGGCATATGCTGAACAGACGCCGTTGGCCGATTTGAAGCGGGCCAATCTGGCGGGGGATTTGCCTGTTGCGCGCAAGACCGAGTTTTCGGAATTGCTGACGGCTGAGGCACTGATCACCTCTCATGTGCTGGGCAACGCGCTGGCTTATCTCATGTCGTCCCATTTGGGCGAAACCACCGTTGATCTGGGCGAGATCGAAGAGGTTTTGACCGACAATGGCCAGCTTGCCCTGCACGGTGCCTTGTGGGAGCTGGATCAGGTGCTGACCAAACACGCCCCTGACGACGCGCATCTGATCGCCGCTATCAGCGCTTTTGCCGAGCAGCTGATGGACAAGGTCGCCTTGCGCGTAGGGTCCGCTGACCATCTGGCCCCGTTCCAGAACGCGGCCTGGCACATTGAAGCCGACGATCTGACGATCCGAGGGTTTGAGCCGGCCTCGAAGGCCAAATCCACCACGCTCACCATGACGTTCAAGAAACCGAACGAGGTGGTCGGCAACCATATCGCCAAGTATCAGGCGATGAAGTTGGCCAAGATGCTGATGGCCTATGATTTCGACCGCCGCCTGAACCCGTTCGCGGAACTCGGCGGGTTCATCTTTACCTTCATGGGTGACGGCAAACCGGGCACCGGCAAAACCACTCTGATCCAGATGATGGCCGGTCTGATCAACGACTATTGCCAGAACGCGGGCTATCCGTTCCGCTATCAGAACCTCAGCACCGACAATATCGACAGCTATCAGGGCAAATCCGGACAGAACGCCAAGGCGTTTATCAACACGATCATCGACCCCTCGGTCATCGGCTTCGGCACCATCGACGATATCGACCAGCTGGCGGGCAAACGCGGCGACCGGCAGTCCTCGGCCGGGCAGCTGGAAATCACCGCCGTGTTGATGGAGAGCTTTGCGGGTGCCAACACCGTCGTGCGCGGCAACTGCACCTTTGGCATGTTCTCGAACTACCCTGAAAACGTGGACGACGCCCTGCGCCAGCGGGCGGGCGCGCGGTTCCTGGTGGACGGTCCGCAGACGCGTGAGGACTACATCGACATCCTGCACCTGCTGATGGGCCGCAACCACGACATCCCGCTGGGCGAACACGACGCCTATGCCGCGCAAGAGATCAAAAAGGCCGTCGCCGCCAGTTTCGAAAGCCACGCCCGCCCGCATGAGGATGCTTTGATGCAGGTCTATGACCGGGTCTCCTGCGAGATCGGCCAGATGGACACGATCGCCAAGCTGGGCACCTACCTCAAGGCGATCCAGAAGGCGGATGAGCGGTTCACGGGCCGCGCGATCAAGAACATCACCGACGCGGTCAAGGTCCGCGCGATGGATTTCGAACTGCCCGACGAGTGGATGGAGAACCCCGACCTGTTCCTGTTCCGCGACTACGACACCAAGAAGGCCATGATCGAAGACCTGCGTCAGCCGATCACGGTGGACATGGTGATACAGGAAATCAACCGCTACGCCGACAGCGAGTTCCGCTATGCCGACAAAAGCGATGAGGTCGCCATCGAAAACGCCGTGCGTGAAATGGGTCGTATGGAAGAGGCTAAGCGGCGGTACCTGGAGGGGAAGGGATAATGCTCGTCTACGCGATTTCTGGTTTTTCGCTCGTACTGGGTCTGATCCTGACTCTGCGTTGGGGCGTGATCGGATTTATGGGTGCCGTGGCGGTGCTGTTTCTAACCCAGTTCGGTGTCAATGCGGGCGGCGGGTTCGAGGGCACCTCATGGGAAGAGTCCCTGATCCTGTTTGAAAGCAGCGTGGTGTCTTACCTTGGGTTCAACTTGCAGATTACAGGGCGGGCGCTTGCATTGCCATTGTTGGTGTTGGCGGTTGTGGTTATTGGTCGTTTCAAGAGGACGGCGACGTGAATAGTGTGGTTGGGACCCTAGCATTTAATAGTTTGCAAGTGCTACGACTGTGGCGTGCTGCAACTCTGGTCATGCTTTTAGCCCCCCAGGCAATGGCCGGTTCACTTCGATGTCAGTTTCAAGAAGTATTCTTGATTTCAGACGCTGGGCAACGAGCACCTCATCCGTTCGCAGACGTAATTTTGGGAGAAACTTTGATAGTCGACCTCGAAAGCGGGAAAGTTTTTCATCCCCACTTTGGAAATGAGAGCTTCAAGAACCGTCAAATAGTGGATCAAGGCTCATCGCACTCGTCTGCAAAGATCATTGCCTACACAAACCTTAACGCCTCCCCCGTCAAAGGGGATGCCGGTTACAGAAACTTAACTTTGACTCAAATTAGCGTCTACGTAGATGGGCCTGCCAAACCGTTTTTTAGCATTACATCGAACTCGATAGGCATAGGTGTCTGCCAATGATCCGCCTCATTGAAAAAGGCCTGATGTTCGGCAACCTCGTCCACATCTCCAGCCCGGCTCTGGTCAAGCGGTATAATCGCGCGCTGCAGCATCTGGCTGGCAAGACTACGGCGTTGACGGATTTCCATGTCGATATCTCGGGCTATTCGCCGGAGGTGGGGATTGAGCTGGACGACCTGCTCTACCTCAACCCCAACGGGGTCAACCGGCAGTTCATCCTGCTGACGACCGAGCAGAAACGCGCGCCTTTGCTGAACGTCAAATTCTCGACCTCGCGCGATATCCTGCGAGACTTCATCGAGATGAACGAGGCGCAATTGTTCGCCCTGACCGCCACCGACGCGGTGGCCGGAGAGCTGGTGAACTCGGTCTTCAAAATCACCACGCCCAATGATCTGCTGAACCTGCGCAAGATCGAGATTGAGGCCGATACCGCAGGCGGCACGCTGCGCAAGGCCGAGCAGCTGGCGGGCATGGTCGAAAAGTTCAAAACCGAGGAGGATGCCTGGTTCGATGATGTGCTGATCGCCCGGATGATCGAAACGGCGAAAGAAACCGGAGACGTCACCCGCAACCCGGTCCACCTCCGCCACACTGCGTTTGAGCAGCGCAACTTCTGGACGGCGCATTTCGGCGGGCTGTACCTGTTTCCCGACATGGATCACCCGGCGGCGATTTGCATGGGCGAAAAGCCCGATGGTCTGAAAATCAAGTACACGTTTGACCCGTCTCAACGAAACCAGATTGCTAAATTCCTCGACTATAACGATCTGGTGGAACCCATCGTGAAGGCGCGCGGCGTGGATGCGGCGGCGATCCTTCAGCAAAAGATGGATTTTCTGACCGTTGCCGCCGCCGCAGATGCTGATGTTGATCTGATGGGGCTGGATCGCCGCGATATGAGGTGTTTGGCGCGAAACCACTCGGATCGCTTGCCCGAGGCATATCACGGTCTCGCCCAACTCTTGCGCTGGGCGACGGATGGGGGGCCTTGGCCGCGGATCACATCGGACCATCCGGCGTATTTCTACACGTTGCGCGCCGCGGATACGCCGTACCGCGATTTGGTGAATATGTTGCTGTCCGAACTGGCTCCGCTGGACCCCCGCCAGATGTTCATCTGTCACAAAGAGCTGTTCTACAAAACCTATGCCACGTGGCCCGAGGCCAAAAAGGCCTATGTTGCCGAGTTTCTGGCCCGCGAGTATCAAGTGGATAAATCCGGTGCCCGTGCGGCTCTGTTCGGTCATGAACCGGACATGAGCGGAGAAGATCGTGTCAGCGATACAATCATCGCGCGGGTCGGACCTTGGGGCGCCGTCGGGAGGAGTTGATATGTTTGGAGCGATGCGCCTGTTTCTGGTCCTGCTGGTTCTGCAGACAATTGCCTATTTCGCGCTGTCGCTTTATTCGCGCGGCGTCCGACGTCGCAAGCTTGAGACGTGGTGGGACGAGAAGGGCAAACAGGGAAACAAAGAGGCCTTTGTGGAACGCGGGCTGCACGTCTATGACAATTCGTTCCGGCGCAAACTGATCCTGGCGGTTTATATTGTCCCTTGGGTGGCAATCGGCGCATTGATCTACATCGTGAATTATATGTGAGGGTTACAGCATGGCCTATGTGAAATGGGCATTCATTATCATCTTCTGGGGCAGTGTCGCTGTGATCCTGCAATACTCGCTGCCGCAGCATGATGTTGTGCGCATCGTGAACACCTATGAAGAACGGCAAGATCTGAACGACTGGACCCGTATTTTCTGGTCCGAGCCCGAAGACCAATCTGCCAGCCTGTCGAACCGCGACGTGCAGTTTATCCAGGCCGTCCGTGCTAACGGGAAGCCCATCGTCTATCGGAACGAGGATACCGGCTGGGGCTGGCCGTTCTATTTCAAGTTCGACACCGCCAACCTGTACACCGAGGCCAATGACGCGATCTCGGACAAGAACAACCCCGACTGGGTTGTTGTAACCCATTATGGCTGGCGCAATGAGTTCATGTCTATCTTCCCTAACGCCGTCTTTATCAAACCGGTCGACGGGCCGGACGTGCGGATCATCCCGTGGTTCAACATTGTCTTCCTGACGGTCTTTGCTGCCATTGTCTGGGCGCTTTGGGTACGCTGGCGCCGGTTCCGTCAGGCTCGGATCGACCCAATGCTCGAGTCGATGGAAGATGGGATCTATGCCGCAGGCGACGCTATCGATGAACGGCGCGGTCGTTTCCGCCGTTGGCTGGATAGTTGGAAATCAAAATAGGGGCCCGACCCGTGAAGGGGGCCTCTATCGTACGATGAATTCGGCATGCAGGGCGCCCGCGGCTTTGATCGTTTTCAAAATGTCGATCATGTCGCGCGGCGAAACCCCCAGGGCGTTCAGCCCGGCCACGACCTCTGACAGGGTGGTGGCTTCGGGGATCTCGGCCAGGCCGGTGCCTTCTTCCTCTTCGATGCCTGCGAAGGTTCTGGGCACCACGACGGTCTCTCCGTCAGCGAACGGGTTGGGTTGTATGGCAATCGGAGCCTCTTCCACTGTCAAAGTCAGGTTGCCTTGAGACACCGCGACCCGAGAAATCCGAACCTCTTGCCCCATGACAATCGTACCCGAGCGCTGATCGACCACAACGCGGGCCTTGGTTTCAGGCTCAACTAGAATGTTTTCGATCCGACCGATAGCGTGCGCTGTGGACACGGACTGAGTGGCTGCGATGTTCAGTTCAACGGTTCCGGAATCTCGCATGATGGCCACGGCGCGATTGAATTCACGGTTGATGGCCGTTTCAATCCGCCCCGCTGTCGTAAAATCAGGCTCACGCAGGGCCAGCCGCATCTGGGTCAGGGTGGACAAATCAAAGTCGATCTCGCGCTCGACCCGCGCGCCGGATGGGATCACGCCCGAGGTGGGAACGCCCCGGACAACGGACGCGGCCTCACCTTCAGCCGATGCGCCACCTGCCAGCACTGTGCCTTGGGCAACAGCGTAGATCTGTCCGTCCGCCGCGTTCAGCGGGGTCATGATCAGCGTGCCGCCCAACAGGCTACTTGAATCCCCGATAGCCGAGACGGTGACGTCGATCTGCCCTCCGACCCGCGAAAACGGGGGGAGACTGGCCGTCACAAGGACGGCGGCGACATTCTTGGGGCGAAAATCCTCGCCATTCACGTTCACGCCCAGCCGTTCGAGGATGTTGGACATGATCTCTTCGGTGAAGGGGGAATTCCGCAACCCGTCGCCGGTTCCATTCAGTCCCACGACTAGGCCATAGCCGACCAGGTCGTTGCCGCGCACCCCATCGAAATCAACCAGATCTTTCAGACGAATTGCGCCTGCGAACGCAAGGCTGGGCATCAGAGCCAGAAAAAAAACAAGAACCCTCATCTCAGGAAGTTCACCAGTGATAGGTTCGCATTGCGAACGGTGACGGTATAGAGGCTTTCCAGTTGGAACTGCACGGCCTGAAGCTTGGTGGCTGTTTCATAAGGATCGGCCTCGATCAAGGCATTGCGGGTGTATTCCAGGCTGGTGCGCGCGGCGGCATTGCGGCTTGTCGCCTGTTCGACGCGCGCTTCGGCAGCACCGATCTCGGCCCGCAAAATGACCGTGTCATCCTGCGCATTTGCCAGGGCAACACCCAACTGTTTAAACAACCCGGTGCGCTGATCGTTCGGCACCGCCAAGGCATCGTCGGCCACCAGCGCGGCGATAGCAACATCCCTGAGCGCCGCCTTCAGCGCAGGGTCCGTCGCCGTGATATCGAGAGTAATGCGTTCATTTTCGGCAATCTGCATCGATGGCAGCGCGGCGTTCGACCCTTGGTATATCACTGCGTCGAAACCTGCGGGGTCGTTGAACCAAGCCTCGGCTGCGTTGCGAATATCGGTCACGGTCACCAAGCCCGTCAACTCAGCCTCAAGCGCGGTCAGCAAGGTCTCGGCCGAGGGCAACGGCGAGACATCTGTCGCAGTGCCGGAAAACAGGCTGCGACCGCCAATCCGGGTGTTCAGCGCGGACATCATCGTGTCTAGATCATTGCGGGCCTGGACCGAGGCTTGTTCATGCGTCACAGCGTGGTTCGTCGTGCCAAAGGCCAGCAAGGTTGCTGTCATCTCGCCTGTCGAGTCACTGAACACGCCGAGGCTTTGCTGCATGGCGTCCGAGAACAGCTTGGCCTCGGACGTGGCGATGCCAAACGCATCCAAACGCGTCAGGCTGCGGTCCAGATCGAGGAGATGCGAATAGTCGCCGCCCAGATGGCCTGAGACGTCCTGCACCTTGCCGGTCGACATTTCATACGACAGGGTTTCAATCTGTTGCTTGATCTGGGTGGACCGGGTCTGCAAGGTCAAACCTCGGGCAAGATCGCCTATGGATGTCAGCGTCATGTTTATAGCCTCAATAGGGTGTCCATCAGCTCATCCACGACCGAGATGAGACGCGCGTTGGCCGCATAGGCCTGTTCGATCTGCATCAGATGTTGCAGTTCTTGATCGGTATCAACGCCCTGTTCTGCCTCTAGCTGCTGCATCTGCTTCTGGGCACCGGTGGCGAATGTTTTGCGTTGTTCGGCGACATGGGCATCTGCGCCAACGCGCGACATCATCGCCTCGGCGATCTCAGAGGCGCGCATATTTCCGGTGCCAAAGATCGCCCCGGCGACAGGGCGGGATTCAACCAGAACGGCGCTGAACGCTTGCAGCTGGGTCGAATCTCCGGGATCGTTCGGGGCAGCAGCGCCGAGACCTGCACGCAGCCTCCAGCTGTCGCCACCGGAATCCGGGTCGACGACCGTGTTGAGGCTGATGCGAGAGGCAATCCCGGTCAGCATCGTCAAATCCAGACGGTTTCCGCCGTCCGTGAACAAACCCGGATCGGTGGCCAAGGCCGTTGGATCCAACCCGGGTGTTTCAAACCGCTCCACGAGATCGCGCGCAACCGTGTCGAGTTGGGTTTGAACCTCGGGCGCAAGCTGGTCGCGGATTTCAAATTGGGCCGCCAGGGCCCCGCCGCGGATCTGAGCGGTATCACCGCTAGTCCGGACCGGGTTTCCGTTCATCTCCAGCCCCGACAGCAAGCCGTTGCCAACAGTCATATGGGGCTGAGTGTCGCCTGTGGTGGTGAAGGAAAACTCAGCCGCTTTGCCTTCAAGCAGGATCAGCCCGCCATCGGAGTAGAGAGAAACACGGTCATTGTCGCGCGGGACGACATTGACCGGAATCAGCTCATTGACCTGGTCGATCAGAACCTGCCGCTGATCCAGAAAGGCATTGATGTCACCGCCTGAGTTCCGGATCGCGGGAATTCTTGCGTTCAGATCCTCGATATCCCTGAGGGTCTGGTTCAGGCTGGCGATATGCGAGCCGATCGTCCGGTCTGCGTCCGAGCGCAGCTGCCGCAATCCTTCGGATGCCCGGTTCAGACTGGCGGCCAGGTCGCTGCCACTGCGGGCCACTTGATCCAAACGCTCGACCGAGTCAGGCAGGCTGGCGGCGGTGATCAGACTGCTTTCGAACTCGGCCAGACGATTGGAGAGAGATGCCGCGTCCTCGGGCGTGCCCACGACCCTTTCAAGCTGAGTGTGAAAGTCGGCCAAAGCGGATTGGTGCGACAGATCGGCGTCAGTGGCGCGGCGATTGGCCGTTAGAACCGGGTCCTGATGCCGAATGATGCCTGCGGTGCGGACGCCATTGCCTGAAATCAGGCTGGTGGTCAGCTCCAATGAGCGTTTCGCATAACCGGGTGTCAGGGCGTTGGCGATATTTCCGGAAACGACCGACGCACCCCGGCTGGTGGCGGTCAGGCCGGTCATGGCGTTGTTCAAAGCTGTCGACAGGTTCATCCGACGGGTCCTTTCCGAGGGTCAAAATCAGCGTTTGATATTGGTGGTTTCCTGCAGCATCTCATCCACGGTCTGGATCACCTTGGCGCTTGAGGAATAGGCGCGCTGGGTCTTGATCATCGAGGTCAGCTCGGTCGCGACATCCGTGGTGGATTCCTCGCGCGCGAAGGATACGAGGTCACCCGTGGGGCCCTCGCCCGCATTCCACAGGAAGAACGTGCCACTTTCACGCGAGGGTGCGTAGGTCTGGCTATCCAGCGCGGTCAGGCCGTTGGGGTTTGGGACATCTGCCAGAGGGATCTGGAACATGCGGCGGCTGACGCCAGTGTCGTAGAAGGCATAGACATATCCGTTTTCATCGACCTGAACGCTGGTCATCGTTCCCACCGCTGACCCGTCGCGCGTGATCGAGACGGGAGCGAAGGTGTCCGAAAGCTGCGTGATCCCATCCGCATCGCCGATCTGACCTATATTGATCTCCATTGGTCCGCCCGCGACGTTCACCACTACGCTGCCGGTTGTCGGATCATACGCGCCGCCCGAAACAGGAGTGACCGTGGCAAGCGTACCGCCAGCGGTCCGGCTGTCGGTGAAGGTCAGAGTGTATTCGCCGATCACCGCCCCGCCTGACGCTGAATCGCGCATGATCATGGTCCATTCATTGCTGGACCCTGTTGCCGGAACGGTTGGTACCAGCTCGATATCGACGCTCTCGGATTTGCCCAGGTTGTCGAAATATTCAACGGACAGAGGCTGCGTATCACCCGGCGCGCCCGCATCTGTGGCGGTCGCGGGCAGGTTCATGCGAAGGTTCATCTGTGTTGTCGGAGCACCGGACAGCTGGTTTACACTCAGCTGAATGGGCTCAAGCGCCGCGGGCGTATCCCGTGGCACAGCAGGGATCGAGCCATCCGGGTTCGCGCGCCATCCCAGAAGCACCAGACCCGATTCGGTGACCAGATAGCCCTGATCATTGGTGCGAAACGACCCGGTGGTGGTCAGCAGCATCTCATTCGAGCCACCCGCAATCTGCGAGCTTGGCCGCACCGGCAGCATGCCCCGCCCGCGCACCGCCAAATCGGTCGAGTTGTTCGTTGTGACCAGCGAGCCGCGTTGATCAATCAGTCGCTGGCTCGTAGTGCGCACACCACCGGCGGAATAGCTGCCCCCCTGGCCCGAGGTGACCATGGAGTGAAAATCCGTCTCCACCCGCTTGTAGCCGTAGGTTGAGGAGTTGGCGATGTTGTCTGAAATCGTAGCCAGCCTGTTGGCATTGGCCTTCAACGCCGCCACACCGGCATTCAGCGAAGAGGAAATGGTCATTGGCACGCCCTTCTGTTGCGTCAATCGTTGATGCAACAGGTAACGCGCTGGGCCTTAACAGCGCGCTAACAGGTAAAATGCCACCTATCCTTTAGCGATTTCGCAGAAAGATCACCTCGATCCGGTTGTTGCGCACGGCCATGGGATTGCTGTTCGACAACTCTCGGTCCGCGTGCCCGGTCACCCGGTCAAGCCTCTGTTCTGAAAACCCTCTATCCTCAAGAAGCTGCCGGACAACCTGCGCCCGCGCGGTGGACAGATCCCAAGCCGGGTTGTCGGCCAGAACCACCGGAGACGCGCTGACATGCCCTTCGACGGCGACGTCATTGCGCACCAGATCCGATGATCGGGCCACCAATAGGGCAAGCGCGCGCATCATCGTGGTCGGCTTGTCTGTTCCCGATTCGAACAGAGGCTGATCCTCGGTGTCGAACAGTTCGACCACCAGCCCTTCGTCGGTGACTCGCGTGACGATGTGCTTCAGCACTTTGTCCGACACCATACTCTCACCCGTGCGCCCCAATAGCTGCGCCTCGAGCGTCGAGAACTCCTCGGTCGTTCCTTTGCCTGCGCCGTCGGCATCCACCCCGGTGGAGCCGCGCGCCTTCCGGGCATCGGTCGGGAAACGGGCGCTTGCACCCGATCCGTCCATCACCATCGTTTTCTCGGAAAACATGTTGTTGCCGCCAAAGGCCCCATCGCCCCCACCTGAGACCGGGTTCACCGGAATCGTTGGCGAGAAGTAATCCGCCAGCCCTTTGCGTTGTTTTTCGGTCGTTGCATTTAGCAGCCACATCAACATGAAGAAAGCCATCATGGCCGTGACGAAGTCCGCATATGCGACCTTCCACGCGCCACCGTGATGGCCATCGCCACCTGATACACGCTTCTTCTTGATGATGATTGGCGCCGCATTGGTTTGCGCACCCATCTCCACCACCTTTTTATCACCCAGTTACAGGCGTAGCAGTGCAGGTCTTAAGGGCGGCTTAACACTTAAAATGCTTCGGATTTCACTTCATCGTGGCAAGCCTGCCGACGCCCTGCGCAGGATCAGCGACAACCGGTTGAAGCTGTTCTCAATACCCTCCGGATCGGTTTTGCCGAAGAAGCTGTCCAGCTCATCATGAACACGCACGGCCTGATCCAGTACCGGGTCCGACCCCGCGGCATAGAGTCCGGCCCGGATCATCACCTCAGACTGCTCGTAGCTGCCCACAAGCTTGCGGGTTTCCGAGATCATCTGGTTCTGGGCCTCGGTCGCGGCAGCAGGCAGGCTGCGCGACACTGATCGGCTGAGGTCAATCGCGGGGAATCGCCCGCGCTCGGCGATGTCGCGGCTCAGGACGATATGACCGTCCAGAACGCCACGCAGGATATCCGCAACGGGTTCGTCCATATCGGAGCCAGCGACCAGAACGCTGAAAACAGCCGTAATGTCGCCCAGCGCCTGTGTGCCCGGACCGGCGCGCTCACACAGATTGGCGATCATAGGAGTCACCGACGGAGGGAACCCGCGCAGCGAGGGGGATTCCCCCATCGCCACGGCGATTTCTCGATGCGCCTCGGCAAAGCGGGTGACCGAATCGGCCAGGAACAACACGTTAAGGCCCTGATCCCGCAGATACTCGGCCACCGACATCGCCGACCACGCGCAGCGGCGTCGGGCCAGAGCGGACTGATCCGAGGTCGCCGCCACCACAATAGCGCGTTTCATCGCCTCGGGCCCCAGCGCATGGGCCACGAATTCATTCACTTCGCGCCCGCGTTCCCCGACCAGAGCCACCACAACCGCATCCGCCTGCATCGACCGGGCCAGAGTCGCCAGCAGCGTCGATTTCCCGACGCCCGAACCAGCGAAAAGGCCAACGCGCTGGCCCTGCACGATCGGCAGCATGGTGTTAAGCACTGCCAGGCCCGTTGCCATCCGCTCACCCAGCGGTTTGCGCTCCACGGCGGGCGGAGGAGGTTGCACAATGTCCCGCGCCTGCGCCCCCGGCAGCAGCGGTTTTCCGTCCAGAGCCCGGCCAAACGGGTCAATGACGCGACCCAACCAATGCATCCCCGGCGCAAACTCGGGTGAGGCCTTCAGGCTCACCCGGTCGCCAAGGCTGACGCCATCGGGCGCAGAGCCGGGAATCATGTGGATATGCTCGGCCCCCACATGCAGAACTTCGCCCTCAAGATCGGAACCCGCGCGGCGGTGCAGTTTCAACAGGTCACCGATTCGCGCGTGGTCCGTCAGGCCGCTGACCTCGATCACCCCATGCGCCACGCCGGAGACAAGGCCCACATGGCGCACCGCGGACAGCCTGTCGAATTCGTATTTCAGAAGCATCGGATCGAGATCGGACATTGTGGGTTCTCCAACTGTGTTCTGAAAACGGTTTCTAAAGGAATCGGGGTTAAGCCTTGATTGAAATTGATCGAGGGAGAAGCCCCGATGTTCTTTGACCTGAACGTCTTTAAGACAGCGTACGCAATGGCAACCCACGCCGGACAACGGCAGGCCGTCATTGCGCGCAACATGGCCAACGCTGATACACCGGGCTACCAGCCCCGCGATATCGAGGCCTTTAAAACCGCATTCGAAAACACCTCGGCCAAGACCGAAATGACCGCCACCCGGCAGGGTCATCTGAACGGCAGCAACCTAACCGGGCAAAGCTGGGCCGAGTATGAGGCTGAGCCGCATGGCGATCCCAATGGCAATGGCGTGTCGTTGGAAGGCGAGATGCTCAAAGCGATTGAGGTCAAGCGCCAGCACGACCGCGCTTTGGCGATCTATCGCTCGTCCATTGGCATTCTGCGCACCAGTCTGGGCCGCGGGTAAGGAGCGTTTGATATGAGCGATTTTTCCCATTCCCTATCCGCCTCGGCCAGTGCGTTGCGCGCGCAGGCGGCCCGATTGCGGCACGTGTCCGAGAATATCTCGAACGCGGATACGCCCGGATACCGGCGTAAGACCGTCCCGTTTGAGACCGTCCAGCAGGACGGCAGGGCGATGGTGCAGGCGGGCCGTGTGCAACTGGATCGCCGCGACCTGTCGCGCATTCACGACCCGAGTCACCCGCTTGCGGATGAGAGCGGGCACTACCTCGGTTCGAATGTCGATCTGATGATCGAGATCGCCGACGCGCGTGAAGCGCAGCGCAGCTACGAGGCCAATCTGAAAATGTTCGATCAGACGCGGCAGATGTCGTCGTCGCTTATGGAATTGCTTAGAAAATAAAGGAGAACCAGAATGGATATCCGATCCCTGACCGCCGCACAGAACTATACTGTGGCCCGCCCTGCAACGCAGGCCAATCCTGATCATGAAGGTATGGCACAGGGCCTGCGTTCAACGTTTCAGGACTTTGCCACGACCCTCAAGCAAAGCGAGCACATGTCGCAGGCTGCGATGACCGGGCAGGCCGACCCGCATGCGCTGGTGCAGGCGCTGGCCCAGACTGAACTTGCGGTCGAAACGGCCGTGATCGTTCGCAACAAGGTGGTCGAGGCCTATCAGGAAATCCTGAGAATGCCGGTCTGAGCCATGCTTAGCGAAGGTCTGTTCTACGACATCGTCCGTCAGGCGCTTTGGGTCGCGGTGATCACCTCGGTCCCGATCCTGACGGTGGCGCTGATCTCGGGCTTGATCGTGGGCCTGTTTCAGGCCCTCACCTCGGTGCAGGAGATGACGCTGACCTTCGTGCCCAAACTGATCGCCATCGTCATCGTGTTCTGGATTTCGATGGGGTTCATGACCCAGACACTTGTCACGTTTTTCACGGGAACCCTGGTTCCGCTGATCGCAGGAGGTCGCTGATGGATACCGCCTATGTCACCCTGTCCCGCCAATCCGGGCTGATGAATGAAATGCGGCTGGTGGCGAATAATATCGCCAATGCCAATACCACCGGCTATCGCGCGCAGGGGCTGGTGTTCTCGGAATTTGTCCGTGACATGCCAGGCAATCCGTCCCTGTCCATGAGCCGGGCCGAGGCGCGCAATACCTCCCACCAGCAAGGTGTCCTGACCGAAACCGGAGGGCAGTTCGACTTTGCCATCGAGGGGGACGGATTCTTCATGGTGGAAACACCCGAAGGCAACCGCCTGACCCGCGCGGGCAGTTTCTCCCCCAATGCCGAGGGCGATCTGGTCGCCCCGGATGGCGCGCGGGTGTTGGACAGCAATGGTTCGCCAGTTTTTATCCCGCCCGATGCGGCCTCGATTGATGTGGGCAGCGACGGCACGCTCAGTGTCGAGGGGCAATTGCTGGGTCAAATCGGGGTGTACCGCGTCGAGGACCTCAAGGATCTGGTGCGTGAGGGCAATACGCGGTTCAACGCGACAGGCAATATTGACCCCGTTGATGAGCCGGTTGTCCTGCACCGATTTCTCGAAGGCTCAAATGTCAACGCCATCGCTCAGGTGACCCGGCTGATCGAAATCCAGCGCGCTTACGAACTGGGTCAGAGCTTTCTCGAAACCGAACATGAACGGGTACGCGGCGCGCTCAAGGCGCTGATGCGCTAAGATAAGGAGACATCCCATGCGGGCATTGAAAATCGCGGCGACGGGTATGACCGCGCAGCAAATGCGGGTCGAGACGATCTCGAACAACCTCGCGAATATGAACACTACCGGATACAATGCGCGCCGGGCCGAGTTCGCGGATCTGCACTACCAACAGATGGCGCGGGCCGGCGCGGTCAATGCCTCAGACGGAACGGTGCTGCCAACAGGTATTCAACTGGGTTTGGGCGTACGCCCGGCCGCCGTGACAGTGCAGCTGGCGCAAGGGGCCGTGTCGGCGACTGGCAATGATCTGGACGTGGCCATCGAAGGGCGCGGCTATCTTGAGGTGACACTGCCCAACGGTCAGGCCGCCTTTACGCGCGATGGCAGTTTGAAACGCTCGGCCGAAGGGCTGATCGTGACATCGGACGGGTTCGCCGTCTCACCCGAGATCACAATCCCGGACGATGCACGGTCCATTTCGATCAATGCCTCAGGCGAGGTCTACGCCTATTTCGACGATGTCCCCGAAGGCCAACGCCTGGGTGAGTTCACCTTGACCAGTTTCTCAAACGCCAAGGGCCTGGAGGCCATTGGCAGCAACCTGTTCAAAGAGACCGAGGCTTCCGGCGCACCGGTACAGGGCGTACCGGGAGAGGACGGATTGGGCACTTTGCGGCAAGGGTATCTTGAGGACAGCTCGGTCGATGCTGTGCGCGAGGTGACGGAACTGATCGAGGCCCAGCGGGGCTATGAGATGAACGCCAAGGTCATCACCGCCGTCGATCAGATGATGAGCGCAACGACGCAGGTGCGCTGATGCGTGTTTTGCTGTTGAGCCTGGCCCTGATGGCGCCAGTTGGGGCCCTCGCCGAGATTGTGGTGCCGACCCGGACGATCCGCGCGAAAGAGATCATCTCGCCCGCGGATCTTGAGACAAAGGCCCGTGACCTGCCGGGGGCTGTAACCGATCCGAATGCGCTGATCGGGCAGGAGGCCCGCGCCGCACTCTATCCTGGCCGCCCCATTCGCGCGGCGGATGTCGGACCACCCGCGCTTGTGGATCGCAATGATCTGGTCGTTCTGGTGTTCAGCAGCCAGCCGCTGTCGATCACCACCGAAGGCCGCGCGCTGGGCCGAGGCGCGGTGGGGGACCGAATTCGTGTAATGAACCTGTCCTCGCGGACAACAGTTACGGGCCGTATCCGGTCTGATGGTCAAATCGAGGTAAAATGATGTCTGGATTGTCAAAACCCCTTCTTCTTGCGGTACTTACGATTTCGGCCTGCGGGCGACTGGATCACCTGGGCAAACCGCCCAGCTTCACCCCGACCGAGGATTCGCCGGAACAGGTGGCGATGCTGTGGCCGGGCCTGCCCTTGCATACTCAACCGCAGCGAACGGTGGATCGGTCGTCGCTTTGGAGTGGGGGGCAGCAGTCGCTGCTTGGTGACCAGAGGGCCATCAAGAAAGGCGATATCCTGACCGTCGTGATTGAGCTGGATGAAGAGGCTGAGATTTCCAACAACACCAACAGGTCGCGGTCAGGATCTGAAAATCTGTCGGTGCCGCACCTGTTCGGATTGCCACAAAGGGCACAGGGTAAACTGGCCGAAGGGGCCTCGTTCGACGAGGCCGTTGGGATCGAGTCTGAGGCCTCAAGCTCTGGCCGCGGTTCGGTGCGACGGAATGAGAAACTGACCCTGCGCGTGGCCGCGACGGTGATCGATGTGCTGCCGAACGGAGTTCTCTCGATCTCGGGCGCGCAAGAGCTGCGCGTGAATTTCGAACTGCGAGAGCTGCTGGTCGCAGGCTATGTGCGCCCGCAGGACATCTCTCGCAAGAATGAGATTACCTACGACAAAATTGCCTCGGCGCGTGTGTCCTATGGTGGTCGCGGGCAGATCACGGATGTGCAACAGCCGCGCTATGGCCAGCAGATTCTCGATACCGTTTTGCCGTTCTAAGGGGCTCTCATGATCAAAAAACTGCTTCCCGTGATCTTTCTGATCATTGGCACGAGCGCCGGCATCGGCGCCGGGACCTTCCTTGGGTCCGGTGAAACGAAGAAAGAGACCGAGGGGCCTGAAAAGGTTGAAAAGGCGAAAAAGGAAACAAAGGAAAAGCATGCCAAGGATAAGGAGAAAAAGGGTGAGGGCGAAGGCTTCGAATACCTCAAGCTCACCAAGCAATTTGTCGTGCCGATTGTGGAGGATGAGGAGATCTCAGCCCTCGTCACCATGTCCCTGAGCCTTGAGGCAAACTCGGCCATCACCGAAACCTTCTACGCGATCGAGCCAAAGCTGCGGGACGGTTTTCTGCAAGTGCTGTTCGATCACGCCAATACCGGAGGGTTCGACGGTGCTTTCACGCATTCCGACAACCTCGGCACCTTGCGAAAATCTCTGCTTGAGGTGGCGAAGAAGGATCTAGGTGACGATGTCTCCAAGGTCCTGATCATGAGTGTCAGCCGCCAGGATACCTGAGGTCGTCACGGTTTGGGCTGTGACTGCGCGCGTTTCTGTTCGGCCTTGAGGGTGTCATTCAAACGTTCAACGGCTTGTTTGCGCCCAAAGGCCTGACGCAGTTGCTGCATGGCTGCAAGCTTCTGTGCCCGGCATCGCGCCAATTCCATGTTCAATTGCCGCCGTGTCGCGGCCTCCCACCCATTCCACAAAACATCGGTTCCGGTGATCTGATACCCATCGGTCACCGCACTGTCCTGACGGGTTTGCACGACCTGTGCGTCAAGACGCGCCAACTGAGCCTGCACACGCGCTTCGGCCTCCAACACGGGGCGCAGCTTTTGATATTCGCTTTGATAGACCGCTTCGGTGACCGATTTCAGGGCGGGCAGTTCGTGGCGTTTCATCCAATCTGTCCTTTCGCGCGCTTTCGCATGGCTTCGGCAAAACGGATCGCAGCAGCGACCGGGCGATAGTGTTCTTCGGCGATCTCCTGCCCGATCTCGACGGTCGCGTGAATCGCGCGCGCCGTTGGCGGGTCCGAATGGATGGGAACGCCCGCCTCGCCCGCAGCCGACCGGATCGCGGCGGCTACCTCGTCGACACCCTTGGCCACGCAGACAGGGGCCGTCCCAGGCCCCCGGGACCATTTCAAAGCGACCGCATAGTGGGTCGGGTTCACGATCACGACGTCGGCTTTAGGCACATCGGCCATCATCGGATTGGTCGCAATCTCCTGCGCCCGTGCGCGGCGCTGTTGTTTGACATGCGGGTCGCCCTCGGCGTCCTTGGTCTCATCCTGGATTTCCTTTCGCGACATCCGGTTCTTGCGCATGTGTTCGGCATATTGCCAAACGTAGTCGACGACCCCGATCGCAAGCGCGATGGCGATTACAATGAACAGAAAGCGAAATAGCAGGTTCATCATCAGCAGGATCGAGCTGTGGGCTGGAGCGGCGCTGGCGGAAACGATCTCGGTCAGGTTGGCCTTGAGGAACAGGGCCAGACAAGTGCCGTAGATCACCAGTTTGGCAAAGCTCTTGGCGAATTCGAACAGCCCGCTCCGCCCGAACTTGTTCTTGGCGTTGTAAAGGAGCGAGATCCGCGAGAGTTTGGGTTGCAACTTGGTGGGTGCAAAAATCAACGCACGCTGGGCGATAAGGCTCAGTAGAACCGCTGCTGTCGGAAGCGCAAACAGAAGGGCCACCGGCAAAAGCGCGCCTTTCAGCATTCCGGCGACCGGTGCTGATGCAGGCCCCGAAGTAACAAGCTGCGCGATGTCATCCGACTGGTCGATCAGAACCACAAACAATGTGCCCATCTGATCGACTGTAAACTTTCCGACCGTCAGTAGCGCGATCAGCAAACCGGTATAGGCGGCAACAACGGACAGATCGTTGGACTTTGCTACCTCACCTTTTTCGCGCGCTTTCTGAAGCTTCTGTGGCGTCGGGTCAAAGGACTTGTCACTGTCGTCGTCCGCGCTCATCGACCGGATTCCAGCGGGTTGAGGGTGAATGAGAACAACGCATCCGCCCAAACAGACAGGATCAAGGGCGCTCCGGCAAACAGCAGGAACAGCCCGGCAAAGGTGATCGCCGGGGCGCCGACAAAGGCAACCATCAGCTGCGGCATCGCCCTGTTAATGACCCCGAGGGCGAGGTTGTAGATCAATGAGGCGATCACGAACGGAGTGGCAAGCGCAAAGGCCAACCCAAAGCTATGGGCGACTTGCCTGACGCCCCATTGTGATAGATCAGGGGCCGAGAGGGCCCGCCCCATCGGGAACATGGCGTAGCTGTGGATCAGGAACTCGGCAACGCGGATGTGCAGCCCCATCAGTACTGCTAGGGCCAGTCCGGCCAGGGTCAGGAACATCCCCAGCGCGGGGGCCGGATCGGCGGCCGCGCCACCCAGAAGCTGGGACAGCGACGTCGATTGCGCCGCGATGGACCCGGCGGTCTGCAGGGCCAGCACAAACAGGCGCAACCCCATGCCCAGAACCATGCCGACCAGAACCTCGGTGCCGACCAGGCGCGCCATCGGCAGCAGGCCCGGACCGGATTGCTGGGAGGGCACCGCTGGCAACACGATCAGGGTAAAGGCCACGGCGACCGCAAGCTTGACCCGGACCGGGATGCTGCGTTCGCCAAAAGCGGGCAAGAGGGTGACCACAGCGGACACCCTCAGAAAAACGGCAAACGCATGCCACAGCCCCGTGCCGAGTTGTCCCAACAGCTCGGGCGGCAGGGCGATCATGCGGGTACGGTTCCGACCAGGGCGGGGCGAGCCTCGAGCCCGATTTCTTCGAAGGAGAGAACCGGATTGGACACCCCGCGCGCCTGCATGATCGAGCGCAACAGGCGGCGCCGGCGGGTCGAGGTCACGACGGCTGGAAACAACCCGTGATCGGCGGATTGTGCGACGCTGTCCACCACACCGTCGGCCAGCTTGTTGAACAGGTTGGGGGGCAATGCCACGTCCAGCCCAGCGGCTGGGCCGTCAATCTGGTAGCTGGCAAACGTATCCTCCCATTCGGGGGCCAGTTGGATCAGCGGGATTGAGCCATCCTCACGCTTCATCTCGGCCACCAGCTGAAAGCCCAGCCGCTGGCGGACCAGTTCGCAAATGCCTTCGGGCTGGGTGGTGGTCAGGCGTGCTTCGGCCACGCTTTCCAGGATCAGGGCCATGTTGCGGATCGAGACACGCTCATCCAGCAGCAACCTCAGAACCGCGTGCAGCGTATCGATCGGCACCTTGTCGGGGATCAGTTCATCCAGCAGCTTGCGATTTGCCTCGGCCCGGACAGGATCGCTGAGGCGGGTCATTTCGGACAACAGACGTCGCAAGGACTTCAATGTCAGCAGGCGTGAGAAGTTCTGCTTGATGATCTCCAGCAGATGGGTCGCCAGAATCTCGGGCGGTGAGACGATGGTGGCCCCGTTCAGGGCGGCATCCTCTTGATCTTTGGGCAGAATCCAGCGTGCGGGGGCACCGTAGACAGGCTCGGTCACGTCATTGCCGTCGGGCAGAAACTCATGCCCGTCCTGCACCAGCGCCAACACCAGATCGGGGTTCAGCACGCCACGTGCCTGTTCGACGCCCTGCACCTTGATGACATAGGTGCCGGTGGGCAGTTCGGCGCGGTCGGTCAGGCGAATCTCGGGCAGGATGAGGCCAAAGGTCGAGGCCACATAGGTCCGCATATTCGCAATGCGCGCGTCCAACCCGGTTCCGGGATTAAGCACCATGCTGACAAGGTCGGGCGCGAATTCCAGATGCACGTCGTCCAGATCCAGAATATCTCCGATTGCTTGCGAAACAGGGGTTTCCGCTTCGGACGCGGGGGTCTGGGCCTGAAGCACCTCGGCCTTCTGTTTTTGATGGACCCTGAAGGCCGCGTATCCCAAGACACCCGCGCCCAGCATGAAGGGCAGGAAGGGCAGGCCGGGGACGAGGGCGAAAAGAACCATCAACACAGCCACCGTGCCCAGCGCAGCCGGGTGTTTGCCCAGTTGCGAGAAGATGGCGTTGTCGGTCGCGCCCTGCGTGCCGCCGCGCGCCAGCAATAGCGCCGAGGCGATCGAGATGATCACCGCCGGGATTTGCGAAACCAGACCATCGCCCACGGTCAGAATGGCGTAGGTTTCAAAGGCAGATGTGACCGGCATGCCATGTACGATCACGCCCATGACCAGTCCCATCACAAGGTTCAGCAGCGTGATCAACAGTCCGGCAACCGCATCGCCTTTGACGAATTTAGACGCACCGTCGAGCGAGCCGAAGAAGGTCGTCTCCTGCTGTTCGCGTTCGCGCCGCTCTTTGGCTTGCTGGTGGTCGATGGCCCCGGCGGACATGTCGCTGTCGATGGCCAGCTGTTTGCCCGGCATTCCGTCCAAAGCAAAACGCGCGCCGACCTCGGCCATCCGCGCGGCGCCCTTGGTGATCACCATGAAATTCACGATCAGCAGGACGCAGAACACTACGAGACCCAGAAAGATACTGCCGCCCATCACGAAATTGGCGAAGCCTTCGATCACGTTGCCCGCCGCATTTGGCCCGGTATGGCCCTGACCGATGATCAGTTTGGTCGATGAGACGTTAAGTGACAGCCGCAGAATCAACGAGGCCAGCAAGATTGACGGAAAGGATGAGAAATCCAGCGGGCGTTCGATGAACAGCGTCAGGGTGAATATCAGAATGGCCAGCGCGAAGGAGGCGGCCAGCCCCACATCCAGCACCCAGGCGGGCATTGGCAGGATCATCATCACGATGACGGTCATCAGCGCCAGTGCCAACAGGACGGTGGGCGAGAACAGGGACCGGGCGTTCATGGTGGGCACGCTGACCTCCTAGTTGAATGCGATAAAGGCGGTGGCCGCACCCGCCGCGGGAACCAGAGACCCCAGAGACCCGCCATTGGATTCAACCCGTTGCGCCGGGATCAGCGGGGCTGCTGCGCCGGTAAAAGGGTCCCGTGACGCGACATGAGTTTGCGGCGGAACGGAGCCGTCCAGCTGCGCCAGAACGGTCTGGAACCGATCGCGATAGGCCTCGGCCAAAGCAGGCGCGCGAGAATGATAGGCCCCGGCGGCTGCGGGCCAGGATCCAAGCTCGGTATAGAGGTCTTTGAGAAACCTTGCGGCGTAGGTGGCGTTCTCCTGCGGGTCGAACATCGCATCAATCGAGCGGAAGGCCTTGCCGTGCCAGCGGTAGTTAATTTGAAAGCACCCGATGTCAAAGCTGCGCTTGCCGGCCTTGAAAATCCGGAAAACATAGGTTTTTGCCTCAACCTCGGAGGTGAACCAATAGCCCTGCCCTTCGACATTGATGGTCCAGGGCCAGGGTTGTAGCCGTCCATCATGGGTGCGCCCCGTCTCGACCCGCGATATAGCGCGCAGGACGTCCAGTGGTACGCCTTCGGACAGTGCCGCGCGGCGTGCGGCCTGATCGCAGATATCACCCGCTCGGGCATCTGGCATGGCACGCCCGGCCTGCGCAATCAGCGCAAGCGTCAGCACAACGATAATCGAGACGAAACGATGGGGCATTCTGCCGGTCCGGGATTCGGGTCATTCCGGGCCAAGCTAGCCAGTCATCGGTTTACAGAGGGTTATCGCCCCATCATTTTCGGTCGATCCGACGCCCGAACACGACGCTGGTATTGGTGCGCAGAACACCGGGGATTTTAGCCAATTCATCGACCAGAATATCCAGATCCTCGATCCGGGGGGCCTCGGCGGACAGCAGCAGGTCAAACTCGCCATTGATCGACAGGCAGCGTTTGACCTCGGGGTAGGCCTCAAGCCGTTTGATGATGCGGGTGGTTTCCTTTTGCTGGACCTCAAGCATCACGATCACCTGCACGCGCGGGGTATCGTCGGTGGCGTGCAATTGAACGGAATAGCCCGCGATCACGCCACGCTCTTCCATGCGCTTGATCCGCTCATGCACGGTAGTGCGAGCTACGCCCAACTTGGCCGCGATATTCGTGGTTGATTCACGGGCATTGTGCTGCAGTGCGGTGATGATGCGGCGGTCGAGCTGATCCATGGGGCCTCCGGCAGGGTCGCTTTGGTTTAGAGCAGAAGCGCCCGGAGGCTCAAGGCTTCTGCGCCGAGGGTGCTTTGTCGGACCGCGGCCAAATGATCAGTGCAGCAGCGATTCCTAAGGCAGAAACGCAGGTTATTGTGGTCATGACCACAGTGGCGCCGAAACGGGTCATCAGCCATCCCGATAGCGGATAGAGGACCAGCCAACAGGCATGGGATAGGGTGAATTGGGCGGCAAATACGGCGGGTCGGTCTTCGGGACGGGCCGAGCGGGTCAAAAGGCGGCCTGAGGGTGTCAGGGTCATTGAATAGCCGAAGCCCACACAGGCCCAGAAGGCCGTGAGCAGCGGTAGGGTGAGTGCTCCGGATGTCATGGCTGCTCCGGCCATGGCCAGCACGCCAAGTGTCGCCCCGGTCAGCATGACCCGGCGGTCCTTGAACCGATCCAGCAGAGAGGGAAGTATGAAGGCCGCGATCATCGAGCCGCCGCCGAATCCGGCCAGAGCTATGGCCACGGCGCTTTCGGACAGGCCCAAATCCGCGCGCACAAGGACCACAGTATTGACGATCACCATAGAGCTCAGCGCCGCTGCAGACCAACTGAGTGCCAGAAGGCCGCGCAAACGTGTTGTCGACAGATAGATGCGGATGCCGCGCGTTGTCCGGTCGTATATTCCGCGTCGCTCTGCGGGTTTGGGCGAGGGCAGAACAACGGACACCACCAGCAGGGCGGAGGCAATAAACCCAGCTCCGGTCCCCCAAAACAGCGTGTCAAAGCTGACAAAGACCAGCAACGCAGCCGCCAGCATGGGGCTGAGCAGGCTTTCCAGATCATAGGCAAGGCGCGACAAGGACAGCGCGCGCGTGTAGTCCTGCTCATCCGTCAGGACATCGGGAATCGTGGCCTGAAACGCGGGGGTGAACCCGGCCGAGGCCGATTGCAGGACGAAAATCAGTACATAGACCTGCCAGACCTCGGACACGAAGGGCAGGCACAGGGCGACCGCAGCCCGTATCAGATCCAGCACCACCAGCATCCTGCGCCGGTCGAGCTGTTCCGCAAACGCCGCCGCCAGTGGGGCGATCCCCACATAGGCGACCATCTTGATGGTCAGAGCCGTGCCCAACACCATCCCTGCAGCCTCGCCCGCCAGATCATAGGCCAGCAGGCCCAACGCGATCGTCGCCAGCCCGGTCCCCGTCAACGCAACGACCTGAGCTGCCAGAAGGTGGCGATAGGTGCGATTTTGCAGGATGCCGAGCATTGGTCAGAGGTACTTTGTGATGGTTTTGAAATCTTCGATGGCCGATCCGTCCTCGGATGTCAGGCAATGGTCGATATGATCGTGGATCAGAACCCGTTTGGCATTGGTGATTGCTTTTTCGACGGCGAACAGTTGCTGGGCAACGTCGGAGCAGGGCGCGTGATCTTCGAGCATGGCAATGACTTTCGCCAGATGCCCATGCGCCCTCTTCAGGCGGGCGGTGATTTGCGGGTGCGATTCATGCGTGTGATTGGTCATGATATATCCATATCCCCCCCATGGGGATAATATCAAGCCCATCCAGCGACAGAATGCCCGGCTACAGGCTCAGCGTTGAGTTTGCCGGATAAACCGCCTATCTCGGGGTCGAGACCGCACAAAGGAAACCTCTGTGGCAAACCACCTGTATAAAAACGACCTGCCCGACGGGCTGGACCTTGGGCCGATCGTGGCCATCGACTGTGAAACCATGGGGCTGAATCCGCATCGGGATCGCTTGTGCGTGATCCAGATGTCCGGCGGCGACGGCGACAGCCATATCGTTCAGGTTGAAAAGGGGCAAACCGAGGCTCCGAACCTTTGCGCGATGCTGGAAGACCCCAACGTGCTGAAACTGTTCCATTTCGGGCGTTTCGATATCGCCGCGATGTACCACGCCTTTGGGGCACTGGCCGCACCGGTCTATTGCACCAAGATCGCCAGCCGCCTTGTGCGCACCTATACCGACCGCCACGGGCTGAAAAACCTTTGTCAGGAGTTGATCGGCGTCGATATCTCGAAGCAGCAGCAAATGAGCGATTGGGGCGCCGAGACCCTGTCTGAGGCCCAACTGGAATACGCGGCTTCGGACGTGTTGTACCTGCACCGCTTGCGGGATGAGCTAAACAAACGGCTGGCCCGCGAAGGTCGGACCGAGATGGCGCAGGCCTGTTTTGACTTCCTGCCGATGCGTGCGAAACTCGACCTCGCAGGCTGGCCCGAAACTGATATTTTTGCGCACTCATGACTGATATCGAAGCATTCCTGAAAACCGCCCGTCAGGTTGTCACCGACGAGGCCCGCGCACTAGACGTGCTGGTCGAAAGCCTGAACGAGGATTTTGCCGAAGCGGTGCAGCTGATCCTGCAGGCCAACGGTCGCATCATCATTAGCGGTATCGGCAAGTCGGGCCATATCGGTCACAAGATCGCGGCCACATTGGCCTCGACTGGCACGCCCGCCTATTTCGTCCACCCAGCCGAGGCGAGCCACGGTGATCTGGGCATGGTGTCCAAGGATGATGTGGTTCTGGCGATCTCGAATTCCGGCGAGGCGCCGGAACTGGTCAACCTTCTGGCCTTTACGCGCCGCTTTGGCATTCCGCTGATCGGCCTGTCCAGCAAGCCGGAAAGCACGCTGATGAAACAGGCTGACGTGCATCTGCTGATCCCGTCCATGGGTGAGGCCTGCGGGTTCGGCATGGTGCCCTCGATCTCGACCACGCTGACGTTGGCCATGGGCGATGCGCTGGCGATCGCGCTGATGAAACACCGCGATTTCAAGCCCGAGGACTTCCGCGCCTTCCACCCCGGCGGCAAACTCGGCGCGCAGCTGTCCACGGTGCGCGACCTCATGCATGCCGATCTGCCCGTGGTGCGGTCCGGGACTTCCATGAGCGAGGCGCTGCTGGTCATGAGCCAGAAGAGCTTTGGCGTGGTGGGTGTGACAGATGATGCGGATCGCCTTTTGGGCATCGTCACCGATGGCGATTTGCGCCGCAATATGGACGGGCTTTTAAACAAGACCACGGATGAGGTCATGACCCGCGATCCTCTGACCATCGCACCCAACGCCATGGCGGAAGAGGCCGTGGGCATCATGAACGACCGCAAGATCACATCGCTTTTTGTGGTTGATCCTGACGCGGACGGGCAGGCGCAGGGTCTGCTGCATATCCACGATTGCCTGCGCGTCGGTCTGGGTTAGGGAGTGAAACGGTGGATCGCTATTCCCGCATGGTTCAGTTCCTCAAGGTGCTGTTGCCTCTGACGGCGATTGTCTTGCTGTCCACCGTTTTCCTTTTGTCGCGCAGCATCGAGACTGATGTCTCGGTGCCCTTCTCGCAGGAGGATATCGAAGATCGCTTGGCTGGGCAGGTTATTACGCAACCCAACTACCGCGGCACTACCAAAAAAGGCGAAGAGGTCCAGATTGAGTCGACCAGGGTGGTCCAAGGGTCCGAGGGCGAAGAGCCGACGGCATCGCAGTTTCGTGGGCGTTTCGGGATGCTGAACGGCGGTGAGATCAAGTTGGATTCCAACTCGGGCCTGATCCGGCCCGACAAGGGGACGGCGACTTTTGTTGGCGATGTGGTGATTACCACCTCGGACGGCATTCAGGTCACGACCGACCTTTTGAATACATCGCTGGAAGAAATACGTGGCGACACTCCCGGTCAGGTCGATGGCACCGGCGTCATCGGAACATTCTCTGCCGGTCGTATGCAATTTGGCACTGAAAAAAAGGACGGACCGGTCCATATTCTTTTTACAGACGGCGTGAAGTTGGTATATGAGCCAACAAAAGCAGAAAGATAACCTGTGATCTATTTTCGATTTCTCTTTGTTTGCATGGCTCTGTTGATGGGCCCGGTTTCTGCCATCGCACAGGAAGCGCAGGTTGCATTCGGTTCGGTCAAGGCCGACCCCAGCCTGCCGGTCGAGGTGACCTCGGACTCATTGAACGTCAATCAAGAGGATGGATCGGCCGAGTTTCTCGGCAATGTGATCGTGATTCAGGGGGAAATGCGCCTGTCGGCTGAGCGGGTTCTGGTGATCTACAGTCAGGACCGCTCATCCATTGAACGGATGGAAGCGACCGAGAATGTCGTTCTGGTCAGCCCTCCGGATGCCGCCGAAGGGGATCAGGCGGAATACACCATCGACACAGGTGTGATCGTGATGAAGGGCAACGTGCTGCTGACACAGGGGCCCAGCACGATCAGCGGCGACCAGATGGTTGCGAACCTGACCTCGGGCACCGCAACGATGACGGGCCGCGTCAAAACCATTCTTCAGCAGGGTGGCGGAAACTGATGGCTGCCCCAACCTTGTCTGTCGCGGAAGGAAGCGCAGGTCTGCGCATCGAGAAACTGCGCAAATCCTATCGGAAAAAAACTGTGATCCGGGATGTGTCCATGACGCTCGACCGGTCCGAAGTAGTCGCACTGCTGGGTCCGAACGGGTCGGGTAAGACGACGACCTTTTACTCCGTCGCCGGGCTGGTTTTCCCCGAAGCCGGTAAGGTCACGATAGACGGGCAGAATGTCACGACGCTGCCGATGTATCGCCGCGCTCGTCTTGGGATCGGCTATCTTCCGCAGGAGATGTCGATTTTTCGCGGCATGAGCGTCGAGGACAATATCGCCTCGGTTCTGGATATCACCGTCAAGCACGCCCATCGCCGGAAAGAGCGGTTGGAGGAGCTGCTGTCGGATTTCTCGATCGAACACCTGCGCCGTGCGCCCGCGCTTGCCCTGTCCGGTGGTGAGCGGCGCCGGGTAGAGATCGCGCGCTGTCTGGCCGCCGATCCGAAATATCTGCTGCTCGACGAACCCTTTGCGGGCGTTGACCCGATCAGTGTGGGGGATATCAGGCATCTGGTGGCTGATCTGAAGAAGCGTGGGATCGGCGTGTTGATCACCGATCACAACGTACGCGAAACGCTCGAGATCGTGGATCGCGCCTATATCCTGCATGACGGGCAGGTTCTGATGTCAGGTACACCTGACGAGGTCGTTGAGAACGAAAACGTGCGCCGGGTTTATCTGGGCGAAAACTTCCGTATTTCATAGGGTTGGGCGATTTTTCGCCGGACGCTTAGCGGAAATCGCGTATATACACCTCTGTTTTGATTGACTCTTCCGCCGCCTCTTGTCTCAATTGGGGTATGGCATTTATTCGGTTCCAGTCTGGATCTCGATACCCCTTCGCTGAAGGGCTGGGACGGCAGCAACCGATCAAAATGTCGATATCCCCCACCCGATAAAAACAAGCATGTTGCGTGACGCAACGTCAGAATGGGTGTGAATTGTGAAGGAGATCACATGCGTTACCAAATCAGCGGAAAACAGATCGACATCGGTGCGGCCCTGCAGACCCACGTGCAGACCGAACTGGGCGAAGTTGTTGGCAAATATGCCCAGCGCCCGACCGACGCCAATGTCGTCTTTTCCCGTTCGGCGCATGAATATGTATGCGAAACTACAGTACATTTATCTACCGGCCTGACCGCTCAGGCCAAGGCCCACGCAACCGAGATCTATGCAGCGTTCGAGGCATGCTGTGACAAGATGGAAACACAGTTGCGCCGCTACAAGCGCCGCCTGAAGGACCATCACAAGGATCGTTCTGAGCCTGTTGAACTCTTTGGGGCGTCCTCTTATATCCTCGCCTCTGACGAATCGAACACGGCAGATGAACCCGAATCGCTACAGCCCATGATTGTGGCTGAGATGGAAACAAAGATCCCATCGCTCAGCGTTGGTGAGGCCGTAATGCAAATGGAACTTGCCGGAGCGCCGGTGTTAGTGTTCCGGAATGAGAACAAGGATGGGTTGAATGTCGTGTATCGTCGCGATGACGGCAATATCGGCTGGATTGATCCTTAAACAGGCAAGTTGAGAGAGATCGGCCTTAGCACGCAAAGGCCGCTATGGAGCATGATCATGGAGCTTTCGAGCATTCTCAAGCCCGAAGCAGTACGTGTGTTATCTGCCGCGTCTAGCAAGAAGCGGCTGTTTCAGGAAATCGGCGACGTCGCTGCCGGTGCTTTGGACCTGGATACCCAGGTCGTCGTGGATTGCCTGCTGGAGCGCGAAAGCCTCGGCCCCACGGGTGTGGGTCATGGCGTGGCATTGCCACATGCGCGGCTGGGCGGGATCGAGTCGGTCTCGGGCGTTTTTGTGATGCTTGAAAAGCCGATCGACTTTAGTGCAGTTGACCGCCAGCCGGTGGATATCGCCTTTGCGCTGTTTGCGCCCGAAGAGGCGGGTGTGGATCACCTCAAGGCTTTGGCACTGGTGTCGCGCACCCTGCGTGACAGCGCTGTTTGCGCCAAGCTTCGGGCGAACCCCGATCCGGTCAAGCTATACGCGATCCTGACCGAAGCGCAGTCCATGCAAGCCGCTTAAATCCTAGTGAAATTACAAAAAGCCCGCGAAAACCGCGGGCTTTTTTTGTTTTTTGGAAGGGGTGGGGTGTTAGCCTCCGGTTCCCATTTCCAGCGTCCACCAGATCTTACCGCCGTTTTCCTGATGCCAAGCAAAGCCCATCTGGGTGGCCTTTGGGTCCAGGATCACGGAACGGGGGCCGGGTTCCTGCATCCACGCGGCCAGTGTCTCGGTTTCCGTCTCATAGGTTTCCGAGATCGCCTCACCCAGGAATGTCCCGAAATAGCCCACGCGTGCCGCGCGGTCGATCGGGGAAGAGCCATCCGATCCGAAATGCCAGGGGCGATTCTGCCGGGCCATATCCTTGGAATGCGTCGCGGCCGCCGCGTTCAACTGAGAGTTCAGTTGTACGGACTGCAAGCCCTGCGCCTGCCGCAGCGCATTCACCGAATCGAGCATGCGGAACTGCAGCTTCTCGGGGTTGCCACGGATTTTGTAAACTGAGGGCAAGGGGCGACCGTCGGCACCTAGCGCCGTGGTGCTCGTGTCGGTACATGCCGCCAAGGCGACAAGGCAAATCAACAGAAAAGAAAAGATACGCGTCATGATCGACCTGATTATTGTGTCGCTAACGGGCATAACGCGCTAGGCTGTCTTGAGCAAACGCACAATGACCATACCCTGCATGATTATGCCGGTTTGGTTTGCGACTGAAGCATTCTGGCAATAAAATGGGCCAGATTTTCCATTTCGCCATAACGAAGGACCTTTTGTCATGGTCAAAAAGCACATTCCTCTTTCGACCCGCCGGGGGTTTCTGGCCGGAGCCTCGTCTCTGCTGGCCGCGCCTGCGATCGCGCAGTACATCCCGGGCGACCCGCTGCGACCTGCACCTGAACCCGAAGCGCCGGTCCGGCGTAATGTCTCGGGATTCCGCGCTCAGGACTGGCGGCCTTATTTCTCGAACACCAGAAACGGGGCCATTCTGGTCGATACCACGTCACGAGCGCTGCATTATTGGTCAAGTGATCAATCTGTATACAAACTCTACCCCTCTTCGGTTCCGTTGACCGAGGAAATGACCCGTCGCGGGCGCACCAGCGTCATTCGCAAGGTTGAGGGGCCAAGCTGGTCTCCGACGCCGTCGATGAAGAGACGAAACCCCGAATGGCCCGATTACATCCCGCCCGGCCCCGATAACCCATTGGGAACGCACGCTTTGTATCTGGGGTGGAAGTATTACCGCATACACGGCACCCATGACACGCGCAAGATCGGGCGGAAATCTTCGAACGGCTGCATCGGCCTGTTTAATGAAGACATCGCCGAGCTGTTCTCAATGGCGAAGGTTGGCACGCAAGTGTTGCTAATTTGACGACATTTTCGCTCACCGACTCGATTAATCGGCAAGTTGCAATTGCATTCCAACCGCTTTGCTGATTAGAAAAATATCACGAGGTAAGTCTTAGATGTGCGGTTCCGCGGACTGGAGCCGTGCAGATTCTGGAGGTTAATATGAAAAAACTCGTTCTCGCCGCTGCACTGACCGCTGCTGCTTCGACCGCTTATGCCGGTAACCTGGAAGAGCCGGTTGTTGAGGCACCTGTTGTTGTTGAAGAAACCCAGGGCACGTCGCAGGGCATCATCCTGCCGCTGATCCTGCTGGTTGTAGTTGCCGCAGCTGTTGCAGCAAGCTAATTCGACGAGCAATATCCAGAGAAAAGGCGGTGGAGCTTTCCACCGCCTTTTTTCATGTCCAGTTGTCGGGGCTGGTTAGTCCAGCCAGCCGTTCAGATTGTCTTCGATGATCTTGCCCAAAGCGGCGATATGCGAATCATCGTCATTGAGGCAGGGGATATAGGTGAAGTGTTCACCGCCAGCCTCTTCAAAGCTTTCCTTGATCTCTTCGTTGATCTCTTCCAACGTCTCGATGCAATCGGCCGAGAAGGCCGGCGCAATCACGGCGATGTTCTTTTTGCCTTGCTTCGCCAGATCGGCCACGTGGTCGACTGTATAGGGCTTCAACCATTCCTCAGGGCCAAAGCGCGATTGAAAGGTTGAAACCAGCTGATCGTCCGACCAGCCGAGCCGCTCTTTCAGCAATCTTGAGGTCTTGACGCATTGGCAGTGATAGGGATCGCCCTGTTGCAGATAGCGTTCAGGCATCCCGTGGTAGGAACAGACCAGCACATCCGGTTTGGTCTCCGTCTTGGCATAGGCGCGTTCGACAGATTGGGCCAACGCCTCGATATAGGTGGGTTCGTCGTAATAGGCGGGCACCGTGCGGCTGGCAGGTTGCCATGGTTCCTCCATCAGGCAACGGAAGAACTGGTCATTGGCGGTTGCCGTCGTGGCCCCGGCATAGTGCGGATAGAGCGGGAAGAACAGGATACGGTCGCAGCCTTCCGCCACCATGTTCCGGACCTTGGATTTGGTCGACGGATTGCCGTAGCGCATGCAGAAATCGACCATCACCTGATCGCCATAGCGGGCCTGCATCGCATCGCGCAGCTTGGCGGTCTGGTCCTTGGTGATCGTCATCAGCGGGCTTTCACCCTTGTCGTGATTCCAGATCGACTTGTAGGCTTCGCCCGAGCTGAAGGGGCGCTTTGTCAGGATGATCGCCTGCAGAATCGGCTGCCACTTCCACGCCGGGTAGTCGATCACACGGCGGTCTGAGAGGAACTCGTTCAAATAGCGGCGCATTGGCCAATAGCTGTAGTGATCGGGCGTGCCCAAATTGGCCAGCAGGATGCCCACGCGCCCCATTTTAACCTTGGGGTGGTCGGCTGGTGCATGCACGGGGCGTGTGGCGTCAAACATTTGGGTCTTCCTGCATTTTCTAGGTCTGGCCTGAGATAAGGGGAAATGTCCGGTCGTCAATCGGACAGTTTGCCTTCATCGGTACCAAGGGCTTCGGCAAGGCGCATCCGGGCGGATCCGGGGCGCAGCGGTTTGGGTTGGCTGTCGTCGGGCGACCAGCCGGTTAGGCAGATCAGCTCGAACGTGGCGGGCAGGCGGCCTTGAGGCGTCGCGAAGTGTTCTGCGTAGATGCTCTGCGCGCGTTCGAACACCTTGCGGCGGGTCGGGGATTTCAATCGGTTGGTCAGCACGTTGGTCTCGGCCATCGCGCGCAGGTCCTGCATCAGATGGCTCAAGTCTCGATATTCTGCCGTCACAGGCACCGCATCCGCCACTGGCAGCGCCAACCCCGTGCGTTGCAGCAGAGCGCCTAAATCCCGCAGCTCTCCCATCGGAGCGATTCGGGGGCTGAGGCCACCAGTCACCTCAATCTCGGCCTGCCCGAGGGCCGCACGCAGCTGATGCAGGGTCTCTCCGCCCAGACAGACGGTCAGAAGCAACCCGTCCGGGCGTAAGGCGCGGTGACATTGGATCAGCTGGCCGACAGGGTCATTGGCCCAATGCAGGGCCATCGCATGAACCACCAGATCATGCGTGCCGGGCTTAAGCGCCAGCGTTTCCTCATCCGCCACGAGTGTCGCGCTGGGCAGGGCATCCTGCCAGATATGCGCAAACGGGGTCACAATCGCGGGCGCTGTAAAGGTTCTGTTAACCATGCTCAGCCGATCCTGCACCTCGTCGACAGCGGCGCGGTGCAGGAACAGGGCCTCATCCTTAGCCCGCGCGCGGCGGTGGCGCAGGGTGGCTCGGTCGAACAGAGAGGGTGCATTGGACGCAGGCATTTTCATACCCCGCAGGTATCGCATTTGGCCCCGAGTTCAAACAGCGTTGCACCTGATCTATCCCCCGCGATGTATGAGCTGCGGAGAGCTGACCGAATCCGACTTTGGCCTGTGTGCCACATGTTGGCGGGACACGCCGTTCATCGGCGGCACGGTCTGCGAAAGTTGCGGCATGCGCGTCCCCGGAGAACGGGACGGCTTTCGGATCGACTGTGACGATTGCAGAAAAACGCCACGCCCTTGGAAGGACGGGCGCGCGGCGTTGCTGTACAAGGGGCGGGCGAAATCCCTGATCCTGGCGTTGAAACATGGCGACCGCCCCGAGCTGGCCAAACCCGCCGCGCGCTGGATGGCGCAGGCGGGCCGAGAGGTTCTGAGGCCCGACATGTTGATCGCGCCGGTACCGCTGCACTGGTCCCGTCTGGTGAAACGGCGGTATAACCAATCGGCGCTTCTGGCCCAGCATCTCGGGCGCGAGACCGGGTTGGAGGTCTGCCCGGACCTGCTGGTGCGAACGGCGCGCACGCCGGTTCTGGACGGGAAAACGGCTGCCCAACGTGTTGAGGCATTAGATGGGGTCATTGCGCCTCATCCCAAACGGTCTAAGCGTATCGCGGGGCGCGATATCCTGTTGGTGGATGACGTGATGACTTCGGGTGCCACGCTGGCAGCCTGTACGCGGGCATGCCTTGCCGTTGGGGCAAATCATATTTTCGTGTTGGTGCTGGCGCGCGTTGCCAAGGATGCCTAATTCGCACAAGATTGTGTGAAACCCGAAGGGACGGATTTATGAAACCTGTTGAAATCTACACATCGCCTCTGTGCGGCTTCTGCCACGCGGCCAAGCGCCTGCTGAAGCAAAAGGGGGTCGAGTTCAAGGAAATCGATGTGCTGATGCACCCCAAGCGCAAGCCTGAGATGATAAAACGTGCCGGCGGCAAACGCACTGTGCCTCAGATATTCATCGGCCCCGATCACGTGGGCGGCTGTGATGACCTCTATGAGCTCGATCGTCAGGGCAAGCTGGACCGTCTTCTGGCGGCGTGATGAAGACTGCTCTGCTGCAAATCACCTCGTCGGACGATCCGGCTGCGAATCTGCAAATGGTGCGCGCCATGATGGCCGAGGCCGCCGAGCAGGGCGCGCAGTTCATCCTGACCCCCGAGGTCACGAATTGCGTGTCTAACAGCACCACCCGGCAGCGCGAGGTGTTGCAGCATGAGGAAGACGACACCACGCTGGCCGGTTTGCGGGCGCAGGCGGCCGAGCTGGGTGTGTGGCTGCTGATCGGCTCGTTGGGGATCAAGACCCATGATGCGGATGGCCGCTTTGCCAACCGGTGCTTCATGATCGACCACAAAGGTCAGATCGTGGCGCGCTATGACAAAATCCACATGTTCGATGTGCAAGTGACCGAGACCGAGACTTTCCGCGAATCGGCCAATTACCGCCCCGGTGACAAGGCCGTCATCGCCGAGACGGAGTTCGGCAAGATCGGCCTGACCATCTGCTATGATATCCGATTTCCGCATCTGCATGCTGCGCTGGCGCAAGCCGGGGCGCGGATTTTGACGGTTCCGGCGGCGTTTTCGCCTGTCACAGGGGCCGCGCATTGGGAATCGCTATTGCGCGCCCGCGCGATTGAGACCGGCTGCTGGGTTCTGGCCCCCGCGCAAACCGGCACGCATTCCAAAACGCGGGGCAAAACCCGCCACACTCACGGTCACAGCATGGTCGTCGCCCCTTGGGGAGAGGTTCTGATCGACGCAGGGACCGATCCGGGCATTCACTTTTTCGAATTGAATGATAGTTCTGTGTCCGAGGCGCGCCGTCGCGTGCCCTCATTGACCCATGTGCGGGCTTTTGACGGCCCCTGAACCAGAACCGGACCATGACAGACGACACCAATGCCCTTGCGGTCACGCTTTTCAGCGAGATCCTGACCGCCGACCAGCTATTGCGCAACCGGCTGAGCCGGGTGCTGCCCAAGGGCATGGAAATCTCACACTTCTCGGTGCTGAACCATCTGGCCTATGCCGGAGGAGAACGGACGCCCGCGCAACTCGCCAGCACCTTCCATGTGACCCGAGGGGCGATGACCAACACTTTGGCCAAGCTGGAATGGGCCGGGTACATCCACATCCGCCCAGACTGGGACGACGCCCGCCGCAAGATGGTCGCGATCAGCCCCGCTGGCCGCCGCGCGCGCGATCAGGCGATTTCCTCGATTGCCCCGCTGATCAACCGCGTGGTTGGAGAGCTGGGGTTGGAGCGCGTCCGCAGCACGCTGCCCGTATTGAGGGATTTGCGGTTGCAGTTGGAGGGGGAGTAGCGGTGAGAAATGCTACTCTGCACCAGTGATGGATTCTTTAGGGCGCGAGAGGACCTTGCTCAAGTCTGCAGGTTCATATCTTCCGCGAATGGGGCAACCTTTAACTCTCAGAAGAGAATTTACGCCAAAATTCCGTCATAGGAATTCGCACGCTAGGCATATGACCATCGACAAAGGTTTCAACAGCACGATGACAATAGGCGCCTATACCAGCCCGGTTGTCGGAATCGGAGTTCCGGCGTTCTCTTTGATCGCAAGCATGAACACACCAATCGCAATGAGCGCAAAAAATATGCACGCTAAGCCCAACACGCTTCCTACAAGCGGATTTCGATCATAGAGCGGAAGGAACCACCCAATTGTCCAGTTGCTGATCGGTCGCATATTTGTGCTGAATCTACCCTGGTTTCACACTCGCCGTCACATAATTCACACTGAGGTCGCGGTCTGAGATCGACCAGCTCCACAGGATTGGATTGAACACGAACCCCTTGCGGTCAACTGGCTCCAGCCCGGCTTGGCGCAGCAGGTCGAAAAGCTCATCGGGGGTGATGAACTTGTTCCACTCATGTGTGCCGCGTGGCAGCCAGCGCATGACGACCTCGGCTCCGAAGATGGCCATGGCATAGGATTTCGGGTTGCGGTTGATGGTCGAGCAAATCTCGAGCCCGCCGGGTTTCAGCAATTGTTGCGTGGCGGTCAGGTAGCTAAGCGGGTCGGCGACGTGTTCGACCACTTCCATGTTCAGCACCACGTCGAATTGCTCTCCCGCGGCGGCCATGTCCTCGGCGGTGGTGTGGCGGTAGTCGATCTCAAGCCCGGATTGCTCGGCATGGATGCGCGCGACGGGCAGGTTGCCTGCAGCGGCGTCGGCCCCCACGACCTCGGCCCCAAGGCGAGCCATGGGCTCACTCAGTAGCCCTCCGCCGCAGCCGATATCCAGAAGGCGCAGGCCCTCGAACGGCATAGGCGCGGTCAGGTCGCGGTCAAACTCACCCGCAATTTGCTGTGTGATATAGTCCAGTCGGCACGGATTCAGCATGTGCAGAGGTTTGAATTTCCCATGCGGGTCCCACCATTCCGCTGCCATCGCCTCGAATTTAGCGATCTCGGATGGGTCGACCGTGTTCGGATGCGCTTGCATTCCTGTCTCCGTATGCTCTTTTACGTCTTAAGGACTATATAGGGCCATAATGGACAAGTACCCGGACCAAAAGCGCGCAGTGCAATATCTCTACCCGCCGATCGATCCTTTTGATCAGCGGTTGGTCAGTGTGGGCGATGGGCACCAGATTTATATGGAGCAAAGTGGCAATCCCGACGGGGTGCCGGTGGTTGTGCTGCATGGGGGGCCGGGCGGTGGCTGCAGCCCTGCGATGCGGCGGTACTTTGATCCACGTGTCTTCCGGGTGATTCTGTTTGATCAGCGCGGATGCGGGAAATCGCGGCCTCATGCTTCGGTCGAAGACAACACGACGTGGCATCTGGTTGAGGACATCGAGCGGCTGCGGTCGCTGTTGGATATTGACGAATGGACCGTGTTTGGCGGTAGCTGGGGCGCGACTCTGGCGTTGATCTATGCGCAGGCGCATCCGGATCGCGTCAGCCGTCTAGTCCTGCGCGGGGTTTTTCTTGCGACGCAGGCCGAGCTGGATTGGTTCTACGGCGGCGGCGCGGGCAAGTTCTGGCCCGAGCAGTGGGCAAAATTCACCGCCCTGCTGTCCGAGGAAGAGCTGTCGGACACGATTGCGGCCTACAACAAACGCCTATTCTCGGGCGACCGGGCGACCGAAGTCCTATATGGGCGCGCTTGGTCGGCGTGGGAGAACGCCCTGGCGTCGATCCATTCCAACGGATCGACCGGTGAAAGCCCCGGTGAATATGCGCGGGCCTTTGCGCGGCTCGAGAATCACTATTTCACCAACAGTGCCTTTCTACAGAAGGACGGGCAGATTCTGGATCAGATGGTTCGCATCGCGCATATCCCCGGACATATCGTGCAGGGGCGCTATGACATGATCTGCCCGCCTCAGGCGGCGTGGTCGCTGGCCGAGCGCTGGCCCAATGCCGAACTGAAGATGGTTCGGCATGCAGGCCACGCCCTGTCGGAACCTGGAATAAGTGCCGAGCTGGTCCGCATCATGGACCGCGTGGCCGAGGGGGTGGCATGACCCGGATGGACCGCCGTGCCCTGTTTGCCTCGGGTGCCGCCGCAGCGCTGCTGGCGGCCACGGGCGCGTCTTTGGCCGATACTCCGAAGAAAGGTGGCGCGCTGCGGCTGGCAGTTCCGCGCGATGACAGTTTGGAGCAGTTGGCCCGTGGGGCCGTGTTCGACACCCTGACCGAGATTGCACCGGATGGCACATTGCGCGGAGAGTTGGCGATTGGGTGGCAGACCGAAGACAATGCGCGCATCTGGCGATTTGATCTGCGCCAAGACGTCTCGTTCCACAATGGAACGGCGCTGCACGCTGATGATATTGTGGCCGTGCTGGCTGAACTTGGTCAGGCCGAGGCCCTGGCTGCTGATCACGTGCGGCTGGAACTGGCCGAGGCCAATCCCGGTCTTCCCTTCCTGCTGGCCGACAGCCGCTTTGTCGTAGCGCGCGATGGGCAGGCGGTGACGCCTTTACACGCGGCCAACGGGACCGGATGCTACCGGGTCGAGCGGGCCGAGGATGGGCGTCATTTCCTGGGCCGCAAAGTTGCCGGCCATTACAAGGACGGTCAGGCCGGTTGGGCCGATACAGTGGAAATCATCGTGATCCCTGATGCGCGCGTCCGTGCCGAAGCCTTGCGCGACGGGTATGTGGACATTGCCGCCCTGCCCGAAAGGGGCGAACTGAAATCCCAACGGGGGCTGCGCTACTACCCTAGCGAATCGGATATGGCGCTGGCCGTGGCGGCTCAGGTCGGGATGCCGAGGCAGATCGGCAAAGCGACGCTTGACGATGGCCGCATTGCTGAACGGTGGTGGTTGGCGTAAATCCGATCACGAATTGCGCCGGGGGTTGCAGACTCGGGAACTCCTGCGTATATGCAGTTGCAACAGCGGCGCGTTGGACTTCTGGTTCAAGGCTCCACCGGAAAATTCGACGGGCCGCGCGCCCGTTTTTTTGTGCCCGATCGATAGGGTAGAGAACCTGATGACAAACGACCTGATAGCCAAAGCGGCCATTGACCGGCGACTGGCCGAGATCATCACCCCCGTGATCGAGGATCTGGGTTATGAACTCGTCCGCGTCCGTTTGATGAGCGGCAAGCAAACCACGCTGCAGATCATGGCCGACAAGCCCGATGGCGGTATCGAAGTGGATGACTGCGCCGAGATTTCCAACGCAGTCAGCGCCACACTGGATGTCGAGGATCCGATCCTTGACGCCTATACGCTGGAAGTGTCCAGCCCCGGTATCGACCGCCCTCTGACCCGTCTCAAAGACTTTGAGACCTTCGAAGGGTATGAGGCCAAGATCGAAACTGCCGAGCTGATCGACGGTCGCCGCCGCTTTAAGGGTGAATTGGCCGGGATCGAAGGGGATGAGGTTCTGATCAACATCCCCGAAGGGTCTGAAACGATCACCATCGGTCTGCAATTCGACTGGCTGAGCGACGCCAAGCTGGTCCTGACCGACGACCTGATCAAGGAAATGCTGCGCCAGCGCAAGGACGCCGGTGCCCTGAACGAAAACGCTTTCGACGAGATTGAGACCGAAGGGTCCGAAGAGGAGACGAACTGATGGCAATCACCTCAGCCAACCAGCTGGAGCTGCTGCAGACCGCCGAGGCCGTGGCCCGCGAAAAGATGATCGACCCGGGTCTGGTTGTCGAAGCGATGGAGGAATCGCTCGCCCGTGCCGCCAAGAGCCGTTATGGCGCGGAAATGGACATTCGTGTCTCCATCGACCGCAAAACCGGCAAGGCGACCTTTACCCGCGTCCGCACCGTGGTCGAGGAAGAGGAACTGGAAAACTACCAGGCCGAGATGACCGTCGAGCAGGCACGTCAGTACATGGAATCGCCTGAGGTTGGCGACGTGTTCGTTGAAGAGGTTCCGCCGGTTGAAATGGGCCGTATCGCGGCTCAGTCCGCCAAGCAGGTGATCCTGCAGAAGGTCCGCGAAGCCGAGCGTGACCGTCAGTACGAAGAATTCAAGGATCGTGCGGGCACTATCATCAACGGTGCGGTCAAGCGTGAAGAATTCGGCAACGTCATCGTCGATCTGGGCGGTGCCGAGGCCGTTCTGCGCCGCAATGACAAGATCGGCCGCGAAAGCTATCGCCCGAATGACCGTGTGCGTGCTTACATCAAAGAAGTTCGCCGCGAGGTTCGTGGCCACCAGATCTTCCTGTCGCGCACCGCGCCGGAATTCATGGCCGAGCTGTTCAAAATGGAAGTGCCGGAAATCTATGACGGCATCATCGAGGTCAAGGCCGTGGCCCGTGACCCTGGTTCGCGCGCCAAGATCGCTGTGATCTCGTATGACGGCTCGATTGACCCTGTGGGCGCCTGCGTTGGTATGCGCGGTAGCCGTGTGCAGGCCGTTGTGAACGAGCTGCAGGGCGAAAAGATCGACATCATCCCGTGGAACGAAGATCAGCCGACCTTCCTGGTGAATGCGCTGCAGCCCGCCGAGGTCTCCAAGGTTGTTCTGGACGAAGAAGCCGGCAAGATCGAAGTGGTTGTCCCTGAAGAGCAGCTTTCGCTGGCAATTGGCCGCCGTGGTCAGAACGTGCGTCTGGCCAGCCAGCTGACCAATCTGGACATCGACATCATGACCGAAGCCGAGGAATCGGCGCGTCGTCAGAAAGAATTCGAAGCCCGCACCCAGCTGTTCATGGACAGCCTGGATCTGGACGAGTTCTTTGCGCAGCTGCTGGTTTCCGAAGGCTTCACCAACCTCGAAGAGGTTGCCTATGTTGAGCTGGACGAACTGCTTGTCATCGACGGCGTCGACGAAGGCACCGCGCAGGAACTGCAGGCCCGTGCCCGCGATTTCCTTGAGGCGCAGGCCAAAGCCGCATTGGATGCCGCGCGCGCTCTGGGTGCCGAGGACAGCCTTATTGAATTCGAAGGCCTGACACCCCAGATGGTAGAAGCGCTGGCCAAGGATGATGTGAAGACTTTGGAAGACTTCGCAACCTGTGCTGACTGGGAACTGGCCGGTGGCTGGACCACGGTCGATGGTGAGCGTATCAAGGATGACGGTGTGCTTGAGCCGTTCGGCGTAACGCTGGAAGAGGCGCAGGATCTGGTCATGACTGCTCGTATCATGTTGGGCTGGGTTGATCCGGCCGAGCTGGAGCAGGCAGAAGAAGACGTTGATGCCGAAGAGGAGGCCGAGGCCTGATCTCAGGGCCTCGGGTGGCTGAGATGGGTCGCGGTGGCGTCCATAAGGATCGGTCCGAGGGACCTGAGCGCAAGTGCATCGCCACGGGCGAGGTTCAGCCCAAATACGGGCTGATCCGCTTTGTGACGGGGCCGGATGGGCAGGTCTATCCCGATGTCGCGGCGAAATTGCCGGGGCGTGGGGTCTATGTGGCGGCAGATCGCGCAGCCTTGGACAAGGCGGTCAGCAAAAAGCTGTTCTCGCGCGGGTTCAAGGCGCAGGTCTCGGCACAAGCGGACCTGGCTGATGAGGTCGAAAAACAAGTCGCGCGTCGTGTGGTTGAGCTTCTCAGCCTGGCGCGCAAGTCCGGCGATGCGGTCGCCGGATATGAAAAGGTCAAGACGTGGCTGGACCGGGAAGAGGCTCAGGTACTGATTCAGGCCAGCGATGGATCGGGGCGCGGTAAGTCGAAACTCAGCACGCCGCACTTCGGAAAATACATTGGATGGCTCACGGCAGACGAGTTAGGGGCGGCATTTGGGCGCCAAACCGTGATTCATGCGGCGCTGGCCTCTGGCGGACTCGCCAAACGTGTTGTAGAGGAAGCGCAGCGCCTGCGTGGCTTGCGCGAAACGGATGACGGCGGCAGGGGCCGCGCGGAAGGGTAAGAAGCTTTATGAGCGATAATGACGGCAAAAAGACATTGGGTCTTCGTGGCGGGGCACGCCCCGGAAATGTGAAACAGAGTTTCAGCCACGGACGTACCAAGAATGTCGTGGTGGAAACCAAACGCAAACGCGTGGTGGTCCCCAAGCCGGGTGCCGGAAAGCCGGGTGGCGGAGCAACGCCCTCGGGTGATCCGTCGCGCCGTCCTGCCGGGATCTCCGACGCGGAAATGGCCCGCCGGATGAAGGCATTGCAGGCCGCCAAAGCGCGCGAGGTCGAAGAGGCCGCCGCCCGTGAGGCAGCTGAAAAGGCGCGTGAAGAAGAACGCGCCCGTCGCCGTGCGGAACAAGAGGCCAAGGAACGCGAACAGCGTGAGGCCGAAGAGAAAGCCCGCGCCAAGGCCGAAGAGGAAGAGCGCAAGCGACAAGAGGCAGAAGAAGCTGCCAAACGCGCTGCTGCCGCCCCGGCCCCGGAAGAGCCCAAAGCGGCCCGTAGCCCGGCCAGCAAGCCTGCACCTGCGGCTGCTCCGCGCAAGCAGGATCGCGAGCGTGAACAGCGCGGTCGTGGCAAAGGCCGCGACGACAACCGCCGTTCGGGCAAGCTGACACTGGGTCAGGCCACTGGTGGCGAAGGTAACCGCCAACGCTCGATGGCCGCGATGAAGCGCAAGCAAGAGCGTGCGCGTCAGAAAGCTATGGGCGGTTCGGTTGAACGCGAAAAGGTCATCCGTGACGTTCAGCTGCCCGAGGCCATCATGGTCTCAGAGCTCGCCAACCGTATGGCCGAACGTGTGGCTGATGTTGTTAAGTCGCTTATGCAGATGGGCATGATGGTTACTCAGAACCAGACCATCGACGCTGACACTGCGGAACTGATCATCGAAGAGTTTGGCCACAAGGTCACGCGTGTCTCCGATTCGGATGTTGAAGACGTCATCAAAGAAGTCGAAGACAGCGAAGATGATCTGCAGCCTCGTCCGCCGGTCATCACGATCATGGGTCACGTTGACCACGGTAAAACCTCGCTGCTTGATGCAATCCGCGACGCACGCGTTGTGGCAGGTGAGGCCGGTGGCATCACCCAGCACATCGGCGCCTATCAGGTGAAAACCGATGGCGGCACCACACTGACCTTCCTGGATACCCCGGGCCACGCGGCGTTTACCTCGATGCGTTCGCGCGGTGCTCAGGTCACGGATATCGTGGTTCTGGTTGTGGCGGCAGACGACGCCGTGATGCCGCAGACGATCGAGGCGATCAACCACGCCAAAGCGGCCGGAGTGCCGATGATCGTGGCGATCAACAAGGTCGACAAGCCAGATGCAAACCCGGACAAGGTGCGGACCGATCTTCTTCAGCATGAGGTGATCGTCGAGAAAATGTCGGGTGAGGTTCAGGACGTCGAAGTCTCGGCCATCACCGGTCAGGGTCTGGACGAACTGCTGGAAGCCATCGCGCTGCAGGCCGAAATTCTGGAGCTGAAAGCCAACCCCGACCGCGCCGCCCAGGGTGCCGTGATCGAAGCGCAGCTGGATGTGGGTCGTGGCCCCGTGGCCACCGTTCTGGTTCAGAACGGCACGCTGCGCCAAGGCGATATCTTCGTTGTGGGTGAGCAATACGGTAAGGTCCGTGCGCTGATCAACGACAAGGGCGATCGCGTTAAAGAGGCTGGCCCCTCGGTTCCGGTCGAGGTTCTGGGTCTCAACGGTACGCCCGAGGCGGGTGACGTTCTGAACGTGACCGAGACCGAAGCGCAGGCGCGTGAGATTGCTGCCTATCGTGAGCAAGCCGCCAAGGACAAACGCGCCGCCGCTGGTGCCGCGACCACCCTTGAGCAGCTGATGCAGAAGGCCAAGGAAGACGAAAACGTCACCGAGCTGCCGATTCTGATGAAGGCGGACGTACAAGGTTCGGCCGAAGCCATCGTCCAGGCGATGGAGAAGATCGGCAACGACGAAGTGCGCGTGCGCGTTCTGCACTCGGGCGTGGGTGCGATCACCGAGACGGATGTCGGTCTGGCAGAAGCCTCTGGTGCACCGATCTTCGGGTTTAACGTCCGTGCCAACGCATCGGCGCGGAACACTGCGAACCAGAAAGGTGTCGAGATCCGCTATTACTCGGTGATTTATGACCTCGTGGATGACGTGAAAGCCGCCGCTTCCGGCCTGCTGAGTGCAGAAATCCGCGAGAAGTTCATCGGTTACGCCGAGATCCGCGAAGTCTTCAAGGTCACTGGTGTGGGCAAAGTTGCTGGCTGTCTGGTCACCGAAGGCGTTGCCCGCCGCTCCGCAGGCGTCCGTCTGCTGCGCGACAACGTGGTGATCCACGAAGGCACGCTGAAGACGCTGAAGCGCTTCAAGGACGAAGTGGCCGAGGTTCAGTCGGGTCAGGAATGCGGTATGGCGTTCGAGAACTACGACGATATCCGCGCAGGCGACGTGATCGAAATCTTCGAGCGCGAAGAAGTCACCCGCACGCTGGATTAATCCGGTTCTGCAAGTAAGTTTGAAAACAGCGGCTCGACTTGGGCCGCTGTTTTTTTGGCACATCGCGATCTACGTCTATTTTTTGGTTCAACGTGTTCCTCGTTACATTCAAGCTATGCAGGGGGCTGTAACAAGTTCGTATATGGACTTTCGAGGCCCGGTCTTGATTTACTGTTGGTCGGGAATGAACGGACCCGCAGCACTTAAGGGCCAAACGAAGAGACCTGCTTTTCTCGTTCGACAGGATTTGGAGATAGAATTGACGCGTATTTTTTTAGCACTTTGCTTTGTCATTACCCTGATCGCCGGGCCCGCATTGGCGCATGAGCGGTTCGCCCTCGTGATCGGAAACGCTGGGTACACAAGTGTCCCCGCCCTCGACAACCCTGTGAACGACGCGCGCTTGATGAGCGAAGAGCTGCGCGGTGCGGGATTTACGGTCACGACTCTGACGGATGCAAGCCGCGCTGAGATGGAGCAGGAGGTTGAAGCTTTTGCCAGCACCGTGCGTGCAGCGGGGTCCGAGGCCCTTGCAGTGTTCTATTTTGCCGGGCACGGCGTGCGCAGTGATGAGTTCAACTTCCTTCTTCCGCTGGGTGTGAACATTCAGTCCGAGGCCGATATTGCGGACCAGGCTGTCCCGGCCGAGTGGGTTCTGGATCGCATTCACACGCCTCAGGCAGTCAGCGTCATGATTCTGGACGCTTGCCGCGACAATCCTTTTGGTAGTGAAACGGACGGTGCACTGGATGTCGGCGACGGGCTTGCGCGTATGACGGCTCGAACCAACAACCTGATCGCCTATGCCACCGGACCCGGCGACGTCGCTTTGGACGGGACCGGAGCCAACAGCCCCTACACAGCAGCCATTGCGCGTGCGATCGGAACCCGAGGTCTCACCCTTGAGCAGATGTTTGATAAGGTGCGCACGGATGTGATTGGCGAAACGGACGGAGTGCAATCCCCTTGGGCCCGGTCATCCCTGAACATACGGATTGGCATCAAGGACCCGAGTTTGAATTGACAGAGGCCAGCCCCGTGCATCGCGAAGGCTAGGACGTTTCCGACTGCTTTGAAGCTGTGAACGTCCCGGGATGCATGATGATGTCGAAATGCTGCATCCCCTTTTTCAGATCGAAGCTGACAGAGTGTCCGGCCTTTCGCAGGTGCTCGGCGTAGTCGCGGCTTTGGCGGATGAATTCCGGTGTGTCCCTCTCGGCCACGGTCACGTGGTAGCGCGGTCCGGGTAGTGGTACGTGACGTATGGGGGACAGGTCATTGACCTCAACCGGTGTCAGTTGCAGCGGGTCGTTGACCGAGGTCAGGCTGATCGGTTCCAGATCGTAGACCCCGCTGATCAGGATCACATCTCGCACCCGCAACCCGGCGCGGGCCAGAGCGTTCGCAGATTGCGCCATAACCATGCTAGCCAATTGCGCCCCGGCGCTGTGCCCTGACAAAGTTATTCTGCTGCGGTCAAACCCCAGCGACTCAGCCTGCGTCGCCAACCAGAGCAACGCATCACGGCACTCCTCGATCATGTCCGCGATGCGGGCATCAGGGGCCAGAGTGTAGTTCAGTGTCGCAAAAGCCTGACCCGCTTCAATCAGCGCCGGTGCCATCATGGCGGACTCGCGCTGGCTGAGGGCCTGCCAATAGCCGCCATGGATAAAGACATGCAGCGGCGCGCCTGCTCCGGCGGCTGGGAAGTAATCCAGAACCTGTGCCGGGCCTCCGCCATAGGTCAGATTTTCCTGAACCGTCAGAATGGCCCTCGCTTGCGCACTGAGGGCGCTATAGCTTGCAATGTAAGGCGTCAGATCACCGCCGATCATTGATCTCGGCGAATATTCCTGTTCCAGTTCAGCCTGTGAAAACCCGCGATACAGCATCAGTCCCCCGCATAGATCAGTTCTGTGCGCATATCATACAAATCGTGGAAGAAGCGCAATTCCAATGCTTTGCGTAAAAAGCCGACGCCGCTGGAGCCTCCTGTTCCCGGCTGCATCCCGATAACACGTTCAACGGCGGTTGCGTGATCGAACCGCCACCGTTGGAACAGGCATTCCACATCCATCAGCTTCTCTGCCAGCGCATAAAGCTCCCAGTGTTTTTCGGTGTCGCGAAAGACCTGAACCCAGATTTTCACCACCCGAGGATCGCCGGAGTAGGGCTGCGCATAGTCTCTCTCCAGCAGGTCCTGCGGCACGTCGAAGCCTTGGCGGGCCAGCATGTGCAGCACCTCGTCATAGAGAGACGGCTTGGTAAGGGCTGCGTTCAGTATCTCCATTACTTCGGGATCATGGGCGTGAACCTTCAGTGTCGAGGGGTCCTTGTTGCCCAGAATGAACTCAATCTGGCGGTAGCCATAGCTTTGGAACCCGGAGGAACTGCCCAAAGCGTTGCGGAAGGTCATGTAGTCGGCAGGCGTCATGGTCAGCAGAGTTTCCCAGGCCGCGATCAGCTGATGTTGGATGGCTTTGATGCGGTCGAGGTTTTTCATCGCCGGACCAAACTCGTCCTGTTGCAGGAAGCGGCGCACCTCGACCAGTTGGTGGTGCATCAGCTTCAGCCACAACTCGCTGACTTGATGGATGATGATAAACAACATCTCGTCGGGCTGGGCGGGGTCCTGAAATGTCTTCTGCAGGTTCAGCAGGGTCTTGAGTTGCAGAAAATCGCCATAGCTTTTGCGATGGGTTTCGGTGAAATCGGTGACCAGCGAGTCTTCGATCCCGCGTTCCAGATACCTGTCAGTGTCGCTCATTTGCTCCTCCAAACGCCTGAGGTTCCCCGATGTGTAAGGGGTCAGCCCGCGCAGCGCCAGAGGGTCAGGTCCAGTCGAGAACCACCTTGCCGGATTGGCCGGATTTCATAGCGGCAAACCCTTCGGCAAAATCGTCGACTTTCATCTGATGGGTGATCACGCGGCTGACATCCAGGCCGTTTTGCAGCATTGCGATCATCTTGTACCAGGTCTCGAACATCTCACGCCCGTAGACGCCCTTGATGGTGATGGCTTTGAACACGATGCGGGACCAATCGACCGGGGATTTGCCCGGCGGAATACCCAGCAGAGCGATCTTTCCGCCCATCACCAGCGCCTCGACCATCTGGTCCAGCGCGATTTGCGAGCCGGACATTTCCAGCCCCACATCGAAACCTTCCTTTAATCCCAGCTCGGCGATGACATCCTGCAGGTCCTCATTGGAGACGTCGACTGTGCGGACCGTTGGCACCACGTGTTCGGCCAGTTTCAGGCGGTCGGGGTTGATGTCAGTGATGACCACATTGCGGGCGCCGGCATGGCGGGCGACGGCAGCAGCCATGATGCCAATCGGTCCAGCGCCCGTGATCAGCACATCCTCGCCCAGCAGATCAAAGCTGAGCGCGGTGTGAACGGCGTTTCCCAGAGGGTCGAGAATGGCTCCGATTTCGTCTGGCACGTCGTCGGGCAGTGGGACGACGTTGAAGGCTGGTAGTTTAAGATATTGCGCAAACGCGCCTTGTTCGTTGACGCCTATTCCGCGCGTGCCGGGGTCGAGGTGGAACTTGCCCGCGCGGCTCTGACGGCTGTCCGTTCCGATCAGATGGCCCTCGCCCGAGCAGCGCTGCCCGATCTCAAGCCCGGTTACATTGCGGCCGATCTCAACGATCTCACCCGCGAATTCATGGCCGGTGATCATCGGAACGGGCACGGTTGCCGCCGCCCAGTCGTCCCAGTTCCAGATATGAATATCGGTCCCGCAGATGCCGGTCTTGTTGATCCGGATCAGTACCTCATCCGGGCCGATCTCGGGCACCGGTGCTTGGATCATCCACAGGCCTTCCTTGGGTTCGGATTTCTCCAGTGCTTTCATTGTATTGGGACGCATTACACTACTCCCATAAATCGGTGGACAGGTATTTCAGGCCACTGTCGCAAATTACGATCGCGACGCAGCCGCCACGCTCCGGGCCGCGCAGCAGCTCGATCGCACCAGCTAGGTTCGCACCGGCCGAGTATCCGGCAAAGATCCCTTCGCTGCGTGCGAGCAGCCGGGAGCAATCTCGGGCCGTGTTGCCAGATACCGAAAGGTGCCCGGCGAGGGGGACGCCGTTCATATGGGTCAGGTCAGCCATGGCGTAGCCGCCGCCCTGTATCGGATGGTCGGGCATGTCGACGACCTCACCAGCCAAGGCCCGTGCGCCTTCGGGTTCGATGGCGTAACACCGCACGCCATGCGGCGCGAAGAATGCCGCTGCTCCGGCCAAGGTGCCGCCTGAACCGGCGAAATCACAGAAGGCCGTGACAGCGCCGCTCGATTGGTCCCAGATTTCCGGCCCGGTGCCGGTTGCATGCGCTTTGGGGTTGCCGGAATGACCAAACTGATCTGCGCGAAACGCGCCGCGTTCTGCTGTAACTTTCTGCGCCGCCTCATCCACCAGCGCCAGATCAGCGCCCGAAACCTCACCGGGTTTGCTGCCCGGGGCCTGAGGCACGATAATCACCTCAGCCCCCAGCGCCCGCATCATGCGCGCACGCTCGACCGAGTTCCCGGCGCTCATCACTGCGACAAAGGGATGGCCCATTATTCCGCAGACAATCGCCAGACCGGTTCCCATATTGCCCGAGGTCAGTTCGACCACAGTTTGCCCAGGCGCAAGCGTTCCGTCAGCGCGGGCCATTTCGATGATGGATTTTGCCGCGCGGTCCTTTTTCGAGAATCCGGGCAACAGATAGTCAAGCTTGGCCAGAATGCGACCGTCCAGCTGAAGCTGCTGGCAGATTCGCGACAGGTCCACCAAAGGGGTATTGCCGATGGCGTCGATGACAGAGGCAAGGGTCATTTGATGACCCCAAGCTCTTTGCCGACTTTCTCAAAAGCGGCAAGCGCCTGGTCAAGCTCCTGCCGCGTCAATGCGGCGTTCATCTGGGTTCTGATCCGGGCCTGCCCGCGCGGGACCACAGGGAAGAAGAAGCCCGATACATAGACACCTTCATCAAACAACCGGGCCGCCATATCCTGCGCCAAAGTTGCGTCTCCCAGCATGACCGGAATGATCGGGTGCTCACCGGGCAGAAGGTCAAAACCCAGCTTCTCCAGCCCCGCCCGCCAGTATTTGGCATTGCCGAACAGCTGCGCGCGCAGCATGTCGTCTTGTTGGACCAGACGGATGGCCTCAATCCCGGCGGCGACGATGGAGGGCGGCAGCGAGTTCGAGAACAGATAGGGCCGCGCCCGCTGCCGCAGCAGGTCGATCACTGGCTGCGGCCCGGCGATATAACCGCCGATTGCCCCCCCAAGTGCTTTTCCCAAGGTTCCCGTCAGGATGTCGACATCGACACCGAAATGATCCGGCGTGCCCGCGCCGTTCGGTCCCATAAACCCGGTAGCGTGGCAATCATCGACCATGACGATGGCGTCATACTTATCGGCCAGCTCACGGATCTTCGGCAGGTTGGCCAGATAGCCATCCATCGAGAACACGCCATCGGTCGCGATCATGATATGCCGCGCCCCATCCTCGCGCGCCTGCTTCAGCCAGGCTTCGAGGTCGTTCATGTCGTTGTTCAGATAGCGATAGCGCTTGGCCTTGCACAACCGAACCCCGTCAATGATCGAGGCGTGGTTCAGACTGTCCGAGATAATGGCGTCTTCGGGGCCGAGAAGGGGTTCGAATAGCCCCCCGTTCGCGTCGAAACAGGCGGCGAACAGGATCGAGTCATCCTTGTTCAGGAACTCGGCCAGCTTCTGTTCCAGCTCGCGGTGAATGTCCTGCGTGCCGCAGATAAATCGGACCGAGGCCATCCCGAACCCTTTGGGCCCCATCGCTGTTGTGGCTGCGTCGATCAGCGCGGGATGATCGGCAAGACCAAGGTAGTTGTTGGCGCACAGATTGATGACCTGTTTGTCACCCACCGTGATTTCGCCGCCCTGAGGCGATGTAATCATGCGTTCGCGTTTATACAGACCTTCGGATTCGATCTGCGCGAGGGTGTCCGTGATATAGGACAGGAATGCATCTGCCATGGCGACCTCCGTTCATCTGAGTCGGATGTCTAACATAACGGATGCAATTCCCAAATAGGAGAATTACACTATACGGGAAAAATTTCCGTGAAGGCGGAATTTAGGCATTTTTTACAATCAGAAAGACCCGCGCCGGGCCTTTCGAGGCTATGGAATGGGTCACATCAGCTGCATATCGGGCGGTGTCGCCCTGTTGCATCTCAGATATCGCAGTGCCCGAGGTGACGCGCACCGCGCCTTCCAGAACTGTCAACTGTTCGCGTGTGCCGCGGGCATGCGGCTGGCTGTTCAGTGTGCCGTCGTGGTCAAAGCGGATGTCGTAGACCTCGTGTCCTCCGGCCTCTTCCGGGGGCGACAGGATACGGATGCGGCAGTTCTGTCCCATATTGTCGATGCTGGGCACCTCGGCCTGGCGCAGAACCTCGATCTGATCCGAGGTCTTGGTCTCTTCCAGCAGCCCTGCGAAATCCACCTGCAAGGCCCGCGTCAGGTTCCACAGGGTCGAGATGGTTGGGCTGCTTTCGCCCCGTTCGATTTGACTGACCATCGAGCGGGACACGCCGCTGAGATTTGCAACAGCTTCCAGCGACAGGCCCTTGGCGCGACGCGCCTCTTTCAGGCGGGCGGGCAGAAGGGTCAGGATATCGTCTGTGTTTTCCGTCATGACGGAATCTGATGCGCTTTTCACGGTGGGTTGTCAATTCTGCTTGTGACGGTACGTCGTATAGGACAACGCGCCAACTGGGCGTAATAGTGCCGCCAAATCCAAGAGGAGAAGAGACATGAAAGATATCGTCATTCTGGATGGGGCCCGTACGGCGGTTGGAACGTTTGGGGGTGCTCTAGCCTCGACCGCACCGATTGATCTGGCGACCGTTGTGACCGAAGCCGCAATGGAGAAGTCGGGCGTCGAAGGCGGCCAGATTGGCAACGTTGTGTTTGGTCATGTGATCAACACCGAACCGCGCGACATGTATCTGTCGCGTGCGGCGGCCAAACAGGCAGGTATCCCGGTCGAAACTCCCGCTATGAACGTGAACCGCCTGTGTGGATCGGGGGCGCAGGCGATTGTGTCCGCGGTACAATCACTGATGCTGGGTGATGCCGAATTTTCTGTGGCTGGTGGGGCTGAGAGCATGTCGCGCAGCCCCTACATCCTGCAGCAGGCGCGCTGGGGTGCCAAGATGGGCGATATCAAGTCGCTCGACATGATGCTGGGCGCGTTGAACTGCCCCTTTGGCACCGGTCATATGGGTGTGACGGCTGAAAATGTCGCCGATGAGCATCAGGTCACGCGCGAGCAGATGGATGAGTTTGCTCTAACCAGCCAGACCCGTGCTGCGGCGGCCATTGAGGCAGGATTTTTCCAGAGCCAGATCGCGCCGGTTCAGGTCAAGGTTAAGCGCGACATGGTTGATTTCATGGTCGACGAGCATCCTAAGGCGACCTCGATTGAGGCGCTGGCGGGTCTACGTCCAGCGTTCAAGAAAGATGGCCGCGTCACGGCGGGTAACGCCTCAGGCATCAATGACGGTGCGGCGGCGATGGTTCTGGCCACGGCGGACGCGGCCGAGAAGGCTGGTCTGAAGCCGAAAGCGCGTATTCTGGGTTACGGCCACGCCGGTGTCCGCCCCGAGGTGATGGGTATTGGTCCGGTTCCGGCGGTCCAGAACCTGCTGGCGCGCACTGGTCTGTCGGTTGAAGATTTCGACGTGATTGAAAGCAACGAGGCGTTTGCCTCGCAGGCGCTGGCCGTGAACAAGGAGCTGGGTCTGGACGCGGCCAAGGTGAACCCGAATGGCGGTGCCATCGCGCTGGGCCACCCCGTTGGTGCAACCGGAGCGATCATCACGTTGAAGGCTTTGTATGAGCTTGAACGCACCGGCGGCTCTAAAGGTCTGGTGACCATGTGTATCGGTGGCGGCCAGGGAATCGCCATTGCCTTTGAACTTCTCTGATTGCAGATGTTGGCGGGGGGCTGTCTGCCCCCATCGCGCCGCTGGGCGCGATTCCCCCCGAGGATATTTTCAGCCAGATGAAGCAGGCGGATTGCGTCTAGCTGAACGCTGTTAGCAACAGGACCAAAGCAGCGCCTACCACGGCTCCGAGCGTGGCGGGAAGGGCTTTGGACCACAGGCGGGAGTTGGTCTGGTCGTCTTTTTGGGTTTGAGCGATCAGGGCGTCTTCCACCAGCGCGGGCAGACGTGGGCCGAACCGTGCCAGAACCAAAGCGGTTTTGCCAAAGTCGCGGAGCGCTGCGCGGGGGCCGATGGATTTCTTGATGTAATCCTCGACGACCGGACGGGCGACCTCCCAAATATTAATATGTGGATCGAGTGAACGCGCGACGCCTTCGACCACAACCATGGTGCGCTGCAGCAGAATCAACTCGGTCCGGGTTTCCATGCCGAAGCGTTCGGTGACTTCGAACAGGTAGTTCAGCAGGCGGCCCATCGAGATATGGGTGGCGTCCATGCCGAAGATGGGTTCTCCGACAGCGCGCAGGGCCCGGGCGAATTCGTCGACGTCTTGATTGGCGGGGACATATCCGGCCTCGAAATGAACCTCGGCCACGCGTTTGTAATCGCGGCGGATGAAGCCGAACAGGATCTCGGCATAGACCCGGCGGGTGTATTCGTCGATATGGCCCATGATGCCGTAGTCATAGGCGATGATATCGCTATTGGCGGCGACCTTGAGGTTGCCCTGGTGCATGTCAGCGTGGAAATAGCCGTCGCGCAGGGCGTGCAGCAGGAACAGGCGTAGGACTCGCTCACCCAGATCGCTGCGGTTATGGCCCGCGGCGTCCAGAGCGTCGTTGTCGCCAAGCGGGATGCCATCCGCCCAGCTGAGCGTCATGACACGGCGCGCGGACAGAGACCACACGACCGGAGGCAACCAGAACCCGGCATCATCCTTGGTATTGGCGGCGTATTCCGAGGCTGCTGAGCTTTCCAGACGCAGATCCAGCTCACCCCGTACCACGCCATCGAAGTGTTCGATTACTTCCATTGGGCGCAGGCGGCGCGCGCCGGGGGCGCAGAGTTGCACCATGCGGGCAGCGAAATAGAACGCGTCGACATCCTTGCGGAAAGCGCGTTCGATGCCCGGACGCAGGACTTTGACAGCGACGTCCTCTCCTGTGCTGGTCAGCTTGGCCTTGTGAACTTGAGCGATCGAGGCCGCAGCGATCGGTTCGCTGAACTCGCTGAACATTTCCGAGATTGGCTGGCCCAGCTCCTTCTCTACCTCAGCCATGGCCTCGGCCTTCGGGAACGGGGGTAGCTTGTCCTGCAATACGCGCAGTTGTTCGGCCAGCTCGTTGCCGACCACGTCTGGGCGGGTCGAAAGGACCTGTCCGAATTTGATGTACGCCGGACCCAGTGCGGTCAGGGCGCGTGTGGCAGGGGGCATCTCAGGGTCGCCCTTGTACCCAAGCCATTGAAACGGTTTGCCGAGCGTATGGGCCAAGATACGGACCGCGCGGGGGGCTTCGAACGCGTCCAGCACGACATTCATCGCGCCCGTGCGCTCTAGCGTGGCGCCTGTTCGGATCAGGCGTATGATGTTGTGAGGGCCACGCATTTAGATCTTCCAGCCGGAATGCAGCGCGGCGATTCCCATACTCAGGTTGCGGTACTTGGCGTTCTCAAAACCGGCGGCGCGAACCATGCCCAGAAACGTCTCTTGATCAGGGAACTTGCGAATCGATTCCACGAGGTACTGATAGCTGTCGTAGTCATTGGCGATTAGTTTGCCCATGCGTGGGATGACGTTGAAGCTATAGAGATCATAGAGCTTTTGCAGACCGTCATTGGGCAACTGGCTGAACTCCAGCACCATCAGGCGGCCGCCGGGTTTCAACACGCGGTAGGCCTCGTTCAGCGCCTCTTGCGGGCGAGTGACGTTCCGAATGCCGAAGGAGATCGTGTAGACGTCGAAGGTGTTGTCCTCGAACGGTAGAGACATCGCATCGCCGACGACCCAGTTCAGGCTATCCGACATTTGGTCGGCCTCAGCCCGTTGGCGGCCCTCGACCAGCATCGGCTCGGTCAGGTCCAGGACGGTGGCGTGGCCATAGCCCGCGCGTTTCAGGAAACGGAACGAGATGTCTCCGGTGCCGCCTGCGACGTCCAGCAGGCGCTGACCGGGGCGCGGGGCAAGCCAGTCCATCATCGCGTCTTTCCAAACCCGATGGATGCCCATCGACATGACATCATTCATCACGTCGTATTTCGAGGCCACCGAGTTGAAAACGCCCTGTACGCGCCCGGCCTTGTCGGCCTCGCGGACGGTTTCGAACCCGAAATGAGTGGTCTTGTCGCTGTTGTCGGACATTTGCCTTGCCGTTTGTCGAATTTCGCCTCTGTTATAGGGCCATCAGAGGCGGGCACAATGCGGCCCTTTGGAATAGGAGCCATCTAATGCCCGAATTGCCTGAGGTCGAGACAGTAAGACGCGGCCTGACCCCTGCGATGGAAGGGGTGGTAATCGAGCGTGCTGATGTAAACCGCCCCGATCTGCGCTGGCCCTTCCCGGAGCGTATGGCCGAGAGATTGACGGGACAGCGGGTGGATCGGCTAAGGCGACGTTCCAAGTACATTCTGGCTGATCTCAGCAGTGGCGAGACGTTGTTGATTCACTTGGGTATGTCGGGGCGTATGACGGTATCAGGTGACCCGTTGGGGCAGTTCGTCCATGACCATCCAATGCCCGAAAAGCATGACCATGTCGTGTTCCACATGGCCAATGGTGCCCGCGTGACGTTCAATGATCCGCGCCGGTTCGGGGCCATGGATTTACTGCCAACCGCAACCGCAGAAGACCACAAACTGATGTCCGTTCTGGGGCCAGAGCCATTGGGCAATGATTTTCACGAACAGCACCTGATTGATGCGTTCAAGGGCAAGAACACGCCGGTCAAATCGGCACTTCTGGATCAGGGAATCGTTGCCGGGTTGGGGAATATTTACGTTTGCGAGGCGCTTTATCGCGGCAAGGTGTCGCCACGTCGCAAAGCCGGACAAATTTCTGCGGCGCGTGTCGCAGCCCTTGTGCCGATCATCCGGCAGGTGTTGCAGGACGCGATCGAAGCAGGGGGATCGTCACTGAAAGATTTCCGTCAAGCCGATGGAGAACTTGGATATTTTCAGCACAGCTTCGATGTCTATGGCCGCGAAGGCGAATCCTGCCGAACCCAGGGTTGCGGTGCCGAAATCAAGAGAATCACCCAGTCCGGTCGCTCATCCTTCTACTGTGCGCAATGCCAAAGATAGCTTGATCCAGCGAAATCGCGTGTTAAGGAATCGTACCTGAACGGAACAACCGGAAGCTTATACCTCATGGCTTTTGAGACGATCATCGTCGAAATCGAAGACCACGTCGCCCTTATCAAACTCGACCGACCAGATGCGATGAACGCGCTGAACACCCAATTGGTGGGTGAGCTGTGCAACGCGCTGGAAGAGGCGGATCAAAACGACAAGGTGCGCTGCATCGTGCTGACCGGCTCGGAAAAGGCGTTTGCCGCAGGTGCGGACATCAAGGAAATGTCCGAGATGAGCTTTGTCGATGTGTTCAGCACCGACCTGTTTGCCTCGGTCAACGAGCGTGTCTCGGCCATTCGCAAACCGATCATCGCGGCGGTTGCGGGTTACGCGCTGGGCGGTGGCTGCGAAGTCGCCATGATGTGCGATTTCATCATTGCGGCCGATACAGCCAAGTTCGGCCAGCCCGAGATCAATCTGGGTGTTATAGCCGGTATCGGCGGCACCCAGCGCCTGACGCGCTTTGTTGGGAAGTCCAAGGCGATGGACATGAACCTAACCGGTCGCTTCATGGACGCAGAAGAAGCCGAGCGCGCGGGTCTTGTCAGCCGCGTGGTTCCTGCGAAAAAGCTGATCGAAGAAGCTGTGGGTGCAGCCCATAAGATTGCTGAGAAATCTCTGCTGACGGCTGCAGCCGCCAAAGAAGCAGTGAATCGCAGCTATGAGCTACCGCTTAGCGAAGGTCTGCTTTTCGAGCGTCGCGTTTTTCATTCGATGTTCGCCACCGAAGATCAGAAAGAGGGCATGGCGGCGTTTCTGGAAAAACGCGCCGCGCAATTCCGCGACAAGTAGGGTCGCGACAAGGAATTTCGAAAGGGCAGGCTGTGGCCTGCCTTTTTTTGTTGGCGTACCGGGGTAAGAATCGGCTTGGCAAACCTGTAAAACTTGGGTAGAGACCGCCGTCATACATGCGCGTGCGGCCCGCCTGGCCCGACTCACACTCGTGATTTCTGATCCGGTGCGGATAATTCCGTGGCGCGCAACCCTAGACAATCGTACCGAACAAAGGTCAGAGACACATGGCAAATTCGCCCCAAGCAAAGAAACGCGCTCGTCAGAACGAAAAGCGTTTCGCCGTAAACAAAGCGCGCCGTTCGCGCATCCGCACCTACCTGCGCAAAGTTGAAGAAGCGATCGCATCGGGCGACAAAGACGCTGCAACCGCAGCTCTGCGCGCAGCTCAGCCTGAACTGATGCGTGGCGTCACCAAAGGCGTTTTCCACAAGAACACCGCATCGCGTAAAATGTCGCGCCTGTCGGCACGCGTTAAAGCGCTGGGTTGATTCCCGCTGGAACACGTCAAGCGTTTTCCTACGTAAAGGCGTCGCGCATTGCGGCGCCTTTCTTGTTTGTTGCCAGAAAGCCGCGACCTCACGAAGTCGAGAGATTCTTTCGCCCTGAACCCCGAGTCAATATCAGAGTTTCGTTGCCGCGACAGGCAACATCTTGCTACCACTGAGTCAGCGATTCACTCGCTTGGGGGGACAGGCTGTTCCAGCCATCTGACTGACGGGCATTAGTCAGACAGCAGGAACCAGCGTTCGAAAACCGGCCTTGGCCGGTGAAACGATCTGCTCTGGGTCTCGGGTTTTCCGATGATCTCAGCCCTGTCAAACAATTGGGTTACGACGCGTGCCCCGGTTTTCCGGGATCCTGCTGCGGGATACGATTTGTGCATGCTGAGTATTCATTTACCCGCCGGATGGGACAGTCCGGCGCAGGGTACCCTTGTGCGTGAACGTCAATGACCGGGAAACCGGCGACGATTGATAAGACCGACAGGTCAAAAAAAATGGGATGCGTGAGGCGCTTGATGACACAAGAGAAATGGGGACAACTGCGTAACAAACTAATGAAGGCCGTTGGCAAGAACAACTTCACCACCTGGATTGAGCCTCTGGAATTTCAGGAGCTGCAGGACGGTGTAGCCGTGTTCTCGGTGCCAACCAACTTCATGGGGAATTACGTCAGCCAGAATTTCGCAGATTTGATTCTGTATGAACTGAATACCGCGGGTGAGACCGTCCAACGTCTTGCGTTCAAGGCGGCAGCCAATTCGACCACCCGACCGGCAGTTGTCACGGATGAACCCAAGTTGACCGCAGCTGCGGCGCCCGTTGCGGAGTCCGCCAATGCGGCGCTCGAGGATCTGCAGGCCGCACCATTGGATGCGCGCTTTACCTTTGACAGCTTTGTTGTCGGCAAACCTAACGAGCTCGCCCATGCTGCCGCCCGCCGCGTAGCCGAAGGTGGCCCGGTCACGTTCAATCCGCTGGTTCTCTATGGTGGTGTTGGGCTGGGTAAAACCCACCTGATGCATGCTATCGCATGGGAGCTGAAGACCAAAAGCCCCGAGCTGAACGTGCTCTATCTGTCGGCGGAACAGTTCATGTACCGCTTTGTTCAGGCTCTGCGCGAACGCCGGATGATGGATTTCAAACATCTGTTCCGCTCGGTCGATGTGCTGATGGTCGATGATGTGCAATTCATCGCGGGCAAGGACTCGACCCAAGAAGAGTTCTTTCACACATTCAACGCTCTGGTGGACCAGAACAAACAGATCATCATCTCGGCCGACCGCGCACCGGGTGAGATCAAGGATTTGGAAGATCGCGTGAAATCACGCCTGCAATGTGGTCTGGTCGTTGATCTGCATCCCACCGACTACGAACTGCGCCTGGGCATTCTGCAGAATAAGGTCCAGCAGCATATCGCCACCTATCCCGATCTGGTCATCGCCGATGGCGTGCTGGAGTTTCTGGCGCATCGCATCTCGACCAATGTACGCGTTCTCGAAGGCGCCCTGACCCGTCTGTTCGCCTTCGCCTCGCTAGTGGGGCGTGAGATCGACATGGAACTGACGCAGGACTGTCTGGCGGATGTGCTGCGCGCCTCAGAACGCAAGATCACCGTCGAAGAAATCCAGCGCAAAGTGTCGGACTACTACAACATTCGCCTGTCCGACATTATCGGCCCCAAGCGCCTGCGGTCCTATGCTCGTCCGCGTCAGGTGGCCATGTATCTTTGCAAGCAACTGACCAGCCGCTCTCTGCCTGAGATCGGCCGCCGTTTCGGAGGGCGCGACCATACAACCGTCATGCACGGGGTGAAGCGCATCGAAGAGCTGAAAACGACCGATGGTCAGATCGCAGAAGACGTGGAAATGCTGCGCCGCTCGCTAGAGGCCTGAGCCGCACCATTGTCGGTAAATGCCCCGGGCCAGTGCGTCCGGGGCATTTTCTTGTGCGCTATTCTCCACGGTTGCGGAGGAATGGACGCGTTTCGCGCGCGTACCTCTTGACCACCGGGGTATTCCCACCCAGAAATCGGTAAAAAATCCTTGTGCCTCAGGGCTGAGACGCTAACGTGCCAGTCCCGCCCATTTTCGGCACGCAAGTCAGAGGAACAGAGGGTATGAAGATCAGCATCGAACGCGGCACCCTTCTCAAGGCCGTTTCCCAGGCCCAATCCGTTGTGGAACGTCGCAACACGATCCCGATCCTCGCCAATGTACTGATTGAGGCCGAAGGCGACCAAGCCCTGTTCCGAGCCACCGATCTGGATATCGAGGTTGTCGACAAAGCGCCTGCGCAGGTCGAAAAACCCGGTGCGACGACTGTGGCCGCTACGACCCTTCATGAAATTGTGCGTAAACTGCCTGATGGCGCTTTGGTCACCCTGACGGCCGACAGCGCCGCTGGCCGTCTGACGGTCGAGGCGGGGCGGTCGAACTTCTCTCTGGCGACCTTGCCGAAAGAGGATTTCCCGGTCATGGCGTCCTCGGAATATCAGTCAAATTTCACCGCGTCGGCGGCGTTGCTGCGTCGTTTGTTCGACAAATCGAAATTTGCCATCTCGACCGAAGAGACGCGGTACTACCTGAATGGTGTCTACATGCATGTCGCGGACGGGTCCGAAGGCGGCAAGGTTCTGCGCTGTGTGGCCACCGATGGCCACCGTCTGGCGCGGATTGATGCAGACTTGCCGGATGGCGCTGCGGACATGCCGGGTGTGATCGTGCCGCGTAAAACCGTGGGTGAGCTGCGCAAACTGTTGGACGATGACGAGATGGATATCGCTGTCTCGGTCAGCGAAACCAAGGTGCGCTTTGCCACGCCGGATATCACGCTGACCTCGAAGGTCATTGATGGCACCTTCCCCGATTACACACGCGTCATTCCGCAGGGCAATACGCGCCAACTGGAAGTGGATGCTGCCGAGTTCGCGCAAGCCGTGGATCGGGTTGCAACGGTTTCGTCAGAGCGTTCGCGCGCTGTGAAGCTGCAACTGGATGCCGATAAGCTGGTGTTGTCGGTCAATGCGCCGGATAGTGGCGCGGCTGAGGAAGAGCTGGCCGTTGCTTATGGCGATGAACGTCTCGAGATCGGGTTCAACGCGAAATACCTGCTGGAGATTGCATCGCAGGTGGATCGTGAGAACGCGGTGTTCCTGTTTAACTCGGCCGGTGACCCAACTTTGATGCGCGAAGGCAATGATCTAAGCGCGGTTTACGTTGTCATGCCGATGCGCGTCTGATCGCGCTGGCGCGCGACGCCTCCGGCGGAGGTATTTTTGAACAGAAGAAGGGAGGGGTCATGGGATTGGCCCTGACCGAGCTTACGGTCTCGCATTTTCGGTCTCATAAGCTGGCACGTTTGTCTTTGGATGGGCGCCCGGTTGCGATCCATGGGCCGAACGGGGCCGGGAAGACCAATATCCTTGAAGCGGTGTCGCTGTTCTCGCCCGGTCGCGGGATGCGGCGGGCCAGCGCGGCGGAGATGACCCGGCGGCCTGAGGCCTTGGGCTGGAAACTGTCCGGTCTGCTGAACGCGCAGGGCGGGCGATATGAGATCGATACGTGGTCCGAAGGTGGCGCTGCGCGTCAAGTTCGGATTGATGGCAAGGCTGCCAGTCAGATTGATCTGGGCAAGCTCGCGCGCGTGGTGTGGTTGATCCCGTCGATGGATCGGCTGTGGATCGAAGGGGCTGAGGGGCGGCGGCGGTTTCTGGACCGCATCGCGCTGAGCTTTGATCCCGCACATGCCGAAGCGTCGCTGACCTATGAGAAAGCTATGCGTGAGCGGAACCGGTTATTGAAAGATCAGGTCCGGGATGCCCATTGGTACACGGCTTTGGAAGGTCAGATGGCCGAGACGGGGCATCGGATCCATGCGGCGCGTCTTGCCGCATTAGACCATTTGCGTGCCGCGCAGGATCAGTCCGAAACGGCGTTTCCTTCAGCCGAGTTGGAGTTGATCCAAACGGAAGGCGCGATGCCCGAGACGGCCGATGATCTGCGCGAGGCGCTGAGCGAAAGCCGTTTCCGCGATCTTGCAGCAGGGCGGACTCTGGTCGGGCCGCATCGCTCGGACCTGTACGGGGTGTTCGCTGCCAAAGGGGTTCCGGCCAAGGATTGTTCCACGGGTGAGCAGAAGGCGCTGCTGGTGTCCCTGATCCTGTCAAACGCACGGGCGCTGGCGGGAATGGTCGGTGCACCACCGATTGTGTTGCTGGATGAGGTAGCCGCGCATCTGGATGCAGGACGACGCGCAGCGCTCTATGATGAGATCTGTGCGCTGGGCGCTCAGGCCTGGATGACGGGCACCGGGCCTGAGCTGTTTGCGGAATTGGGCGACCGGGCCCAAACGCTGGTTGTTACCGAAGGCGATGAGGGCTCGGTCGTGTCGACTTAGGCCGGTTCGTTGACTTTACGTTCCCACAAGAAGCCGCGCATGACCTGATCGACCGGAGTCTTGGCCATGTGGTTGACGTAGTTCGACATGGTTTTCTGCGCCAGACCCAGAACGACATCCAGAACAGCGCGGTGCGAATAGCCTGCGTCAAAGAAAGCCTGCAGCTGTTCTTCTGTCGGGTTGCCGCGGGTTTCCATCACTTGCAGGGTGAAGGTGCGCAGCGCTTCCAGCTTGGCAGTCGGCAGCGGGGTTTCGTTGCGCAGGGCTTCGGTGATCTCGTCCGAAATCTTCATCATCTTGGCGATGCCGGTATGGGCGGGGACACAGTAGTGGCAGTCATTCTCAACGTTGATGGTCTGCCAAACCACGGTTTTCTCATCATTGTCGAAATCGGTTTGCAGGAAGAGGCCGTGCAGAACCTGATAGGCCTCAAGATGCTGCGGGCTTTCCGCCATCACCTTGTGCAGACCGGGCAGGCGGCCAAAGGCGGCTTGCGATTTCTCCAGCAGCGGTTTGGACCCCTCAGGGGCGGATTCGAGGTCGTGAGACGGGAAGTTGGCCATGTCAAAACTCCTGATTTCTGGCGCGATGAGTCGTATTTAGGGTTTCTTGAGCGATCACTCAAGTATATATTTGAGCAAGCACTCAAGAATTGGTGATCTATTGCCACGTAAACCCGCATATGACCGAGACGCTCTGATCGCGCAGGCGCGTGATATCTTCTGGCGTCACGGCTGGGCCGGGACGTCGCTGAAGGACCTTGAGCGCGAGTTGAAGCTGAAGCCGGGTAGTTTCTATGCGGCGTTTGGTTCGAAAGATGCCCTCTATGCGCTGGCGCTGGAGCGCTACGCGCATGACGGGGTTGCCAGTATGCTGGCCTTGGCTGAGGAACTGGGGCCGCTCGGGGCGCTCAAGGCGCAGCCCTATCGCGTGATTGCTGCCTCTGACCTGCCGACCAAAGCTTGTATGCTGGCCAAGACCTATGCCGAGTTGCACGCAAAGGATCACGATCTGGCCGGTCAGGCAGGCGCGCATATGATCGCAATGAAATCCTGTTTCGCAGACCTGTTTCGCCGCGCCCAAAAGGCCGGAGAGTTAAGCCCTGATCACGATCCCGAACGCCTTGCTGCGCGCTATCAGTCGGACCTTCTGGGCCTGCGATTGACGGCCGAACGGGACGACGTCAACGCCGCCGAAATTGCAGCTGATATCGCGGCAGACCTCGATCGGCTTTGATCCGCAGATAAATCGGATCTCAACCACAAAATCTTGGGGGAGCGCGTGACATTCCCCACCAGAAAACGTATAAGTTACCAAAATAATATAGGTACTAACGGCATGTCCGAAGACGCACAGGCACCCCAGGAATACGGCGCAGATTCCATCAAAGTTCTCAAAGGCTTAGAGGCGGTTCGCAAACGTCCCGGTATGTATATCGGGGATACGGATGATGGCTCGGGTCTGCACCATATGGTGTACGAGGTCGTTGATAACGGAATTGATGAGGCTCTGGCCGGTCATGCCGATCATGTGACTGTGAAAATTCACGCCGATTCCAGCGTTTCGGTTAGTGACAACGGCCGTGGTATCCCGGTGGATATTCACCCCGAAGAGGGCGTCTCGGCGGCCGAGGTTATTATGACCCAGCTGCACGCGGGCGGTAAGTTCGACAGCAACTCGTACAAGGTGTCGGGCGGTCTGCACGGCGTGGGCGTTTCGGTTGTGAATGCTCTGTCCGAATGGCTGGAGCTGCGCATCTGGCGCGCGGGCAAAGAGCACGTAGCGCGTTTTGAGCGTGGTGAGACCGCTGAGCATCTAAAAGTCGTCGGCGAATGCGGTGACCGCACCGGGACCGAGGTGCGCTTTCTGGCCTCGACAGATACGTTCTCGAACCTCGAATACTCGTTTGAGACGCTGGAGAAACGCCTGCGTGAGCTGGCCTTTCTGAACTCGGGTGTGCGCATCATCCTGATCGACGAACGCCCTGCCGAACGGTTGGAGACCGAGCTGTTTTATGAGGGTGGCGTCAAGGAATTCGTCAAATACCTCGACCGGTCGAAAAGCCCGGCCATGCCCGAGCCAATCTATATCAAGGGCGAGCGGGACGATATCGGTGTCGAAATCGCCATGTGGTGGAATGACAGCTACCACGAGACGGTTCTGCCTTTCACCAACAACATCCCACAGCGGGACGGTGGCACGCACGTGGCCGGTTTCCGCGGCGCTCTGACCCGGACGATCAACAACTATGCGCAGTCCAGCGGGATCGCGAAGAAGGAAAAGGTCAGCTTTACCGGCGACGATGCACGCGAAGGTCTGACCTGCGTGTTGTCGGTGAAAGTGCCGGACCCGAAATTCTCTTCCCAAACCAAAGACAAGCTGGTGTCGTCCGAAGTCCGCCCTGCAGTCGAAGGCCTGATGAACGAAAAGCTGGCCGAGTGGTTCGAAGAGAACCCCAATGAAGCTAAGGGTATCGTCGGCAAGATCATCGAGGCCGCATTGGCACGTGAGGCCGCCCGAAAGGCGCGTGAACTTACCCGCCGCAAGACGGCGATGGATGTGAATTATCTGGCCGGGAAGCTGAAGGACTGTTCCGAGAAAGACCCGTCCAAAACCGAAGTTTTCCTGGTCGAGGGTGACTCGGCGGGCGGCTCCGCCCAAACAGGCCGGGATCGTCTGACTCAGGCCGTTCTGCCCTTGCGCGGGAAAATCCTGAATGTCGAGCGTGCGCGGTTTGATCGGATGCTGTCGTCTCAGGAAATCGGGAACCTCGTGATGGCGTTGGGCACCGGCATTGGCCGCGATGAGTTCAACATCGAAAAGCTGCGCTACCACAAGATCGTCATCATGACCGATGCGGATGTCGATGGCGCGCACATCAGAACCCTGCTGCTGACCTTCTTCTACCGTCAGATGCCGGAATTGATTGAAGGTGGCTATCTCTACATCGCGCAGCCGCCGCTCTATAAAGTTTCACGTGGTAAATCAGAGGTTTACCTGAAGGACCAGGCCGCGCTGGACGACTATCTGATCAATCAGGGGGTAGAGGGTGCTGTTCTGAAGTTGGGCTCTGGCGAAGAAATCGTCGGCCAAGACCTGACCCGCGTTGTCGACGAAGCGCGCCAGTTGAAACGCGTGTTGGATGCCTTCCCAACTCACTACCCGCGTCACATTCTGGAACAGGCCGCCGTGGCCGGTGCCTTTGTCCCCGGTGCTGTCGATGCCGACCTGCAAGGTGTTGCCGACAAGGTTGCCGCCCGTCTCGACCTGATCGCGCTGGAATACGAGCGCGGCTGGCAGGGCCGTATCACGCAGGATCACGGCATCCGTCTGGCCCGCATCCTTCGCGGCGTTGAAGAGGTCCGTACGCTGGACGGCCCGATGCTGCGCTCGGGCGAGGCCCGCAAGACCGGCAGCTTCACACAAAGCCTGCAGGAAGTTTACAACACTCCGGCTACTCTAATCCGCCGCGACCGGATGCAGGCGATCCACGGCCCGCTGGACCTTTTGCGCGCCATTTTGGAAGAGGGCGAAAAGGGCCTGTCGCTTCAGCGCTACAAGGGCTTGGGCGAGATGAACCCCGATCAACTATGGGAAACCACGCTGGACCCGGACGCACGCACCCTGTTGCAGGTACGTGTGGATGACATGGTTGAAGCGGATGATCTCTTCACCAAACTGATGGGTGACGTGGTGGAACCACGCCGTGAATTCATTCAGCAGAATGCTCTGAGCGTTGAGAATCTGGATTTCTGAGAACTTGTAGGTGCGCCCATAGCTTTGCATTTCGCCCAAAGATTTGCATTTTTGGCCCAAAACTCTGGGCGTATTAATCTTCAACTTCCTTAGTTCGAGGTTCTATATCTTCGGGTCTCATTCTTTGCTTGTTTAGCGCCATCGCCATATTTCCGGGGAAGGTTTTCGGATGGCCGCTCCCAGCCCAAAGCGGACCTTCGCAACCAAGCTTTGCAAATTCCGAAATGCCAACCGAACAGACCTTTGTCCGAGGCTACACCCGATACCAGTTTTCAACTTCTCGGGCGGCTGCTTCGACTGTAAAGGTAGTCTCTACCTCTGCGATTGCGTACTTTACTTCGTCTGAGCTAGCACTGAGTTCTAAGACGTTCGCATCCAGATCATGGGCTGATCCGGCATTTGAATAAATCGTATCGACCCCAATTCTAATGGCGTTTCGATGGTGCAGTAGGTGCTCAAAAAACCGCAAATAAATCATCTCCTCGTACGGAGAATGACTGTCCGCTTCAGAGATCAAACCCAATTCTGCGGCCTTGGTACACGTCAAACGCCAAGCCAGTTCCATTGTCGATGGAGGCGCATCTCTGGCCTCATCAGGGTGTTTTGGGTTCGCAAACGTAGACCTTCGGATGGCTTCGAGATTGGCGCGCAAACTCTTTGTAGGAACAGGATAGATGAAGGTGGTTGCCTCGGATGCTAAGGCTGGTTCAACCTGATCCGGCTGCGCCTGGATGAACTCGGAAAACCTGTTTCCGATGATAGGGACTTCACCGACAATCATGTCAGTGGGATCGGTAGTCTCTGTCAGCCATCGCGCTAGGGCTCTCCGGCCCCACAATCCGGCTGCCTTTCGGATCAACGGATGAGTTCCATCTGAAACATCTGGGTACTTTGCGAGTATGTCTTCGGTCTGAAACGCCGCGAGTCCTGTATCCCACCGCATGATATGTACGCGTCGTCCCAACGAGACCGAAATGGATATTTGCTGGCGCAACAGAAATGACTTTCCAGACGCTGGTAATCCAGTGAAGAAAACCATACGGCAACGACGTGCAGCGTCGGCGAGGTGTTTTCCAATCTCAGTGTCCGCAAAACTGTCGATAGAAATTGCGAATCTCCTAGTTCGGTGTCGGCAATAGGCCGGCGCGGCGAGCGTTCACCACCTCCAAGATTGTTGCCCAAGAAATCCGGCGATTTCACAGACGAATTGTCAACCTAAATTGCCCCAAAGTGAATTTTGCCTCTCAGTTATTCTCTTAACCACCTAATAACTCGCCGGTCTCAAAAATTGACCATTCCGCAGCACACGCTTCTTGACGAGCGTGCGTCCTTGACTCTTCACAGACTAGGAACGACAAGAGTGCATTGGTAAAAAATTACTCGCCGCCGCGATGCTGCCGGTTACGATAATCCAATGGCCTTCAGACTAATTGTAGCATGTGCCTCAGCATAGGAACGGGTTTCGCTGGGGTCTTCGCTATGAGCTCGTTCCTCGCAAGCATTCGCAACTGTCACTTGACATGCTCCAGTCATCTCGTGACCCATGAAAGAAGGCGCCGTATGAACAGCACATGGCTCATAAATTGCGTGCTTAATGACCGATAGATCAGGTCTCAGGTTCCGTTTCAATCAGTCGTTCATCGTGTTTACGCGCTGCATTCTTTGTTTGATCCCGACACTTTTGGTGTTGCTCACAGGAACGAAGCTTCCTGCTCAAGTCGCCAGCAATGCCGACGGATCTGTTTGTGACGAAAGTTTCGATAACAAGAACGGATCCTGTCAAAGAACGGACGTACCAGAAAACGCATATTTGACCGGCAGTGCCTTTGGTCCAGTTTGGGAATGCAACCATGGATTCCAGCGTGTTGGAGATCTTTGTGAGGAAATAGCAGTTCCCAATAACGGATATCTTGCATCGACCGGAGATCGATGGGAGTGCAATCGGCTGTTCCAGCGTGTCGGAGAAAAATGCGAAGAATTGATTGCGCCTCAAAACGGGTACGTCGAAACCCGGTTTGGCGCGCAGGAGATACACTGTGACTGGGGGTTTCGCAAGGAAGATCAGGATTGTGTTGCGATTAGTGTCCCAAGCAACGGTCGTCTGAGCGACAAAAGAAGCTCAGAAGGATGGGTATGTCTCAGAGGTTATAGGGCAGCGGATAGCGGCTGTGAGCCTGTGGCAGTTCCGCAGCATGCGTACCTTGCACCTGAAACCTATTCCGGATGGAAATGTGAACGTGGTTTTCGCGCAAACCGGGACAGGTGCGTTGCGATCCTTGTGCCTTCAAACGCTCATTTGAATCGAAGAGGTGATGGTTGGGAATGCAATCGGCCGTTCACACGACAGAACGATACGTGCACCGAAAATGTGCCGCGACAATAGGTTAATGGAAATCAATCTCGCCCGACATATCCGGAAGGACCAAGCCGTGAACCACAACTCGATAGACGAAAACTTGGGCAAAATGCTCAAAGCCGAAAAGGCTCATCGCAGGTCCTACATAGTTAAGATGTTTATCGCGTTAGCGGTTTTTGTTGTGGCGATAGTTGTAGTGGTGTTTCTCTGATGCGTAAAAATGCCCCTCAAGTAACCCTTCCGGCTTCAAAGACGTCAGCTCGCGGTCTGGACCAAAGAGCATTTCAGGACCGCAGTGTTCGTAAAACGCAGAACGCTGACGTATCTGGTGTGATTGAAGAAGAGTTCGGGAAGTACTTGATTAAGGCTGGTATTCTGAGCGGTAACAGCGTTGCGCGCGCCTTCCCCAAGCCACCAGCTAAAACGCAGGCAATGATTGCTGATGCAGTTGGTGAAACACCGGCATTGGCCATTGAAGCCTTGAAAGAAATTCTCGAAGAACGAGACAGGACGCGTAGCGGTCAACGCCGATTTGAGGGAAACTCCGGCACCCTTGTTCCCAGTAAAAGAGAATACGTCGAGGCATTGCGCCAGATCAGGCTCACCCCTGCGCAGGTTACAATACTCAAAGCACTTACAATCGCAGGCAAGGAAGGTCTGACCATTGGTCACTTGTCTCAGGCAGCCGGTTACAAATCGCGCGAGGCGTCCATCAAAGTTTTCAAGAAAGTCGGACTATTGATCGCAGAATATCTGGAACTCGAACTTCCCGAAGCTGGATCGGCACAGAATGATGGCGCCGCGCAGGTTTTGGCATTTTCTCACATCGAAAGTGAAGATGAGCCAGCAATCTGGATTATGCATCAGGAACTGCGCGACGCTGTTCGTTCGGTTCTATGACGTACATTCCAGACCCAGCTCTTGTAGCGAACTTTGAACCGGAACAAATGCACGAAAGGTTGCTCACGTAGCTTATGTTGGAGAAAAGACCATATCCGCTCGACCTGATCTATGTACCTGTGAAACGGGCGAAAACGCTTGATCAACAAAAAGTTCTGACGTTGGCCGAAGATATCCTGAAGAACGGCCAGAAGACCCCGATACAGATACGCTCGGACAACAAGAGGTTCGTGCTGATTGAAGGCCTTCACCGACTAGAGGCCATTCGCGCCTTGGGTGGTGATACGGTCGAAGCCTATCTGGTACGCGCCAGACTACACTAAATGCCTATTGGAATTGGCGTTCGACAAAGCCTCGGAAAATGTCAGCAGACGTTGACTTCTTTCATCCCAAAGATGCAATCGTGCACAATGAAAGCTCTCATATAGAGTAATACGCTGGCAGTTTTCCAACTCAGAATGGTCACGCAAAACTTCGTTTAGCCGATAGAACGGTATGCGGCTGGCGAGGTGGTGAACATGGTGCACACCAATGTTGCCAGAGAACCACCGCAAGATGCCAGGCAAGGCATAGTGAGAACTACCATAGAACGCGGCGTTCTGAAGGTTCCAGCCCTCTTCCCGGTCCCAGGTCGTGTGTTCGAACTGGTGTTGAATGTAGAAAAGCCAAATACCAATCGATGATGCGACAATCACGGTTGGCAGGAAAACACACGCCACCACCTCAAAGCCTCCGGCCCATAAAATCAGAGCCAAGAACCCTGCAATTGCGGCGTTTGTTCCCATCGCACTTGCCCAATACAGCCAGCCCGACCGCATGAAGCCAACAGGTAAGCGGTATTGAATAAAGAACGTATAGATCGGCGCAACACCGAACAGGAAGACGGGGTTCCGGGTCAGACGATACGCGGCACGCCCGAACCAATTCCGTTTCAGGTATTCCTCAATGGTCAATGTAGGGATGTCACCCATACCACGCCGATCAAGGTTACCGGTTGAGGCATGGTGAATCGCATGGCTTTGCCGCCAAACGTCATAAGGTGTAACGGTAAGAGCACCCAGAACCCGGCCAGTCCAATTGCATGCGCTGCGGCTTCTAAAGAAAGATCCATGACCACAATCATGCATGATGATGAAGATACGGACCAGAAATGCGGCATTCAGGATGGCCAGCAATATTGCGATCCAGACGCTAAATGACAACGCAAACCACGCTAGGGCCCATAGCGCGAATAAGGGGAAAACAGTGATCGCAAGTTCAAAAACACTGCGCTTCGCATCGGGCACACGGTATTGCGCGAGCACCCGCGTCCAGTCTTTAGGTTGCAACTTACTTGGTCTCCGACGGCCTATTGTCGCCCATTGTTCAAACGGGCACCCTTATGGGGTGCCCGCAAAAGGTCAGGCGAGTGCCAGATTGGCGGCGCTTTCGCGTCCGTCACGGCCAGCCTCGACGTCAAAAGTAACCTTTTGGCCGTCTTTCAATTCGCTAAGGCCGGAACGTTCAACTGCTGAGATATGCACGAACACGTCGCGCTTGCCATCTTCAGGCTCGATAAAGCCAAAACCTTTGGTTGAGTTGAACCATTTTACTGTGCCATTTGCCATGGTGGAAGTCTCCTAATACGTGCCGCCCGCATCATTGCGGCGACTCGGCGTGGTCGGTCTGAATCGAAAGACTGAACGCCGAATTGGGGAGACAGCAGGTCGAAAAAGAAAAACGTAAGCCTCGTGTATATGGACTTCGACTACGCACGATACAAGCCTTGATGCTTTGGCGGACAACAGAGAATTTGAGCCTGTCTGGCTTAGAACTAGGCAAGTCGAGGTGAAACCGTTGCTCTTCGATCCAAACTTGAAGGTGGCTTGGGTGAGCGGCACAGAAGACTAACGATCATTTTTGGGATATTAACCTGCTGCATACGAGACAGCGATAAGCGTCCGTTTTGGTGCCTTAGCGAGACTTTGCAAAGTCCGCTTTCTGCGCTTTGCAGACCTTCGCGCGCGGCATAACAGCCAACATTCAGAGAGTACATCATCCCAGAACCTTTAGATCTTTTGGTGTGAGCCGACTTTTCTCCGGCAATGTCCCAAATTTAATTCCTTCGATTTCGAGTTTGTCGCGTATCGCCACAAGTTCACCCAGTTTGTACTCAGATTGCTCAGGAACAACGTATAGTACTTGAGGAACCTTTCTCAAAAGAAGTGCTGCTCTTGCCAGTTGGTCAATCAGGTGGCCAGGATCAATTCTATTCCTTGGGCCTTTGATCTCAATCGCTGAAAAAGGCTCCGAGCCTTCGTATACGATTAAGTCTGTGGCAAGAGGCTCGAACGTTCTGCCTTCTCGAACAGTCAAATTTTCCACATTGAAGATGTCATTAGGGTTCTGTTTGAAAAGCATTTTTGCGCTTACTTCGAAGTCTCGGGTTCTTCGCTGGCCGCCAAAACCACCTCTGGCAATCACGACCGCGGGCTTCTCCGCCAATCGAGGTTCATCAAGAATAGATTTTGTATCCGCTTGAGACAACTCCCCTGAAAGAACGGCATCAGCTATCTCTTTGGATTTCTTGGGGTCATACCGATCTATCCTTGAAAGCAAAATAACGTGCATCATGGCCAGCCAGTCGGGCTTTGATTCAAAAAGATCGGTCGGTTTTGTTCTAACCATTTCGCCGCGGACATCGGATTGCTAAGGCTTGCAGGCTTTGTGCCTCTGGCCGCTGCGCGGAAGCTCAGGGTCTGAGATTTAGCTAAATGACGTCAGACCAAGGTCTGTGGTGCGATAACAGATTGTAGTTCATAGTTGATTTCACGATGAGAACGAAAGTAGCTGACCTGACGATTGGCAATTGGTCGTTGTCGCGAGTCTTCCTTGCGGCCAGCATTTTCGTGATGGGTACTGCTACCGCAATCGTCGGGGTCTGGGTGTCTAATCGAATCCAGAACGCCGTCGTGCAAAACTCTGCCAACTCTGCGGCGCTGTATATGGAAAGTGTAGTATCCCCGCTCAGCCAGGAATTGGCACATGGCGACCGCCTTTCGGAGCAAGCGAGCCTGGCGCTGGACGAGATTTTCATGACCCAGCCAATGCGAGACCGCATTGTCTCCTACAAATTCTGGAAGCAAGGCGGTGTGATTGCGCATGCCTCTGATACAAACATCATTGGAAACCGTTTCAATCCAACGGTTGATCTAAGGCGAGCGTGGAGCGGTGACATCTCCGGCTCTTTCGAAGAGCTTGATCATGCCGAAAGCGCCGCTGAGGCGGCATTGGGGATACCACTACTTGAAGTTTACAGCCCGATCCGCGAACTCTGGTCTGGCGAGATCATCGCAGTTGCGGAGTTCTACGAAAGAGCTGATCAGCTGGAGTTAGACCTAGCCAAGGCCAGGCGAACAAGTTGGTTGGTCGTCGGTTCCGCATTTCTGGCGAGTACGATTGTTCTGTTTTCCATCGTCGCAATTGGTGACAAAACAATTCGACGACAGGGGGCTCTTCTTAAACAGCGCCTGACAGAAAGTGAGAGGATGGCCGAGCAGAATGCCCGGCTGCGCTCGCGTGTGGTCGAGGCGTCAGAAAGATATGCCACGCAAACAGATCGGTTCCTCAGGAAACTCGGTGCCGAACTGCATGACGGTCCTGCGCAGTACTTGTCGCTCGCCGCCCTTAGACTGGAGGCGGCGTTTTCCAAAGAGGCCGATAGGCCTAAAGAGGCAGAGGAAATTCAGCAGTCTTTGCAAAAATCTCTGGCTGAAATTCGTGCGATATCGCGAGGGCTGTCCGCGCCAGATATCGACAGCTTGTCACTCGTCGATGTTGTGAAGAGAGCCGTAGAGGATCATGCCGAACACAGCCCGTTGCGACCAGATATTTCATTCCAAGGTCGCCAGGCCCCAGAGTTGTCATTTTCCGACAAGCTGTGCGTTTTTCGGTTCCTTCAGGAGACGCTTTCCAATGCCGCGAGATATGCTCCATCTTCCAAGTGCACTGTTATCTCTGAGGCGCAGAGCGACTGCATAGTTGTGAAGGTCACAGACGACGGACCTGGATTTGACAAGTCAGAAGAAACCGCATTGCGAGACGATGGTGGCCAGGGGTTAATGGGCTTGCGAGATCGGGTCGAGAGTATTGGGGGGCGGTTCGAAGTCGCATCGAGACCGGGCGAAGGCACCACCATTGCTATGACACTCTTTCCCAGAAATTTAGGCACGTCATGACTACATCTGTCGTAATAGCTGATGATCACCCGATATTCAGGGATGGTTTGCAACGCACGTTGGATGAAGCTGATGGCTTCGAAGTTTTAGCCGCTGGGTCCAGTGCTGAAGAGGCAGTGTCGCTGGTCGGCACGCATCAGCCGGACATAGCTATTCTTGACCTCTCTATGCCCGGTGGCGGGATAAGCGCGACACGTGAAATTGCGGCAATGGAAAATCCACCCGTCATTGCAATCTTGACGGTCTCAGAGAACAGCAGCGATGTCGCGGACGCCTTGGAAGCGGGCGCGCTTGGGTACATTGTGAAGGGAGTAACCGCAAGCGAACTAACCGCTTCCTTGCGCAGCATCGCCGCAGGTGAAGGGTTCGTTTCTCCGGGCTTGGCTTCACGAGTATTGCTGCAAATCAATGCTGACACCGGCATGTCTACTAACAGCTGCATTCTCGATGACCTTACGCATCGTGAGGAAGAAATACTTCGACGTGTGGCCAAAGGACTGAGTAATCGTGAAATCGCTGATGAGTTAGACCTTCAGGAAAAGACCGTGAAGCACTACATGACGGCAATCCTGTCCAAGCTTCATGCGCGAAATCGGGTAGAGGCCGCGCTTATTGCCCATAATGTTTGGAACAAGGGAGATTAAAATCGGTCTCTTTGACGGCGATGGCGGCCTCTCACTAAGAGACGCCGCCAACGGAGTATTGACTAAAGTTGCGGCTCAGTTGGCAACCGACTGCAACCTCTGGCGATCAGAGGCCGTTGCGTTTCTTTCAACAACAGTCCGGTTGTACGGGTCTTTCAACTCGTAGCGCCCAAACTCGATCTCCTCTTTCCAACCATTGGCATAGTTCACTTCGATATTATTGCCCTGGCGTTCGATTTTCGTGGGCCGACTTCCAACAGTGCCGCCTTGCCCAGAAGAGCGCACGTTGTCGATTGAGATACCATTTGCCAAAGACCGAAGCCTTGAGACGTCAGCGCCGGTCGCGGGGCGTTCCTCAACAGTTCGGTTCTGCGCATTCTTTCTCTCATACCGCCCGTTTTCGATCTCCTCCTTGGTTCCGTCGGCGTACCGCACTTCAATACCGTTAGCGTTTGTTTCGACCTTCGTTATCCCAGCCGAACCCGACGGATTGCCCCCTGTTTGAGACCGATCCTTCTTTCCGCTGCCTCTATTGGAGCGTTTGGAGTCATCATCATCATCGTCGTCGCGACCACCTTTGCCTGATCCCGAATTGTCGTCCCGGTCATCATCTCTGTCGTCGTCGCGATCATCGTCTCTATCGTCATCCCGATCATCGTCCCGGTCGCCGCCACCGCCGCTATTGCCCGAACCTGAGTTGTCGTCCCGGTCACCACCACGGCCGCTACTGCCAGACCCAGAGTTGTCGTCACGATCATCGTCGCGACCATCCCCGTCGCTTCCCCTGCCGCTCTTGGCAAAGGCATATGACGGTTCAAAATGTAGGCGACCATCGGCGTCGAACGCTGGCACATAAGGCGTCGCCGCGATCAACGAAGCCAACGCTGCAGTACTTAGAAGTTGACCCAGCTTTCTTTGAATTTTCATTTTCGCCTCCAATTCTGAGCATCACGCTTCGTGACATTGAAGACAGGTTAATTCTGGTCCGGCTTTTTCACATCGGGCTTAGGTCTGACGAATTTCAGGCCGAACGTCTTAATCAGATCAGTCAAGCCGATAGTTTTTTGTAGAGCCAAATGACAAGTTTAATGGGAGTTAACCCCGTCACCCTTCAACTCGTCATCAGGTTCGAGGTGAATGACAAAGACGGAACCCGGGTACAAACGCTCCAATTCTTCCTCGATGTCATTGCATATATCGTGCGCCGCGCTTACTGGCATTGTGCCGTCCACAACAAGATGAAACTCCACGAAGATGACATTTGCGGACCTGCGCCCTTTGAGGTCGTGGTACTCTAAGGCTGCGCCGAGATTTGCTTCGATTGCATTAGAAACGGTCTGCAAGTCATGATCCGAAAGGGTCGCATCCATGAGGCCATCGACGGACGCCCGAATAACTTTCCAGCCCTCCCACAAGATGTTCAGCGCAACAAGAATTGCCAGGATCGGGTCGAGGATCAGCCAGCCGGTGGCAAGCGCCAGTAGCAGACCTGCGATAACACCAACTGAAGTCAGGACATCCGTAAAAATGTGCCGAGAGCTTGCCTCCAAAGCAGGCGACCCCTCCCGCCTGCCGATTTTGAGCAATAGGTAGGCCCACGCGCCATTCACACCCGTTGCAATGACATTGACAATGATGCCGAGCAGCGGCGCATCCTCCAGATGCGGGTTTGGGAGCGCCAGCACAGCTTCTCTGATGATCAAGAACGCCGCCAGCACAATCAGCACGCCCTCGACGACAGCGGAAAGATACTCGGCCTTTTTGTGACCAAACGGGTGGTTTTCATCAGGGGGCTTGTTCGCGACCCGAACTGCGAAATACGCCAACAGCGCGGCAACGACATTCACGGTAGATTCCATTGCGTCCGACAACAAAGCCACTGAGCCCGTCAGCCACCAAGCCAACAGTTTTAGGGCCAGTACCGCAATGGATATTGGAATGGACCAAAGAGCGATTTTTTGTGTCATTTGGCCGCGACCCTCAGTCAATCATGAACAGAAACTCGGGTGATTGGTGAGCTCCGATGTTCAAAACGTAAAACAGGTGTTTGGTGAAAAGGGAATAGGCCTCACGGCTTCCTACTGGCGACCGGCAACAGCATCTGGTCCCCGCAGCATGGCGCCGAACGACTGTTACTCTGATGGAAGCCCCGTCGACGAAACAGGAACAGCTTTGAGATAGGCGGCAATCGCCAAACGGTCCTCATCCGTGAGGCGCGATGTGTTCTCAATGACGTCCACCATCTCACCACCTGCGCTGTCATAGTCCGGCGTGAAGCCGGATTTCAGGTACTCGGCGATGTCAGCCTCGGACCAATCAAGCTGGTCTGAGGTGAGGCCCGGGATGCGACCTTTCCCGTTTGGATTTGGTGCACCTGTCAGCCAAAGGTCTCGTTTCAGACCACCTAAGCCATTTCGCGGGGTATGGCATTCAGCACAATGACCCAGCGCCTCGACTAAATACCTTCCATGTCTTTGTTGGTCGGTCAAATCACCTTCGACTACCCAGCCTGGTGTCATGAACAACAGTTTCCATCCCCCCAATCCACGACGAACACTGAAAGGAAAACCTACCTCATGCGGAACGCTTGCAGTTGTGGCTGGCGGCAGAGTGTCGAGGAATGCGTGAAGCGAAACGATGTCATCCGCTGACATGTTGGCGTAAGATGTGTAGGGAAACGCTGGAAAATAGTGCTGCCCTTCGGCTCCGGTCCCATGGATCAAGGCATTGGCCAGATCCAGGGCAGACCAGGACCCAATACCGACTTCTGGGTGACTGGAAATGTTGGGGGCGATGAACGTGCCAAACTCCGTCTCAAACCGGCGACCACCGGAGAGCATGAGCTTCTCTTCACCAACCGCATCCGGCGCTGAATGACAGGATGCGCATCCTGCGGCGTGGAAAACGATTTCACCTCTGGCGAGATCTGGGTTTAAATCGTCAAGTTGAGATTGATCCATTCTTTGTGGTCGGGTCAGCACCAAACCGGCCAACCCAACCAAAAGTGCAGCGAAAGCAGTGAAAAGGAAAAACCGCTTCACAGCTTTCTACCATTTAGTCTTTCGGTGCTCTGTACGCTTTGTGACATGCCGAACAGCTTCCACCCAGATCTCCCATAGCCGCTTTCAGGGCATCAACATCTTGGCCAGCCGCAGCTTGCATCGCAACCGCGGCGTCTGCCATGGCCTGCCCTTTCGCACCAACGTCAGGGAAGTTTTCCCAGATCGCAGGTAGCGCGCGGGAGGACGGATCGGACACATTGTCAGATCCCGGAGGCCACATTGCGGATTGATCGATCTGCGTTAGCACAAGAAGGTTGTTTGCAGCCCGTGTCGCGGCCACGGCATCATAGTCCACCTCGCCTTTGGCCATGCCGCCAAGTGTACCAAGATTGAAGGCATAGAGCTGCATGATCGAGGTTCGAGCCTTCACAGCCGGGTTTTCACTTTCGTGGGCGATGGCTGTGCCAATTGCGGCCAATGACAAAAGACCCGCCGCGAAGATTGAGTACTGCTTCATCATGATGTGTCTCCCTGTTCAATGCTCCGAATGTTAGCTTGAACGAATTTTCTTGTAATTGTTTGTTATTGGTCGTCACTTGTTAATTTATGAACAACGAAAACTGGGATGACATTCGATACGCGCTAGCCGTAAGCAAATACGGTTCGTTGAACGCGGCGGCGACGGCCATGGGCGTCACGCATGCCACAGTCTTGCGCAGAGTAGCCGCATTCGAAGAGCGCAATGGCTGCCGGATTTTTCAAAAAAGCCCGTCAGGATACTCCATTCTCCCCGAAGCCAGTGCGATCTTTTCGGCCATGGAAAGCGTGCAAGAAGCAGTGCTGTCGGTGGAGCGGGCAGTTGTCGGAGCAAATCGCTCTCCTATGGGTCAGGTGCGCATTACATCGACCGATAGTCTTTGTCAGATTGTTCTCCCTCGCATCATAAACGAGATCTCAGCCCTTTACCCAGGTTTGAAACTGACTCTGCTAAGCCAGAACAGCCACCATGATCTTTCCCGACTGACAGCAGACATTGCTGTGCGCCCATCGATAAAGCTCGGGGAAGGACTGATCGGGCAGCGCGCGGGAACGCTGTCATTTGGCGTCTTTGACGATGGTTGCCCCAATCGCAATTGGATGAGGCTTGACGGAGCGTTGAGCCGTTCCCTCCCAGCTAAATGGCTAGCGGAGAATGTGGACTCTGACGAAATGACCAACGGAGCAGACAGTTTTCTGGTGCTACAGCAGATGGCTGCCTCAGGAGCTGGTAAAACTTTTCTGCCGTCAATTTTTGGCGACGTGGATACCCGCCTTAAAAGGTCGCAGGTCGTATGTCCTAAGATTGAGGTTCCCCTGTGGGTTGCGACGTTAGAGGAAATTGCGCAAACCCCAAGGTTTGCCGTTGTTCAGAAGGCGTTAGTTGAACGCATATCAGAAGCGCTAGCTAAGTGATTTGATGCAACACAGATATTCGATATCATGCAATTTTGACTTTCCAAATTTGCAAAGCCCAGTCGGAAATGCCTGCTTTTGGCTGCAAACAGTCCATTGGATAGGGCTTGGGAAAAGGCTTTGCGAACCAAATTTGGAAGGCTCTAGTGAACTTTCGCCAGATTTCTGTTATTTTCGTCATTCCTAAGCAAAGAGAATTCAATGCCGACGGTTAGCCTAAACGGTGCACAGATCCACTACGATGATACGGGTGGCAAAGGAGAGACGGTCGTCTTTTCTCATGGCCTTTTGTTCAGTGGAGCGATGTTTGAAGCGCAGGTTTCTCAACTACGAGATCGCTATCGGTGCATTACATTCGATCATCGAGGGCAAGGCAGGAGTGGCGTTACGGATGCCGGTTATGACATTGACACACTCACTTCGGACGCAGCTGCACTGATCAAGCATCTGGATGCAAAGCCGTGCCATTTTGTTGGACTAAGCATGGGCGGATTTGTCGGGATGAGATTGGCCGCGCGGGAGCCAAGCCTGGTCAAAACACTGACCCTGCTTGAAACAAGCGCCGATCCTGAAGATTCCCAAAACGCTCCGCGCTACAGAATGCTGAACTTTGTGGCACGATGGATTGGACTATGGGCTGTCATTGGACGGGTGATGCCAATTGTGTTTGGCCGCACGTTTCTCGAGGACACTGAACGCACTGAGGAAAAAACCAGATGGTCCAAGGCTATTACGGGAAATGATCGGATCGGCATTACACGTGCAGTCAAAGGCGTGATCGAACGGGCGGGCTGCATTGACCTTCTCGTCAACATTAAAGTTCCCGTTGGGATTGGCGTCGGGGACGAAGATGTGGCGACAGTTCCCGAAAGGTCCGAGCGCATCCGTCGAGAAATCAAGAGTTCTGAGCTGGTGGTGTTTCGCAGAGCGGGCCACTCGTCTTCTATTGAAACGCCTGACCAGGTGACAGAACTAATCGAGCGCACAATCCGAAGAGCGAACTGCCAAAAAAACTGAAGCCGATGAGCAGTTGGCTGCTTAGATCGGCACACGAGCTACCGCAAGCGATATTGGGTTGGCTATGCGTTGCAGAGGCGGGTCGGAGTTTTACACCTCAAGCCCAGATGAAAGTCTGATTTCCAAGTCGCGCAGTCGTCTATTTTCATATTAGGCAAGTCTCGCTTCTAAAGCTTACGTTTTCGCCCGCACCTCTAGCCGTAGAGAGCTGAAAGACTTCATCCAGCACGGCATCGAAGCCTAGAAGCGCAAGGACGCTGGTTTGTGTTGGACCGACTTTGCAGGGGTTCGCTGACGCATAGTGACTGTGCGTTCTCGCTAGTGGCGAGCGGTTGCCTGACCTCCCATCTTTGGCCTGAAAGGAGACAACCGATGCTCGATACATATACCATTCGCCAAGACGATATGCCTCAAGAAATGCGGTTTCTCTTGGACCAATACCCCCGCGACAGTTGGGAAGCCCATCCAGGTTTCAAAGAGAAAACCAAGCATTGGCTCGGCGCGCATGAGATGTTCCGCCGAGTGGCGGAACGTATTCGCCTGGATACAGAAGGGGTTTTGAGCAACGAGATGGGGTTGGACGACTACGTGGGGCGGCTGTCCTACTATGGCGGCAACCTGGTTGGGAACCTGCATGGCCATCACGGCTGGGAAGATCGCAGCTATTTCCCTGAACTATCTGCTGCGGACCCTCGTTTTGATGCGGGGCTTGAGTTGCTGGAACAGGATCACTTCGATCTGGATACGGTGCTGAGTGACTTCACCGGCACGGCGAACCGTGTGATCAAGCTATCCGCGCTTGATGAGGCTCAAGCTTACGATGAAGCCGGACAGCTCCATGCGACGAGCAACACGATTGAAGCGTTCCTGAAACGGCATCTCAGCGATGAAGAAGAATTGGCCGTGCCAATCATCTTGCATCACCGGCTGAGAGGATGATGCTGAAGTCATGACCGACACGTCTACCGAAGAAGACCAGACCGATATCAAAAAGCGCCGCGCACGGGGTGAATTCGTGCGCGGTGTCAGCGGCTTTCGCCACGCTATTGGCGATCCAGTGTTTCCGGCAGAACCTGATCGCTATCACCTGTTCGTAGCACTGAATTGTCCGTGGTGTCACAGAGTCACGCTGGCGCGAAATGTGTTGGGCCTTCAAAACAGCATCACCATGGACGTTGCATTTCCAAACCGCACTGGCGACGACGATCCAGAGGCGCCAAACCTATGGGAGTTTGCACCTGATCGGATTGCTTCGCTCACAGGTGAGGCTTTGCCCGAATGCACGAGTGAGACCGGCACCGGCAAAGGACTGCGCCTTGCCAAAGAAATCTATCGTACCGAAGGCTCTGAAGAGCAATCCCTTCCAATCCTGTATGACAAGATTGCAGGGCGCATTGTGAACAACGAAAGCGCTGAAATTGTCCGAATGCTGGACGCCTCAGCGGATTCTCTTGGCAGCACAATCCCAGCAGCTGAACGCGTTAGGCTTTACCCAGACGAAGTGCCGCTTCACCAAATTCACGACCTGAACGAACGGATTTATACAGCGATTAACAATGGTGCCTACAAGGCCGGGTTTTCGTCTGATCAAACGATCTATGAAACAGCCTTTGACGCCTATTTTGAGACACTCGAATATTTGGAGGAGCATCTCTCAGATGGTAGGTCCTATTTGACAGGCAACCACTTTTCAGAAGCAGATCTTCGCCTGTTCCCAACTCTCTATCGTCACGATCCCGTCTACTATGTGCGAATGAAACTTAATGGTGCCCGAATCCTGGATTACCCATACTTGTGGCGGTGGCTGTGCCGTGTATACGCGTTGCCCGGAATTGCCGAGGCAGGGTCTCTTGTACATTGCCGCCAGGGTTATTTCGGGCGCAGTTGGAATTGCGTGGTGCCCAATGGGCCTTTCAAACCAATGTCGTACCCAGAGGCCTATAGCCACCCTGAACTCGCAACACTGTAGGCCTCGTCAAGGTGTATTGCCTTCGCAGCATATGCGGTTTTGGCCCAAGATGACGAAAGTGAGCTTCCTAGCCAAGTCGCTCGGATACTTCGCAATACCGCGAGTTCGTTTGGTTGAGCACCTCAACCCGAAGCGGAACTGGAAACTTTCAGCGTCAACTTGGCGGGAGTGTATTTAGGTAAGCATCTCGAAGTTTAGCACTTCGACGCCCAACAATTGAATTGGCTATATCCGAGCAATGCAAAGTCCAGACCCCGAAACCAGTGTATCTCTGGTGAGCTCCAAGAAACTTGAGGCCAAGATCCTCGCACAATTGAGTTCCAAGACCGTTCACTGAGATTGCTCCAATCTCACGAATAAAGATCTCTCTGTCGAGAAGCTCTTCCAACTCTGAAACAAAACCTGAGAGGAGCAAGCGAGTCGCATTCTCATGTCCACGCGCAACATAAATCGCCGGGCAATATGCAAAGTAGTCCCCTGGCAACAAAGGACGTTTCAGATGATCCGGTGTAAGCTCCGCTTCATCGAACAGTAGTTCAAAGAAACGTTTTTCGGGATCGGACTTTGGAAATATCAAGCCAACGTGCCCAACGATTTTCGACCCAAGCATTACATAGGGTCCAGACAAAAGGCCCGATTTTTGTATGTCACGCCATACCGTATCAGCGGCTGAAAACCCACTGGGTAAGCCATCTCCATGGTCCACCTCCATGCATGCCACGGCTTCTGTTACCGCCGATGAGGAGCCACCGAATTCGTTAAGCACTTCCTGATTGTTTAACAAACGATAGGCAGACCCTGAATGCTGTGGTCGCCCGGCCTCCCAATCCGCTCGGCAAGCAACCACATCCTCTAAGCTCCAACCGAGCTTTTCTTGCAGTTGGTACTCAAGGTCACCACGAATATACGACAGCGAGCGCTCATATTTGCTAATGGCGTCGACACTTACGTTGAGTATCATCGCCAGTTCCTCTTGCGTCATACGGCCATGGCGACCGCTGCCAATTCGATGGGAACGTAGTTTCTGAGCAAAAAGAGACGTCCAATTTTTCATTTTGGTATTGGTAACTGCTGGGTTCAACAGCACCAGCATGCCAAAAGTCTTCGCTTTGCCCAAGCTTCTTACGGGTTTCTTACAGGTTTCTACGGTTGTGGTCGGTGGGTTTCGGCCACGGGCTCGGGCAGCGTGAGCATCGTCGACCTTTGTTATGGAGAAAGACTATGCCCTACTGGACGATACCCTTTGCGTCACTTTTTGAAATGCTATGCTTTGCGGGACCGCGTGGTCGAAAAGGTCGTGGACGACGAGCAAGAGAAGCAAGAAAATAGAACTAATAGGCAGTCGATCATGATATCGGGGCTCAGCAAAAACGTTCAGCTTGCAATGCCCTTATGACCCGCATTGCTCGCAACACTTGAATTGCAAAGTTGGATATTAAAGGTCCGCTTTGGGCTGGTTGCGGTCAACCATGCTCATCGTAGAGACTGGTAGTACATGGTTCCGCAGAGCAGTGTTGGCGAAATGCTTGTCCGGGGCGCATTGGTTCCTAGCAGGAGAGGCGCTTAGAAGAAGCGCGCACTACTACAACGACAGTCGCCATAGACTTCTTATGTTACATTTTGGGTAATGGCGGCAGGTAAGCTGTACTAGCGGTCTGGGTCTGTATCGAGTTTGCCCCAGAGGCCATCAACCAGATCTAAGAAGCCATCATTCGAGGCCTCATTGGGCACTAGACCAGCTCTTCGCCGGCGTTCGACCTCGGCCATTAGTTCTTCCTCTGTGGCTGTCTCAACCACATCACATCGAAGAGCTTCGATCTCGTCCGCTGTCCACGACTCAAATTTGTCAGTGTAGAAGCCCAGGGAATACGGCTCGTAATCAGAAATCTGCTTGATCACAGCATTCCAATCTTCGCTCTGGTTCGATTCCTTTTCGACCCTCTCTTCAGGTTCGCGAATGGACTCACGGATCAACGGCAGCAGCTCTGCCTGAACGCTTTCTTCGCCCGCGCCGGTCCCCGCAAGCCAAAGGTCTGCGATCTTGCGAACGAGCGCCCAGACCGTCAGATTTCGAGGGTGACCTTTAATCCGGCCGCCAAGGCCTTTTTCTTTAATGCCCAGCTCTTTAGCGGCCCGTTCGTTCATTCGGATATTGTAATCGGACACGTCCGCGAGTTCTGAATCGTTCTCAGCAATGGCTCGAGCGACCTCGTTTTCGCCGACATGGACAACTACCTTCAACACCCCGCTACCCCTTCCTTCGCCGGTTCATCACTTGGTCCAGGTGGCTGTAGTCCAGATCTCGCATGATCCTTTGCACTTGCTCTGGATCGACTTCGCGATCTTTTCCAGCAGTGTGGACGATGTGTCTGACGTAGATCGCCAACGCGACAATGATCACGGCGCATAAGATCAAGCTGAAATGCTCGGGCCCCATCACTAAGTCTTCTTCCTTGGGTCTTTGATCCCGAGGTCGTCGAACACGTTGCCGCTACCATCAGTGATCTCGACATCATCGTCGTCAGTCACTAGATCCCAGGTGTTCTCTTTGACCCATTCATCCCGCCATTTGGGCGCGTCGGTCGGACGCTGTGCAAAATCGGCGATTTGCTCGAAAATCATTTTGCGCAATGCAAGCCAGACCTCCGGACCCTCTTTGCGACGAGCTTGCAACTCTGCGATCAAGTCATCCAGAGGAACATCCTGTAAGGGGCGCCCGAAGATTTCTTCTTCTTCTGAAAAATCATCTGTCATCGCTCAACATCCTCGACACTGATCGCCAATACTAAGACCTTGTTTGGTTTTACAGTGATCTGTTTTCCTTCAGTCTCTCGAAGTTGGCCGTTCACCAAAGTCTCGCAGATTACGAAAATTGAGATTTCCGCTTCTGTAGTCTCGTCACTCATCTGGCTTACCCTTCGGATCAGGCACCTTTCGCGCCCGGATCTCATCCGCTGAGATCGGCTTGGTTAGTTTTGCTCGACCGGCCGCAATTTCAGCCTCCCGAAGCCTAAGCAAACGCAAGGTTTGTTCATCCAGCTCAACGTCGTCGTCATCACCCATCAGACGTCTTCCGAGTACAGTAACAGTGAGAACAGAGCACTTGAGACCTGTCGGCTGTCCGAACGATGTCACCAACGTGGCCACACTCTTCACACGTCACACCGCATCGAAACTTCATCCAGTCAGCGTACTCCTGAATGAGATCGTGGTATCGACTGAAACCGATGGAAATCTTGCCATCCTGGCCTTTCTTAATATCCGAGATCTGAATAGTTCCAGGGTCCAGTGCCCTGAAATCCTGACTGAAGGAAAGCTTGTGGAGTGCTTGCGAAATCATCACGAGCCAGCCCTTTCCGACAGCAGGAACAAGAGATGCGCAATCCGGAGAAACGAGGTCTGGATAGTTTTTCACAATGTCCAGCCTCAGGCTGTCGGGCCAGGATTCTTCGGCGCCCTCAAATCGCCGCCGCAGAGCATCATTGTAGCACCAGCTGCAAAGCGTCGTCACAAACCCAAGGATGGTCTGGCGTTGGGCAGAATTAGAACAACCTTCACAGGTTTGCTCAATCTGAGCGACACGCCATTGAATCTCTTCACTCGTAGCCTGGTTGCAGCCTGGGCCCTCATAGACGCGCAAGCCTCCCAATTTCTGTTTGATCTGAACGATGGACGGGTGTTCATCACCAAACAGGTCGGGCTGCTCGTCGATCAACCTCTTCACTTTCTCAAGTGCAAGCGTAAGCTGCTCCACCCACCCGGCACGATACTCACCAAGCTGCTTGAAGACGCTTCCATGAATATCATTCCAGTCGACAACACTGCCCATCACTGACCTCCGGGCCCGCGCCTCTTTGAGATCGTGTGAAACCTCCGCCATAGCATTCATCATACGGTCGACCACTTCGCGGTCTTCACACTCGACATGCAGACACTCCGCCGACCATGTGACGTCAGAGACGTGCGGAGCTGGGTAGTTGTGCGCCATCACCAAACGCATCTCTTCGGCGTACCAGGCGTCAAATGAGCGGAGATCATCTGGAGCTCCATGCTCCTCGATCACACCTCGAACCTTTTCCCGGAATTCCTTCCAACTCTTTTCGACATCATCCATCAGTCACATTCTCCAGAACTTGGTCTTGTTGAGATGGAAGACCCCTCTCAAGATCTGGCAAAGGGCAATCAGCGGGACATGACCGGTGTCCAGTGAGCCCGTATTCATGAGCTTCCGGGCGTAGTTCTCATCATCGTAGTCTTCCATAATCTTATTGAAGGTCACTTGTTGTTCGGCGGTCATCACCATTCCTTCTTCACGCACGCAGGGCACCGATTACGGTCATCCGTTCGGTCGATCTGACCGAAATAGCCACAAACTGAGCAGGTCATTCGATCTCGAGCAGGCTTTTTTCGAACGCCAAAAAGCCTCTTCCTTTTAGGGTGGCGCTTGCTCGCGACATCATGCGCGCACCAGCAACAAAGTGTCTTGTACCAGCCGTCCAGAAGTTGGGTCTCGGCACTATTCCCGCATCGTTCACAGCTGTGATTTGCACGCGCAATCGTCGCAGCGATCATCGACTGAATTTGTCGATCATCACACCGGTGGTAGATGCGGAGCTCGCCGATTTTCTCTTTGATCTGAAGGACAAAGGGGTAGGTGGCACCCTTCAGATCGCAGTATTCCTTAACCTCTGTGAAGAGCACCGTGACCAAGCCGGACCAGCCTTCGGGTGTGCTTCCGAGGTTCTCCTCGACCGATTGCTTGATGTCGTTGAAATCAATTGTGTTCGTGACGCCGTCCGCCATGTCGGACACCTCCTAAGGATGGTAGGAGGCGTCGGAATCGAACCGACTCGTGCACTCTAATCTGGAGCAATTACAAGGATATAAGCCTCGCCCGCATACCAATGCTGCCTCCCGCGGATTTCGCGTGGGTTATCGACCTCAGGCCGATATTCGATGGCAGTGGATGCGTGTGTACGTCATGACCGCAAGCTGAACCAGTTCGCATAACCATGTCAAGACAGAGTGCGCGCCAGCCCGAGATTCACCGCGTAGTTCTGGGAACCTTCTAGCTTAACGTGTGCCCAAATGACTGAAGCAACTTATTTGGAGGGTTGGTCAGCATGCTGTAGGTCTCACATAGTGAGACGATTCGATACTCGATGTTCAAGGTTAGAACGGTACAGCCACGCTTGTTCAGAATCTCCGGTGGTTCGCGCCTAGATATGCCTAGCCGATACCGCAAATGCAGAAAGCGTCCGAACGGACAAGTAAACACCTCAGTTTTGCAGAAGATCTGATCATTGTTATTGTGGATGCGGAGTAATGCCGGTGTTCGAGGGGTGCAAAATGGCGCGGAGACTTCCAGGCGAGGGTGACAAGAAATTTTTGGTTTATGCAGGTACAGGTACGGACCTGATTTTTAATCACGGTATCGAGCTTCCGGGTTTTGCATCGTTTCCCTTGCTGGAGAAGCCTGACACCCGGGCTGTTCTGGCCGGACAAATGCAAGCGCTCGTGCAATTGGCCGGCGATATGGGTGTTGGGTGCATTCTCGACGCACCGACATGGATGGCCAATGCCGACCGTGCTGCACCTTTGGGCTACGATGCTGAACGTCTTCGTGAGGTAAACAAGGATGGTGTCGCACTGATGGAGGAGGTGCGCAATGCTTCTGGGCGGGAAGACGTTTTGGTTTCCGCCTGCGTTGGCCCAAGATACGATCCTTACACTGACGTCCCACCCATGACAGTTGAACAGGCGCGCAGCTACCACAGTGTGCAACTCGCTGTTCTGAAAGAAACCAGTGTTGATCTGGTGACCGCGTACACGTTCAACCGCCTAAGCGAGGCTGCTGGCTGTGTTCTGGCTGCAAGAGATATTGGTTTACCCATCATTTTGTCATTGGTCGTCGAAACCGATGGCTGTTTGGCTGACGGCACAAAACTTGTTGATGCCATAGACCAGATCGAAGCAGAAACAGACGGCGCAGCTCTGTTCCACATGGTCAACTGCGCACACCCGACGCACTTTGCCGACGCGCTCAACGCGCATCCAAGGCTCAAAGGTGTTGTTTCCAATGCATCAAGTTGTTCGCACGCAGAATTGGATGAGGCCGATACCTTGGATGAAGGAGATCCCGCGCAGCTCGGCCAAGAAATTGCGGATGTCCTGCGGGAAAACCCGTCTATCAGGGTGTTTGGCGGTTGCTGCGGTACGGATATGCGACACCTGAGGGAAATGGCTTTGGAGGTAGGTCGCAGATAGCGCTGCTATTTTACTTACGGCGGCGTATCACCGTATGCGTGAAGCTTGATGATAGGCTTTAACGGGAAAATCAGTGAACAGAGAAGAAATTCCGATAAAATGCAGGCGAAGCGTCAAGACAGGTGCTTGATTTTGCTTTGATAGACCGTGGACCAAACGCGTTCTAGGGTCAGGACTCATAGCCAATAGATAGCGAGTGCTGCGAGGGCGATTGCTGACAGGAAAACCTTCGGGCACCTGTCGTAGCGGGTTGCCACACGCCGCCAATCCTTCAACCTGCCGAACATGATCTCGATCCGGTTGCGCCGTTTGTAACGACGCTTGTCGTACTTAACCGGTTTCTTCCGCTGCTTCCGGCCAGGGATGCAGGCGCGTATCCCTTTGTCTTTCAACGTTTCCCGGAACCAATCGGCTTCATAGCCACGATCCCCGAGCAGCCAATCGACATCCGGCGGGCTGCTCAGCAGTGCCCGCGCACCAATGTAATCGCTGACCTGACCGGCGGTGATGAACAGGTTGAGCGGACGTCCCCGACTGTCGCAGATGGCATGCAACTTGGTGTTCATGCCGCCCTTGGTGCGACCGATCTGGCGTCCACGCCCCCTTTTTTGACGCCCAAACTGGTTGCGGTACGGTGGGCCTTCAGGTAGGTGGCATCGATCATCACAGTCTTCTCTTCACCGTGTTCGGCAGCCAGACCGGCCATCATCCGGGCGAAGTGCCTTTGTCGCTCCACCGCTTCCAACGGTTATAGAGCGTCTTGTGTGGGCCATAAGCCGAAGGGGCATCGCGCATCTCAACCCATTGCGATTAATGAAGATAATGCCGCTCAAAACACGTCGATCATCAACGCGTGGTTTGCCGTGGGACTTGGGGAAGAAAGGCTCAAGACGCGCCATCTGCGCATCCGTCAGCCAGAAAAGATCAGAAATGGTCACCGCTCGATTTTCGAACCGTGAATCACGCAGCCAAGCGGAAATCAATGGGTCCTGACCCTAATGACCGCACTGCAGACTTTGCGGCCGAAGACATTTCTTGCACCAAGGTGCTGTGCCCAAAAAGTTAACAAATTAGACTGTTCCTCCAAGCCGATGTTTTTCCTATCGTTGGTGAGAAATTGCGTGTCGGGAGGTCTTAATGAACAAGCTTATCTCAGTAGCGGGTGCGGTCTGCTTTGCTTTCACTGGAGCTTGGGCCGACGAGCATGCCCCGCCCAACATTCTTGTCATCATGGCAGACGACGTGGGCTGGGCGAGCGTCGGCGTTTACCACGGAGGTGTCAAAAGCATCAAGACGCCGAACTTGGATCGCCTCTCATCTGAGGGCGCTCGTCTCACAGATTATTATGCCGAGCCAAGTTGTACTGCTGGTCGATCAGCTTTCATGACTGGACAATTGCCCATTAGGACGGGGATGCACACTGTAGGGCTTCCGGGCGATCCAATAGGTTTAAACCCAGATGACCCAACGCTTCCGATGTTCCTGAAAAAGTTGGGGTATACGACGGGGCAGTTCGGAAAAAACCACCTAGGCGACCTCAATGAGTTCCTACCGACTACAAAAGGTTTCGACGAGTATTGGGGCTGGCTGTATCACTTGAATGCTATGGAATATACGTCTGATCCGGATTGGCCAGACGACCCAGAGTTCAATGCGCAATTTGCGCCTCGCAACATCATTCATTCTTTTGCAACAGAAGAAGAAGACGAAACGGTCGACCCGCGATTTGGAAAAGTCGGGAAGCAGCGCATCATTGATGACGGGCCTGCGCCTCCGGAGCGCCAAAAGACTTTGGATGACGAAGTGACATCTTACACGAAGGACTTCATTTCCCGTGCAGTAGAGTCGGACACTCCGTTTTTTGTCTGGATGGCTCCTGCCCGTGCACACGTCTGGACCCATCTAAGCCCCGAATACGAAGCTATGTTGGGCAATGGGCGCGGACTTCAGGATGTTGTCATGAAGGAGTTGGACAACAACGTTGGTAACGTTCTCAGCCACCTTGAGGATCTGGGAGTTGCCGATAATACCATAGTGATGTTCACCGCCGACAATGGCCCGGAAACACTGACGTGGCCTGATGGTGGTACGACACCGTTTCATGGGGAAAAGGGTACTACCTGGGAAGGTGGCTTTAGAGTTCCTGCGATTATTCGCTGGCCGGGCAAAATTCCTGAAGGTCAAGTCTTGAACGGCATCTTCAGCGGAATGGACTGGATGCCAACATTTGTAGCTGCGGCTGGAGGTCCGACAGATCTAAGAGAGAAGCTCCTAGAGGGATATGAAGGCTATAAAGTGCATCTCGATGGCTACAACCAACTATCTTACCTGACAGGTGAGGATAAAGAGAGCAATCGCCGCGAGCTGATTTACTATCAGGGTACGGACCTCCAAGCAGTACGCTACAACGATTGGAAAGCGCACTTTGTCGTTCAAAACCATGGCTGGTCAGGCCCGAAGGAAGAGTTGGTCGCCCCCTTGCTTTTCAACCTTCGCCGCGATCCTTATGAGAAAGCTGCGGATGAAAGCGGGATGTACGTCCGCTGGATGGGCGAGAAAATGTGGGCATTCGGTCCAGCCGCCCGTCTAGTGCAGACACATCTCGCTACCTTCGAGGAGTTCCCTCCGCGCGGGAAGCCGGTCGCCAATCAAGACCATGTTGAGGAACAAACATCAACCGAAGGCGGCATCTCTCAGTAGAAGAAGCGAGGCATTCAATATGCTTTTCTGACAGTGGCGTGGGCATCCGGCTCGGATCATCGGATGCCCCAAAAACCGATTGGTAATTATGCAAAAAAGCAAAACCTCTACCAGAAGGAGTCCTCCATGAGTGCTAGATTAGTCCTTTTGCTTGCTGCCGTTGGTCTCGTGCCAATTGCGTTATCGTATGGTCTGATGCCAGGCAGTTCGATCCCAGTTTTGCTGGGCTTCCCGGTAGAAGGAACGAATCAGACGCATGTCTTCCGAGCGATTATGGGTCTTTATCTGGCAAACGCTTTGTTTTGGTTGGCAGCCGCTTCAAAACCAGAATTACAACGCCCCGCGCTGTGGGTTCTTTTTTTGTTTATGTCAGGACTGGCCGTTGGACGCATACTAAGCATCCTTATCGATGGAGTTCCGAACGGGATACTTCTCTTTTATCTTGCAGCCGAGATAGCTTTTGCAGCTCTGGCGGCGGTTTCTCTTAAAAAAGTACGGTGAAATAGGAAGTAGTAAAATGGTGAGGTTTGGCTTTGTTTTCTCGATGATTGCAACTCTATCAGTTTCGACATCCGCTTTTGCACAATCTTCATCTGCCCAGACTGCGGTGGACGAAAACTTCTTAGGGATTGAGACTGCCGTTGCCGAAGCGGGAGCTACTCCAATCGCATCGATAGATCACGCGCGCCTGGCCAAAGCCGAAGGCGTAGAAATGCCAGCATCTCGCGGACTCATTTTCTCTGTTCCAGAGATAAACACGCCCATTCTGAAAGGGAACGTGCGAGCAGGACTGGACCTTCCTTTTCGCGTACTTTCCTTTGCTCAGGATGGTAGCCCACAGATCGCTTACACAGACTCGCAATTTCTCAAAGTCCGGCATGGACTCACGGACGCTTCTTCGTTGCGTGCGTTTCAGAGCAAGATGCTCGAAGTTCTAAACGATTTGGAAGCAACACCAGCGCCGACCAACGGGTTGTTTACCGACTACGGGATCATCGAGCTGCGATCTCAGCTCAGCGTACCAGAGGCAGTCGAACGTCTCAGGACAGCCGTGATGGAGCAGGACGATACTGTCTGGTTTGGAGAAATCGATTTTGCGACCGAAGCTTCCCAACTGGGGGTGGCGCTACCGGATACGGTTCTCTTGCTGTTCGGCGGACCAGCACCCGGTGGCGTGGCAATGGCGGGCTTTCCAGCAATTGGTTTGGATGCCTTTTGCCAAAAACTACTGGTTTATGCGAATGAAGAGGGCGGCTCCGTAGTCATTTTCAATGACATCGCTGCCTTGGCGGAGTTGCACTACGGTTCTTCAGCCGAACCTCACCACGGTTTGAACAAACGGCTTACCGCAACATTTCAAAAAGCAATTGAGTAGCCGCTGTTAGGAAAACGCAATAGAAACCCTATGCCGTCGCGGTTTTGCCTAGCTTGCTTCAATATCAGGACTCGCGCTTCACAGCGGTCTAATCCAAGACTTCTTGTAACACTTCACCGCTCGCACCATTAGGACGTGCCGTGCTCAATAATGCAGACAGTGTGGATGCGAGAGCAGTCGTGCAAACACGGCGTGCGACTCGTTGCGGTTTTAAGTTCGTTCCAGCAAAGATAATCGGCACATGTGTGTCACCGCGCCACGGTGACCCGTGGGTGGATGTGACGGACAGACCATCGAAGTCTGCGATGAACCAGCCGGGTTTGAAGACTACGTATATGTTCCCGGATCGGGTGGGGTGGTAGTTGTTGCGGACCAAGCGCATGATGTCGGTATCGGGTAGGAGGTTTGCTTCGATAGCCGTACTGGGGACGGCGAATGCCACATCGGGAAAGGATAGAAGCTCTTCTGCAATAGCTGACTCCAGCGTGGGTAAATCAATATCACTGCGAGCCAATACTTCGGGGGCGATATTGAGATAGGGGTGATTATAACCTTCAAGCAATTTCCCGGTGATCCCAAACCGCTCCTTAAGCTTGGCTATCTGTTCCGTCGGGTCCCAGGTGTCCGGAGCAACAAGGCCAGTTCGGATACCAACACTCTCCAAATAGCCCGGCGCATCGGTGGTGCCGTGGTCCGCCGATAGAACGATCAAAACGTTTTCCAGCCCAATCCGTTCGTCGATAAACGCGAATAGATTCATGAGAGTCTGATCGAGGCGGTATATCGTGTCCTCGGCTTCAAGACTGGAGGGGCCAAACACATGGTTGACGTAATCCACGGACGAGAAGCTAATCGCCAGATAATCCGTTACCGCATCTTGCCCGATATCCTCGGCATCAATCAATCGTTTGGCAAATTTCGCCGTCAGATCGTCGCCAGCGGGACTAAGTGTTAAAAAGGTCGTAAAGTAGGGATTTTCTAGCGGGTCAAACCCATTTTGCGTCGAGGAATAGCGATGAGGAAAGGTTATGCCGAACCCGGCGACATCCGTCTCCCATGGTTGGTTGTCGCGGTCGCCAAAGAGATAGGTTTCCTTTGGGTGCATCAACTCCCAAGAGGTTCCTTCAAAGGAGGCGCTCGGCGATGCGTCATTCCATGCGGAAACCCAATCCGGGTATTTGTCGTAGTAATAGGAGCTTGTGACAAAACGATTTGCGGCTTTTGAGAACCAGAAGGCTTTGCCGCTTTGTCCCGCCATTGTAATAGCCCCACGATCTTTGATTGAAACTCCAAAGACCTTGGCCGCACCAGCAGTGGAAGCGCTTAACTCGTCCGAAAGCGTCGTAACAAGCATAGCGCGTGGTGACCGGCCATCTGTGCCAGCTGCCGCCTGTGTTGGGTCAATTTCAATATCGTCATTGACGCCAGCGCCATCTCCAAGAAGCGCAGCGGTGCTGTCTTCAACGTTGTAGACAACGCGGTCCAAAGTTCTGTCAAACCAGATGTTTCCGATCATCCCGTGCACTGCCGGTGTTGCCCCGGTCGCCAATGTGGCGTGTCCGACAACCGTCTCTGTATTGGCATGGCAATGATGGGCGTCCAGATAGTGTACACCGTTTTCTAGTAAATACTTGAGGCCACCCTCCCCAAGTTTCTCAAAGTAGCGTGTCGGCAGATCGCCCCGAAACGCGTCAACGGTCAGCTGCAAAACAAGACGAGGAGGTTCTTGCGCATACGCAGGAGCGATTGCAACCAACCACAAAGACAAACAAGCTCTCAGTGTTTTGGTCATAATTCTTCCTTTCGCTGTATTGCGTAGCAGGTTGGCGACGACCGCAATTGCGCGTTAGAACAACCCGTTTCAATACCAAACTGATAACACAAACGCTTCAAGTCTACTTCTTCCGACCTACCGCGAAAGAGCCTGCAACACCCAAACCAGTGTTCATCTAAACAATTGCTTGGAACTGAGGTGCCCGGATCGGTTTTGATCCAAAACAAGGCTTTGAGTCTTTTGAGACACTAAACTCTGTGCCAGAAACCCTGTTTCAGGTGAAACGCTATGACCAAAAACCTATCGGTTTTTCTTATTTTGGCTGGTTTAGTAATTGCTGGTGCGTTGCTGTATGTCGTTGTTGCCGAGGATGGCGATGAATTGCCGGTCGGATTTGTGCAAGGAAACGGGCGGGTTGAAGCGGAACAAGTCGAAATAGCACCAACTAGTGCAGGTCGGGTTGCGAAGGTAACGGCAACAGAAGGCAGTATGGTCGCAACCGGTCAAATCCTGGCCGAAATGGACATAGATGAGCTATCTGCCGCCCTGGATCGGGCTAGAGCCGAAGTAGCCTTGGCAAATCAAACAAAGGCCGAAGCAGAAGCGCTCGTAGTGCAACGCCAAAGCGAACAGCGCAGGGCTGAGCAAGAGCTTGATCGTGCCACGGCGTTGCTGGCAGGACAAAACATCTCCAAAACTATTTTTGAAGATCGCGATACCACTCATAAGGTCGCTACAGCAGTATTGGGCGCCGCCAAAGCCCGAGTTGCAACGGCAGAAAGCCGTATTGCTGCCGCTGAGGCGGAAGTGCGCAGGATTGAGGCACAGATTGAAGACAGCGCTCTAGTGGCACCTTTGCCCGGACGCGTGCTTTACCGGCTTGCAGAACCCGGAGAGGTGGTTGGTGCGGGCGAACCAATCCTGACTATTCTTGGCCTTGAGAATGTTTACATGGAAGTTTTTCTTCCGGCGCGTGAAGCTGGACTTTTGCCCATTGGAGCTGAGGCTCGCATCGTGCTCGACGCTTTGCCGGAATATGCGATACCTGCATACGTGAGCTTTGTTTCTCCCGAGGCACAATTCACCCCCAAACAGGTCGAAACCCTGGATGAGCGAGAGCAACTGGTTTTTCGCGTTCGCGTCCGTATCCCAATAGACTTGGTTGAAAGTCGGATTGAGCACGTCAAAACCGGTCTGCGCGGTGTCGCGGTGATCCGGCTAAACCCAGCCGCTGCTTGGCCTGAGGCGCTTGAACAACGCATCCCAGAAGAGTTGTTCGAATGAGAGTAGAGGATGACGCCTGCGATATTCACATTTCAGGTGTTACGCACCGTTATCGCAAGCATGTTGCACTGGATTCTGTTTCGTTGGAACTGCCAGGCGGCCAGCTTGTTGGCTTTGTCGGGCCGGATGGGGTGGGAAAGTCTACACTGCTTGGTTTGATCACCGGCGCAAAGAAACTGCAATCCGGCAATATCGACGTTTTAGGCGGCCCGATTGGCAATTCTCGCCATCGACACAGCATTTGCCCAGCCATCGCTTTCATGCCGCAAGGGCTGGGTCGAAACCTGTATCCGGAGCTGTCTGTACGCGAGAACCTCGAGTTCTTCTCAGGTCTCTTTGCTCAAGGGCATTCAGAGCGGGACGAACGTATCGCAGCGCTATTGGCTGCGACAGGGCTTGCGCAGTTTGAAGACCGTCTGATGGGCAAGCTCTCGGGTGGGATGAAGCAAAAACTAGGTCTTTGCTGTGCTTTAATCCATGACCCCAAACTATTGGTTTTGGATGAGCCAACGACCGGGGTCGACCCGTTGTCGCGTCGGCAGTTCTGGGCTTTGATTGACGCAATCCGAGAAAAAAACCCTGAACTGTCGGTGTTAGTGTCGACGGCGTACATGGAAGAAGCCGACGGTTTTGACCGGATTGTCGCGATGGACGCGGGTCAAGTCATCTTTCAGGGGAAGCCCGCTGAATTTAAAGGGAGCGATGTCGACCTCGAAGTAGCATATCGGCGTCTGAGAGCACGGAAGTTGCCCGTCGAACCGGCGGGGAAAAAAGAGAAGAATGAACAGATAGAATCTAGCCCAGTGATAGTTGCGCGTGGACTTACACGACGCTTTGGTGATTTCACGGCCGTAGACAACGTCGACTTCACAATCAATCGCGGAGAGATATTCGGGTTTCTAGGATCAAACGGTTGCGGCAAGTCCACGACAATGAAGATGTTGACTGGCTTGTTACCTTCCAGCTCAGGTGAAGCTCTGCTGTTTGGCAACCCTGTCGATGCATATGACCGAAAAATGAGGCGTGAAATAGGCTACATGAGCCAGGCCTTTTCCTTGTATGGCGAGTTGTCGGTCCATCAGAACCTACAATTGCACGCGCGGATATTTGCAATTGCCGACCGAGAACAACGTGTTTCGGAACTCACTGAGCGCTTTGGGCTTGGGGAGCACCGGCATACGTTGGCGACGGCACTGCCCTTAGGGATCAAACAGCGACTGTCGCTAGCCGTAGCAGTGATCCACCGTCCGCGAGTGCTAATACTCGACGAACCAACATCAGGTGTGGATCCAGAGGCACGCGATTCCTTCTGGGACTTGCTGATTGAGCTCTCTCGAAATGAGTCGGTTACAATCTTTGTTTCCACTCATTTCATGGGTGAGGCGGAACGCTGTGATCGCGTTTCTTTTATGCATGCTGGTAGAGTTCTAGCCGAAGGTACTCCGGCTGACCTGATCGCTGTTGAAAAGGCGGAAAACCTTGAAGACGCCTTCATTTCGATATTGGAAGCAGCAGAAAAACCAGTCTCTGTTGTCGCGCCAAAGGTGGGTTTTAGAACCAAATCCCACGCCGGGGGAGGAGCGTTTTCTCGTATATTGGCATATGCGCGGCGCGAAACCGTTGAAGTAGCTCGCGACCCGGTGCGTCTGGCTTTCGCGTTTCTGGGTTCTGCTATCCTAATGTTGGTTTTTTGCTTTGGAATTACGCTGGATATCGATGAGCTTGAATTCGCTGTACTTGACCTTTCTCAGGGGCCGGAGAGTCGTGCTTATTCGGCTGAATTCGCCGGATCGTCCTACTTTAAAGCCACATCGCCGCTGCAAAGCGCCAGCGAAGGGCGCGACCGTCTAGTGGCAGGTGAGGTCTCTCTGGTTGTTGAGTTACCACCTGACTTTGACCGAAAGATGAGTACGGGTGAACCGACCCAGATACTTGCGACTGTAGACGGTGCTATCCCATTTAAGGGTGAGACGGTTGAAGGCTATGTTTCCGGACTGCACCAATCATTTCTCGCGGAATTTGCCGTTAACAACGGCAAAAGCCAGATAGATATCGCCAGGATCGAACCCCGGTTTCGCTACAATCAAAGCTTTGAAAGCATCGCCGCGATGGCTCCGGCAATGCCTGCTATCCTATTGATTATGCTGCCAGCTGTTTTGACTGCCGTAAGCGTAGCAAGGGAACGAGAGCTGGGGTCAGTTGTCAATTTCTACGTGACACCAACCACGCGGCTTGAATTTCTAATTGGCAAACAAATTCCGTACATTTTGATCGCCTACGCAAATTTTCTGCTTTTGGCCGGAATGACCGTTTTTCTTTTCGGGGTGCCGTTAAAAGGAAATCCTTTCCCTTTGGCTGTTGGTGCCCTTCTTTACGTTTGGGCAACAACATCCTACGGGTTGTTGATCGCTACAATGACATCCAGTCAGGTGGCCGCCACATTTGCAACTGCCATCGCCTCAGTTGTCCCAACAATCCAGTTCTCAGGTCTGTTGCAACCTGTTTCAACGCTTGAAGGAGGCGCACAAGTGGTGGGCTCACTTTGGCCTTCCTCATATTTCCTACACCTAAACGTTGGTGCCTTCACTAAAGGTTTGGGTTGGGAGGCCCTTGCGCCGGACATTCTGGCCCTCGCCTGCTTCGGACCAGTTCTGACACTGATCGCAGCCGTATGTCTTCGGGCGCAGGAGAAGTGAATGCAGCGCTTCTACTGCATATTCTGGCTAGGCTTGAAGGAAGTGATGAGCCTGCGCCGTGATTGGGTGATGATGGCATTGTTGGTTTGGTCTTTCACGCTGGCCCCGATCATGGAAGCAACGGGAGTGGCAAGTTCTGTAAACAACGCCTCGATTGCGTTTGCAGATGAAGACGACTCGCCACTATCTCGAGCACTTGCTACAGCGTTTTTCCCACCAGAGTTCCAACCAGTCGTCCAAATCGAACCCGGAAAAGGACCTGCGTACATGGATGCTGGGCGCTTTATTTTCGTTGTGGCTGTGCCCCCCGGATTCGAAAAGGATCTGCGCGCAGGGCGCAGTCCGGAGATTCAAGTTCTTATTGACGCAACCGCTATGGAACAGGCCGGTATTGGCGCAAACTACATCACCAGTATCCTGAGCGCTGAAATACATCGCTATGCAATTGGTATCGATCTAGTAGATGCTCCGTCGATCAGTGTCATTCTTAGAAGCGCCTTCAACCCAAATAGAGATACTGTACGTTTTGCTGGTATCGTTTCTTTGATAGGCCAGATCATGTGGCTCACAACTATATTGACCGGAGCTGCGATGATCAGAGAGCGAGAGCACGGGACTATTGAACATCTCCTTGCCATGCCGCTTACTCCATTTGACATTGCTATTGCTAAAATTTGGGCGAATGCAGCAGTGGTTTTGGCAGCGGCTGGTCTTTCACTAACCTTTGTGATGCAGGGTTCTCTGGGCATTAGTATCGCTGGATCCAAGATGTTGTTTTTGGTTGGCACGGCGTTGTTTCTTTTTACTGCGACGGCGCTTGGGGTGTTTCTGGCAACCATTGCGCGCTCTATGGCGCAGTTCGCGCTTCTGGTCATGTTGATTGTGTTGCCAATGCTAATGCTGTCTGGTGGAGAGACCCCAATTGAAGGTCAGCCGGCGTGGTTGCAGGCAGGTACTTTGGTTCTGCCGTCACGCCATTACATGTCAGCAAGTCAGGCTATTGTTTTCAAAGGCGCTGGTATTGAGATTGTCTGGCCGGAATTCGTTTGGATGACGTTGTTGGGAATTGCTTTGTTACTAATGAGCCTACGGCTTTTTCGGCGTTCTCTTGCTCAGATCAGCTAGCAATCCAACTTGTTGGCTGTGACAGATTGGAGCGCTAGCTGATCTGCCTCTGAAGAAAGTTTGGAAATGCGCGTCCCTACAATCTTTTTGTGTCGCCAAAGTACTAGTTGGCTGCCTGCGAGAAGGCCGACCTGGCCGCACTACGTTGAAAGGCATCTACCACAACCTTGCAATTGAGGTGCGTTGTTCGGTCTTGGGTTGAATTATTCCAGCAAAAAATGCACTTTAGATTGAGTTCTGATGCGTTCAAGTTGATCGAGCTACGCTAAGTCAATCGACAATGGAGCGCGTATGGTGAACAGTGCATACTTATGAGCAAATCGTGCAAACTTATGCGCAATTGCTGTGCAAAATTATGGGCGACGACACCCAGATATTTCTGAATAAACTCAATGATAGGAATGCAGCGTTATGCGCGTACCTACAGAACTTTTAGGATTACGCAAAATCGTTCGAGAACGTACTATGGCAAGCGTTGTTAGCTTTGGTAGTAGCCATGACTGACACTAACGCAATCTTGCAAAAGGAATGCCCTAGACTTCGCTTAAAATTTCCCACCTAGCTGCACCCCAACGTCGAGTGCGGGCGTAAACAGGCATTCGCTGCGCTTGGCGCCAATGACAGCATTGCGTACAAAGCCGCCGTTTACATTTCTAATCGAAGAAGACTTAAAACATAGGGGAAAACGATCAGACTATCGTGTGCCCACGATTTCCACAGAAGCGTCTCCGATCAGATCCTGAAGTTCTACAGTCGATCGTCTACTGGAACGTTTGCTTGTCCGGATTGCTTCACCAGATATTCGAACGACTTCTGGCGAAGCAGCGAATTTTGAGTGGCTGGTGCTCTTGGAATCTCTTACTTGGCTTAGATCGATAACGGTTACTCCGGACTTCGCGAGTTCCGCTGCATCTGTTGCGCCAACGCGATCTACTCCACCAGAAACGAATTTTGAGAAGTTTAGAATCTTATCGTCTGACGACACGAGAACAAAGATCTTTTGATTGTCGTGTTTTATTTTGGAAAGCTGGTTCTCAAAAACGGCCAAGTCTATATCCGGCGCCGCTAAAATAATGTTTCGCACTCTTTTTCGAGGATTGAATTCTCCGGCCAACTCCGCTTGCGAGATTGCTTCCATTGTAAGAAACGCTCCCATTGAGAATGCAAGAATATCGAATTGCTGAGCTTTTGATCGCGTAACTATTTCACCAGCTTTCAAGAAGTCCGATCTAGCAGCAAGCGCACTGTTGATATCGTAAACATACTTGAGGGTTTCTGCCGCAGAAGCCCAAGACATTAACACCGGAACCCCATCGTACTCGGTATCCTCAACAAATTGTGCCAATCTAAGAATGGCGTCACTTAGGGTCGTATTGTAGCCGTGAACAAAAAATAGGACGTTTCGCTCCGAAGTACCAAGTGCAAGAAGTTGTTTGTCAATGCCCGAAACAAAAGCGTTTTCCGATGCATAAACCTTTGGGTCGATGATAGTGAAATGCTTCGAAGGGTTGGGGGGGAGAGCGTTGGTTCTTTCTATTTTTCCAACTTTGTGAATTGGCGGAATGGTGACTACCACCGAAGCTAGTCCAAGTGTATCGCTGCGGTCGCCCGAATAAAAAACACCCTCTGCTCCGGACGCCTGTCGCGTTGTGGCAATAAAGACTGTCTGGCGTTTGGCCTCAACTACATCTGACGCAGGATATTGGGGATTTTCGACGCCTACGAGTTCTGGAGGTCGAATGCATGAAGTTACGCTTAGAACTACTACTAAAAAAAAGAAGCGTAGCCCTAGCGTTTTAGTTAGACCTGAAATCCCATTCCAAAGAGGCTTCATCTTCAAATGTTCATGCAACATGACTAGATCAATATTTTTTAGCATGCTGCTTGTCTGTCAACAGACTAGCGATAACGGCCCTCTTTTTGATCCGAGTGGTGATTTCTGTACAAACGTTTTGACTTCACTCTCCATCAATTCATGCTGCTTCAGCGATTGGTGGTTTGGGAGGGTCAAATTGCAGAAGAGTGGTTCTTTGGCCAATGAACATATTAGGCCGATGGCTCATGTTAGCAGGTAGGCCGAACTAAAAACGTTCAATCCGCCAAAGATCGTAAGCCTCAAAGAACCAGGGTTCTGCGTACGTTCAAATTATGGTCATTCTGTTTCTGACGACCGCGCCCACAAATTGATATCTTCTTCCGAACTGATTTCATCGATCTTTTTGAGCTCGTCAGCACTGAAGTCGAGATTATCAACGACGCCTGCGCAATCTATGATCTGTTCCGGCCGGGACGCACCAATCAGAGCGGTCGTCACCCGTCCACCTCTGAGTACCCAGGCCAGCGCCATTTGCGCCAGAGTCTGCCCACGTGCCTGGGCCATATCATTTAACGCCCGGACACTTGCCAGCGACCGCGCGTTGATCATGCCATCAAGCAATGACTTCCCTTGCGTGGCACGGCTGCCACTCGGAATATCGGTCAGATATTTGGACGTCAGAATGCCTTGTGCCAGCGGCGTGAATGCAATCGATCCTACCCCAAGGTCGTCTAGGGTATCGAGCAAACCGTCTCGCTCCACCCACCGATTGAGCAGATTGTAAGAAGGCTGGTGAATCAGACAAGGTGTCCCAAGGTCGTTGAGAATTTTCACCGCCTCGCGCGTGCGTTGGGAGTTGTAGCTAGAGATACCTGCGTAGAGCGCGCGGCCCGATCGTACGATATGATCCAACGCGCCCATCGTCTCTTCGAGCGGGGTGTCGGGGTCAAAGCGGTGGGAATAAAAGATGTCCATGTAATCAAGCCCCATGCGCGCGAGTGATTGGTCACAGGACGCAATCATGTACTTGCGTGACCCCCATTCCCCATAGGGTCCCGGCCACATGTCGTAGCCTGCTTTGGAGGAAATAATCAGCTCATCCCTGTAACCCGCGAAATCCGTTTTGAGGATCTCGCCAAATGCCTCTTCGGCTGAACCGGGTGGTGGACCGTAGTTGTTCGCCAGATCAAAGTGAGTGATCCCATGATCAAACGCGGTTCGACACATGGCACGCTTGTTTTCGTGCGTCGAGTCCGCACCGAAATTATGCCACAGCCCTAGGCTGACAACCGGAAGCTTTAATCCGGATCGCCCACATCGACGATACACCATCCGCTCATAGCGGTCCGGCTCCGGGGTGTAAGGAATTGGTTTTGGCTTTGGCGGTCTTTGAGCTTTGGTCATGCGCACATAATCAATGGATTGTTGGGCCTGTCAAACGGATCACCTTTAGCAAGATCGACGCGAGCTCATATTCGTTCTCGTGGTTAGCCTTGCTCCACGTGTGAAAGATTTCACGATCCGATCATTCGGATTCAATGCCAACTCTCAAAGGCAGCGGATGCCTCCTATGGTGAACCACACCGCAGCGATGGGCAAAACAAACGGGAAGGTTTTGAGGCGTAAACCGGAAGTTGCGGGTCTGTCGTTTAGACACCGGCGGCTTGCACCGCGATGGTCATCTGACTTTTCGAACTGCTAACGGGCATGGTTTGCGGACTATTTGCCTTCAAAAGCGATCGGTTTCTCAACAAGAGCGAACTACTGAAACCGTCCTCCACACGTGATTTCTAGTTTGAACTGTGACGTCAACGCTCAGCTATGAAGGACAGCCCAGACACGAGTTGTTTCAACCCAATCGCCGCGCCGGCGAAGATGGCAGCGAATGTTACGGGCGCGCTGTAGGCCAAAAGTGAGAAGGCAGATATACCTTGCCCGACGCTGCAACCTACTGCGATGATCGCGCCTGGCCCCATAATCGCTGCGCCGAGCATTTGACGCTTGAGTTCACGTGGATCCTCGCATGCTTCCCATCGGAAATGACCTTTGGACCAGGACCCCAAGAATGCGCCAATGAGAACGCCGGAGACTGATCCGACCGCAAAGGACAAAGTGTTTCCGGAGGCCGTCATAAGGTAGAATATTGTGTCGCCGAGAGGCGCAGCGAAGGTATGGGTTTGAACCGGCTCACCATCGAAACCGTGCGTCGCAACCCAATTCGTGCCGAGCCACCCTGATACGATCGCCAGTCCAACTACAGATCCCCAGAACACCTGTGCGGGAGTTCGGCGGAAGCGCTGGTTTGCCAAGGCGAAAATCACCAATGCAACGCCAAAAACGGAGCCAATGAGCCAAGCAGGGATAGAGGTCAGTTGTTCGGCAAGGAAGCTGATGCTTTGGGGGCCACTAAGACCCATCTCCTCGGGGAAGACCCAAACGCGCAAATAGGCCAGGGGCCCGGACATGACAACGTAAGCAGATAGACCCATGATCAATACTATGACGAATGATCGAAGGTCGCCGCCCCCAAGCCTTGCCAGCGCGCCATAGCCGCAATTTCCGCTGATGGCCATTCCGTATCCGAACATGAGGCCACCTACGATCGACCCAATTGGGTTCCAGGTCTGTGCAAGGTACCTTGTTCCAACAGGGTCCAGCCATCCTAAAGCCATAGCCAAGTGGCTGCCGACAATTGCTACGCCGATCGCAATTGCCCACATGCGCAGCCGCCGGTCATCATCTGCGTAGAGGTAGTCTTCGATTGCACCCAGCGTGCAAAAACGGCCTATGCGTGCGGCCAAGCCCAACACAATGCCACCGATCAAACCGATCAGGGCGACGGTGTTGGCGTCTCCCAATGCTTCAAACATTGCCAGTCTCCTCCCAAAGCTGGCGGGTATTTTTGGCGGCTTCTACTTTTCCCTGCAGAATAGATCGTAGACGACTTCCAGAATCTGTGTCGATCGATCATCCGCCAATCTGTAATAGATCGTTTTCCCCTCGCGTCGCGTTTTGACCAAGCCCTCGAAGCGTAAGCGAGATAGTTGCTGAGACACGGCGGCCTGGCGTGCCGAGAGCATTTCTTCCATCTGCGTGACAGATTTTTCACCCGAAGACAGGTAGCACAAGATCATCAAGCGCCCTTCATGGCTGATTGCCTTGAGGAAATTTGACGCCGTCTGAGCATTTTCCATCATTCTGTCCAGGTCTTCGGCGCACATGTCCTTGGAGAACACAGGCAGTTTCGAAGATTTGTCCAACAAGATCGCCTCGCTTTCATAGCTTCACGCATTCGAAACAGTTTATTTTATTGGCCACGTTTTATCCAGAGGTCTCAATCGTAACCCCAGCGTCACGCAGCAAAACGCCCAGCAACCCCCAGAAAAAGTCTTCGCCGGGATAGCCTTCGATCCGTCCAACCTCTTGACCATTGTCCAGCAGAACAAAGGTCGGCGTGTAGTAGAGAGGCCGCTCCAACACGATGCCTTCAGGCATAGCTGCGTGGATATCGATGCGTTGAAGTGGCGCCGCATGTCCTTCGGATGTCTTGGGATAGATCTCCGAGATTTCGGTGTCCCAACGTGCGCACCACATACATCCATCTTCTTCGGCCATCAGAAGCGTCATTTCTGCCCGTGAAATCACCGGAGAAACGAGCAACGTGATTGCAAGTAAAGGCAGAAGTAGGTGGCGCATCTTAAGCTCCGATTGACCGCAGCGACATATCTTTATTATTTTGAATATGTGAATGATAGCGCGCCAGGACAGGTTTGACCATGCTCGACATTACATTTGCAGGAGCTTTGGTCGCAGGACTGTTGTCTTTCCTGTCGCCCTGCATCCTACCTATCGTGCCGTTTTATCTTAGCTATCTGGCAGGCGTCGGGATTGATCAGATATCTGCGGGCTCAACACTTTCCGCCGGCGTTCGTCGCAGGGCAACGCTTTCTGCGATAGCATTTGCTGCTGGGATCATAACGATCTTCATGACGCTAGGGGCGACAGCTTCGATCTTCGGGCAGCTGGTCCGAGAGTATTTCGACATCCTGCGCTGGATTGCAGCGGCGATCATCCTTGCGATGGGGCTGCATTTCCTGGGGTTCATTCGCATTGGGTTCCTGTATCGCCAATTTCGTGCGGACGTCGGTGAGACATCAAATGTAAGCCTTGTTGGGGCATATGTTCTTGGATTAGCATTTGCTTTTGGCTGGACCCCCTGTGTTGGGCCAGTGCTCGCTGCGATCCTGTTTACAGCGGCCGGAACCGAGACGTCTTGGCGTGGAGCGGTACTTCTATTCGTCTACGGGGTTGGAATGACCGCACCGTTTGTTCTGGCGGCCTTTCTGGTCCGCCCTTTCATGCAATGGATGGCGCAGTTCAGAAAGCACTTGCCCCTCATCGAAAAGGCCATGGGTGGCTTTCTGGTGCTCTTCGGCATCCTCATCGCAACCAATTCCATCAACTACATCGCACAATGGATGCTCGACCATATGCCTTGGCTCGCAGCCATTGGATAATCCGGGAGGAAGACATGAAACGAGTTTTGTCAGTATTGATCGCGTGTCTGATCGGCGGGACAGTTTCCGCCGCTGAGCTGGGCGACGACGGTTTGCATAAAACACCGTGGATGCGCGACACGTTCAAAGACCTCCGCGAGGATCTTGAAGAGGCCTCAAGCGAGGACAAGCGGTTGGTTTTATTTATTGAGCAACAAGGCTGCATCTACTGCAAAAAAATGCATGAAGAGGTGTTCCCCCAGCCTGACCTTGCAGCGTTCATCGAAGAGAATTTCTTTGTCGTCCAACTGGATCTGCATGGCAGCACCACCGCTACCGACTTTGACGGGGAAGAAAATGAGCAAAGAGCGCTGATGCGAAAATGGGGGATTCTGTTTACCCCGACGCTTGTTTTTCTGCCGGAAGAGGTGCCGGAGGGCGCGACAGCCATCGATGCTGCGGTCGCTGTTATGCCCGGAGCGTTCTCAAAGGGAACAACCTTAGACCTTTTCACCTGGGTCGATGAAAAGCGATATGAGCTTGATAACGGTGAAGATTTCCAACGGTATCATGCGCGGCGCATTCAAGAGCGAAACAATATTTCTCAAGATTGAGCGCTGCCGTTATAAATAAAAAAATTCATTATTATGAATTTAATGTTGCGACAAGCGGTACTCGTCGACTACGGTACACAGAGGCTTTGGGTCGCAAGGCGCCGTCGGCGCGTTAGCAAATGGGAGGGATCATGAAGCTGAGACTCTTAACATTGGTCTGCGCATTGACGGGCGTTGCTGCATATGCGGCAGATACAGATCCGCAGGACGTAACCTATGACGACTATGGTGCCATTGAGGCTTCGTTGACCGGTGCTGCTGGCGACGCGGCTAATGGCGCGCTCATCGTTGGTGACAAGTCAAAAGGCAACTGCGTCGCGTGCCACGCGGTCACGGTTTTAGCAGACATCCCGTTCCACGGTGAAGTCGGCCCGATGCTGGATGGTGCCGGTGATCGTTGGACCGAAGCAGAGCTTCGAGGGTTGGTCGCAAACGCAAAGATGACATTTGAAGGCACGGTGATGCCAGCTTTCTACAAGGATGACGGCTATATCCGCCCGGGTGACGCCTATACCGGAAAAGCTCCAACCGCGCCTTTGACGTCGATCCTGACAGCGCAGGAAATCGAGGACGTGGTCGCGTTTCTTGCGACCCTGAAAGGGGAATAGTCGCGCATTGATGCGTGAATTTTCGAAGTTTCAAAGGAGATTGAAAATGGAACTCTCTCGCCGCGAGACACTGGCCCTTGGGCTGGGCGCCGCGTTCCTGACAATTATGCCGCTACGCGCAAATGCAGCTGCTGAAGATGCCATCGCGGCATTTACAGGCGGCGCAGATGTGGCTGACGGCGGTGTTACATTGACTGCACCGGAAATCGCAGAAAACGGCAATACCGTACCAATCGAAGTCAGTGCTCCGGGCGCAGCTGCAATTCTGATCGTGGCTGCAGGTAACCCCGAACCGGGCGTTGCAACTTTCAATTTCGGTCCGTTGGCTGCTGAACAAGCCGCATCAACCCGTATTCGTCTTGCCGGAACGCAGGATGTCATTGCCGTGGCGAAGATGGCAGATGGCAGCTTTGCCAAAGCGTCCGCGACCGTAAAAGTGACAATCGGCGGCTGCGGCGGCTGATCGCCACGCGCCCTGAAGAACAGGAGACTAACCAATGGCATCCGGTGTTAAACCCCGCGTCAAGGTTCCAAAGACAGCCGCTGCTGGAGAAACCGTTACGATCAAGACATTGATCAGCCACAAGATGGAAAGCGGCCAGCGCAAGGACAAAGAAGGCAACGTCATCCCCCGTTCGATCATTAACCGTTTCACCTGCGAGTTTAACGGAGAAATGGTGGTTGATGTGACGATGGAGCCGGCGATTTCGACCAACCCGTACTTTCAGTTCGAAGCGACTGTACCCGAGGCCGGTGAGTTTGTCTTCACCTGGTACGATGATGACGGCTCTGTCTACGATGAGAAGAAAACGATCGAGATCGCCTGACGGCTCGACGACTAAGGCAGATCAGCGCGGGTCCGAGGAATTGGCGCTGATCCACCAAGGGAGGAACGCAATGAATACCAAGGCAATTACGGCGATCGCGGCAATTCTGGTTTTCCCGGCTGCAGCGATGGCTGGACCGGACGAAGACAATCTCACTATCAATGATGAGCTGGACATGACCTCGGTCACTGAAGCTCCGGCACATCTGGAAAATTTGGACACGATCTATTCGGGTTGGCATTTTCGCACGGATGAAACGCAAGCGCTTCAAATTGATGACTTCGACAATCCTGCAATGATCTTCGTCGATCAGGCCGCCGATCTCTTCGAGACCGTTGATGGTGCCGCTGGCGAGAGCTGTGCTTCATGCCACGATGGGGTGGAAAGCTTCAAGGGATTGCAGGCGTCCATGCCGAAGGTGGATGCCGAAACCGGCAAGCTGGTCGTCATGGAAGATCTGATCAACAAGTGTCGTACGGACCGCATGGAAGCGGATGCCTGGAAATGGTCCGGGGGCGATATGCAAGGCATGGTCGCTTTGATCGGTCTGCAATCACGTGGGTTGCCAATGAATGTCGCGATCGATGGCGATGCCGCCCCGTACTGGGAGCAAGGCAAGGAGATGTATTATACCCGCTATGGTCAGTTGGAGTTGAGTTGCGCCAATTGTCATGAAGACAACTGGGGCAACATGATCCGTGCCGACCACCTGAGCCAAGGTATGATCAACGGGTTCCCGACATATCGTCTGAAACAGGCCAAGCTGATCTCGCGTCACAATCGTTTCCGCGGCTGTATTCGCGATACGCGGGCGGAAACTTTTGCTGAAGGTTCGGACGAGTTTCGCGCGCTTGAGCTCTACGTGGCCTCGCGTGGCAACGGGCTTTCAGTCGAAACTCCTGCTGTACGTCAATAACGAACGAGCCGCGCGGGCGTTGTCCTGCGCGGGTTTTTCATGCATATAACATTCACACATTTATATGTGTTACAGGAAAGCTGATAGATGATTTCTCGACGTGACTTCTTGCAGGTTTCAATGGCAGCCTCGGCTCTGTACGGGGCATCCGGGTTTGGCAAATGGGCCAGGCTTGCCGCTCAGCAAAGCCTAACGCAGGATCAATTGCTGGAGTTCGAGACCTTCGGCAATATCAGCTTGATCCATGTCACCGATATTCACGCGCAACTCAAACCGATCTATTTCCGCGAACCCGAGATAAACCTTGGTATTGGCGATGCGCGAGGGCAGATGCCGCATGTCACAGGGGCGGCTTTCCGCAAGGCCTACGAGATCGAAGATGGGAGCCCGTCGGCCTATGCGCTGACCTACAATGATTTCTCTGCGCTGGCCAAGACCTACGGTCGGGTTGGTGGATTGGACCGCGTCTCAACTGTCATCAAGGCCATTCGTGCTGACCGTCCTGATGCCCTTCTACTGGACGGGGGCGATACCTGGCACGGTTCCTACACCTGCTATCAGACTGCCGGTCAGGACATGGTCAATGTCATGAACGCGCTGAAACCCGATGCTATGACCTTCCATTGGGAGTTCACGTTGGGCAGCGACAGGGTAAACGAAATCGTCGAAGGTTTGCCCTTTGCAGCCTTGGGTCAGAACATCTTTGATGCCGAGTGGGACGAACCTGCAGAATTGTTCCAACCCTATAAGTTCTTTGATCGGGGCGGTGCAAAGGTCGCTGTTATCGGGCAAGCGTTTCCTTACATGCCAATCGCGAACCCAGGTTGGATGTTCCCCGAGTACTCATTCGGTATCCGGGATGAAAACATGCAGGCCATGGTCGACGAGGTTCGCGATGCCGGTGCCGATGTCGTTGTTGTCCTCAGCCACAACGGCTTTGACGTGGACAAGAAGATGGCGGGCCGCGTGCAAGGGATCGACGTGATCCTCAGCGGTCACACCCACGACGCACTTCCCGAGCCGGTCCTGGTCGGTAAAACGCATATCATCGCGTCTGGCTCGAACGGAAAATTCGTCAGCCGCGTCGATCTCGACGTGAGGGACGGGCAGATGATGGGGCTGAAGCACAAGCTGATCCCGATCTTCTCTGACGTCATTGCTCCTGATCCTGCGATCACCGCTCTGATAAATGATCAGCGCGCGCCGTACGAGGCTGCGCTGAGCGAGGTGATTGGCAAAACGGATTCGTTGCTCTACCGCCGCGGCAATTTTAACGGCACGTGGGATGACCTGATTTGCGATGCCCTGATCAATGAGCGTGAGGCAGACATCGCGATGTCGCCCGGCGTCCGTTGGGGACCCTCAATCCTGCCGGGACAAGATATCACGCGCGAGGACATCTGGAACGTCACATCGATGTCGTATCCCAATGCCTATCGCACTGAAATGACAGGCGAATTCATCCATGTAATCCTCGAGGATGTCGGTGACAACCTGTTCAATCCCGACCCTTACTACCAGCAGGGCGGCGATATGGTCCGCGTCGGTGGGCTTGGCTACCGCATCGATGTGACCAAACCACAAGGGCAGCGGATCAGCGAAATGACTCTGCTCAAAACGGGTGAAGCGATTGATCCGTCGAAAACCTACGTCGTGGCTGGTTGGGCCAGTGTCAACGAAGGCACTGAGGGTCCGCCGATCTGGGATGTCGTCGAAAACCACATTCGCAACCTTGGCACCGTCACGGTGCATGAGAACACCAGCGTCGATGTCGTCGGCGCTTAAGAAACAGATGGAGACCTAAGAGATATGGATGACGCGTTCAAACCGTCCCGCCGGGCCTTCTTGAAAGGCAGTGCTGCGGTCGCCGCAGGATCAGTTGCGGGTGCGGCAGCGGCAGACACGCCCGACCCACTGATAACAGAGCTTCAGGATTGGGCGTCTTACACGGGTGCCGGAGTTGATGAGTCACCTTATGGCATGCCGATCAGCTTCGAATCTCATGTCGTTCGGCGCAACGTGGAATGGCTGACCGCCTCTCCGATTTCGTCGATCAACTTCACGCCGATCCACGCGCTTGATGGCACGATCACTCCGCAAGGATGCGCCTTTGAGCGTCATCATTCGGGCGCGATTGAGCTGCGCAAAGAGGACTATCGCCTGATGATCAACGGGCTGGTCGATCGCCCGCTGGTTTTTACCTACGACGACATTGAGCGGTTTCCGCGCGAAAATCACGTGTATTTCTGCGAATGTGCGGCGAATACGGGTATGGAGTGGGCGGGTGCGCAACTCAACGGCGTCCAATTTACGCACGGCATGATTCACAACATGGAATACACCGGTGTTCCGCTGCGTACGCTGTTGCAGGAAGCAGGCGCCGATATCTCACCCGACAAATGGGTCTATGTTGAGGGCGCAGACGCGTCATCCAATGGCCGATCCATCCCGATGGAAAAAGCACTGGATGACGTGTTGGTGGCTTTCAAGGCAAATGGTGAAGCACTGCGCATGGAACATGGATACCCCGTGCGACTGGTTGTTCCGGGTTGGGAAGGCAACATGTGGGTCAAGTGGCTGCGCCGCATTGAGATCGTCGATATGGCGGTCGAAAGCCGCGAAGAAACATCAAAATACACTGATGTCTACGCCGATGGCAGGGCCCAGAAATGGACGTGGGTGATGGATGCAAAATCTGTCATCACTTCACCCAGTCCGCAAATGCCCATCAAACATGGACCGGGACCCTTGGTTGTTTCCGGACTTGCCTGGTCAGGCCACGGTCAAATTACGCGGGTCGATGTGTCCAAGGACGGTGGGATCACCTGGGAGACGGCGCGTCTTGGCAAGCAGGGCGACAGCAAGGCTTTGACGCGCTTCTATCTCGATACGAACTGGGACGGAGCACCAATGTTGTTACAGGCCCGGGCGATAGATGAGACCGGCTATGTGCAGCCGACCAAAGACCAACTGCGTGAAAAGCGCGGAGAAAACTCGGTCTACCACAACAACTGTATCCAGACTTGGTACGTGAGCGCAGAAGGGATCGCTGAGAATGTCGAAGTCTCTTAGTCATGTTTTCCTGCCTGTATTCGGCGGCACGGCGTTGGTGCTTGCGGCGGCAGTGGCTATTGCGAACCGGAACTATGGCCAATCGCAGATAGAAACCTTGGAAACCCGGATCAGTCAGGTAGAGGCGCACGCAGCTACAGCCCAGGAAAACGCGCAAGCAGAGGCCAGCCGGGCAGCCGAACTGGCGGCCAAGGTCGAAGAAATCCAGACTGCAGCGGCTGATCGGGTCGCGAACGGGATGAACCTGACCGCGCCTGCGCGCAGGAGCGAGGGCACATACGGGCTTGGGCGCCCCGCCCTTGAGCAAGAGATCGCAGCCTGGGACGTCGATGTCTTGCCCGACGGGCGCGGTTTGCCGGTTGGATCAGGCGATGTCTGGACAGGAGAAGAAGTGTTTGTTGATCGCTGTGCGTCTTGTCACGGAGAGTTTGCCGAAGGCGCCGACAATTGGCCTGTTCTGGCCGGCGGTTTCGACACGCTTGCCGACGAAGATCCTGTGAAAACCGTTGGGTCTTATTGGCCGCATTTGTCGACTGCTTGGGATTACATTTCCCGCTCAATGCCATTTGGCGAAGCGGGCACGCTGACAGCGGATGAGACCTACGCAATCGTCGCCTACATCCTTTATTCCAATGATCTGGTGGATGACGACTTCGTTCTTAGTAACGAAAACTTCGCCGATTTCGAGATGTACAATATGGACGGTTTTGTCGTCGATGTTCGACCCGAGACTGAGTACGCAGAATGGCGAGAAGAGCCTTGCATGGAAAACTGCAAGACAGAGGCCGCGGTTACAATGCGTTCTGTCTTTCTGGTTGAGACGCCACCAGAAGGCGGTTCGAATTCGGTCATGAATGAAGCCAGCGCGGACGGGTTGCCGACGTTTACGGCGGAAGGGCCCTCGTTCATTCCGACCGCAACGCCAAAGCCTGAGGAAGAAGCCGCCGCAACACCGGCTGTTCAGGAAATCGACGAGGCTGACCAGACTACGGAACTGTTCGCAGCCGGTGAGAAGGTCTTCAAGAAGTGCAAATCCTGCCATCAGGTTGGTGACGGTGCTAAGGACAGCACGGGTCCTGCGCTGAACGGGGTTATCGGAGCCAACGCAGGGTCGGTTGAAGGGTTCAAATACTCCAAAGCTATGAAAACAGCTGCCGAGGCTGGTCTTGTTTGGACCGAAGAAGAAATGGCGGCCTTCCTGGCAAAACCAAAGGACTACATGAAGGGCACACGCATGTCCTTTGCTGGGCTTAAGAAACCAGACGATATTGAAGCCGTGATCGTTTACCTCAAGTCGTTCGGAAGCTGATCATGCGGTGGTTGAACATTTTTTTGACCTGCGCGGCGGTTATGGTTGCTGTTGCTCCATCGACCCACGCAACAGAAGACCTCGGCGACGCCGAAGCCGGGAAAGAAGTGTTCGCCAAATGCAAAGGCTGCCATCAGGTGGGCGAAGGAGCCGAAAACAAAATCGGGCCGCATCTGAACGGTGTTTTTGGTCGGAAAGCCGCAGGTCTGGATGGTTTCAATTACTCAAAGAGCCTAGAGCGTGCGGGTAACTCGGGTCTGGAATGGCACGCTGATACTCTGTCCGCCTACATCGAAAACCCACGCGCATTTGCGTCAGGCACGCGGATGAGTTTTCCCGGTTTGAAAAACCCGGAAGACCGCGCCAACGTGATCGCCTATTTGCGGGCGTTTTCTGACAATCCTCAGGACATCCCGGAAGCGGACCCAACCGCGAAAGGCACGGATCATTCGATCGATCCCGCGATCCTGGCGATACAAGGAGATCCTGAGTACGGCGCATATCTCAGCAGCGAATGCACAACGTGTCACCAGATCGAAGGGGGCGATGAGGGCATTCCTTCGATTGTGTATTGGCCTGACGAAGACTTCGTGGTCGCCATGCACGCTTACAAGGACAAACAGCGGCCACATCCGGTCATGCAAATGATTGCCGGACGGCTGAGCAATGACGAGATCGCAGCATTGGCCGCCTACTTCAATAATCCAGAATGAAAGTGCCTAAGGGGAGGAAACGCGATGACACTCAATAGACGAGTATTTCTTGGAGCCGCCGGGGTAGTAGCCGCCGGACTATCTGCTCCGATGGTGCTGGCTCAAGGCAAGCCCCGCGTGGTGGTTGTTGGCGGTGGTGCGGGCGGTGCGACCGCCGCGCGTTACATCGCAAAGGACAGCAAAGGTGAGATTGACGTGACTCTGATCGAGCCGTCTCGGACCTACTACACCTGTTTCTTCTCAAACCTCTATCTGGGAGGTTTTCAGGAGCTTTCGGACATCGCCCACAGCTACGGCACGCTTGCCGCGAACTACGGTATCAACGTCGTGCATGATTGGGCCACTGGGGTCGACCGCGACGCAAAGACGGTGTCCTTGGCAGGTGGCGGGTCAGTTCCTTATGACAAGCTGATCCTCAGCCCCGGTATCGACTTTGTTGATGGCGCGGTCGAAGGCTGGGACCTCTCGGCCCAAAACAAGATGCCACATGCGTACAAGGCTGGTTCTCAGACTGAGCTTTTGAAAGCGCAGATCATGGCGATGCCCGAAGGTGGTACCTTCGCGATGGTCGCTCCTCCTAACCCGTACCGTTGCCCGCCCGGGCCGTATGAAAGGGTTTCGATGGTGGCGCATGTGCTGAAGGCAAACAACCCAACAGCAAAGATCATTGTAGCTGATCCGAAGCCGAAATTCTCGAAAATGGCATTGTTCCAAGAAGGCTGGGGAAACAACTATGAAGGAATGGTTGACTGGATCGGCGAAGATTTCGGCGGCGGCAATGTATCTGTGAATCCGGAAGCAATGACGGTGACTATCGACGGCGAAGAGACGAAGGTTGATGTCTGCAACGTGATCCCAGCGATGAAAGCCGGTCGAATTGCGGAAATGGCGGGAGTGACCGATGGCAACTGGGCACCAGTAAACGCTGTGGACATGTCTTCCAAAGCCGATCCGGATATCTACGTTCTTGGTGATGCCAGCCAGCAGGGTGACATGCCGAAATCCGGTTTTTCAGCAAACAGCCAGGCAAAGGTCTGTGCGAACGCAGTAAGAGGTGCGTTGACCGGGTCTAAAGTATTCCCGGCCAAGTTCTCGAACACATGCTGGTCGCTCATTGACACCGATGATGGTGTGAAAGTTGGCGCGACTTATGAGGCGACGCCTGAAAAGATCGCCAAAGTCGATGGCTTTATCAGCCAGACCGGAGAAGATGCCGACCTGAGGAAAGCAACTTACGAAGAGTCTCTTGGTTGGTACGCCGGTATCACGTCGGACATGTTTGGTTGAGGCAATTGGGGGCTTTGACCAGTGTCAAAGACCCCGATGATCAATCTGAGAAAATGCGGTTCAGGAGGAGGACTAAAACCATGAAACACTTTATCGCCGCAGCCGCGTTTTCCACTGTTCTGGCGAGCCAAGGGCTTGCAGAAGAGATCATCACTATCGCCTTCGACGGCAGTTTTGATGATGCAACGTTTGCCGTCGAGTCCGCGATTGTGGGACAGGGGCTGGTCATCGACTATGTGAGCCATGTTGGGGAAATGCTGAATCGAACAGGCGCAGATGTTGGCAGCGACAAGCAGATATTTTCGGCCGCAGACATCTTCATTTTCTGCTCGGCAAAAATTTCGCGTGAGGTCATGGAAGCTGACCCAATGAATATTGGCTTTTGCCCTTACGGGATATTTGTGGCTGAAGACGACAGTGGCGTGATGGTTGGGTACCGAAGCTACCCTGACGGGCCAATGCAAAAGGTCCAGTCTCTGTTGTCAGGAATCGTCGAAGAAGCCGTTGGGAACTGAAATGAACTATCAGCAGTTTTTCCGTGGTCAACTCGACCAGCTTCAGGAGGAAGGGAACTACCGGGTCTTTGCGGATCTCGAACGACAGCGCGGCGCGTTCCCGACAGCACGTAGCTACGCGGAAAATGGCCCCGAGAAAGTCACTGTGTGGTGCTCAAATGATTATCTGGGGATGGGTCAGCACCCCAGTGTTATTGCGGCAATGCACAAGGTGATCGATGAGGTCGGTGCCGGGGCGGGAGGAACGCGGAATATCTCTGGAACCACCCACCAGCATGTTTTGCTGGAGCAAGAGCTTGCTGATTTGCATGGCAAGGACGCTGCGCTCCTGTTTACCTCCGGGTACGTCTCGAACTGGGCCGCGCTGGGAACCTTGGCGTCTCGCATTCCTGGCATCACAGTCTTGTCTGACGAGTTGAACCATGCCTCGATGATCGAGGGCATTCGCTACAGTCGGTGTCAGAAGCGTATCTGGAAACACAACGACGTGGCGGACCTTGAAAGGCACCTTGCTGAACTGCCTGCCAATGCCCCAAAGCTCATTGCGTTTGAGAGCGTCTATTCCATGGATGGCGACATTGCACCAATTGCCGAGATCTGTGATCTGGCCGATCGCTACGGCGCGATGACCTATTTGGATGAGGTTCACGCCGTAGGACTTTATGGACCGCGCGGCGGCGGCATAGCTGAGCGCGAAGGCCTGATGGATCGGCTAACAGTCATCGAGGGGACATTGGGCAAAGCGTTTGGCGTGGTTGGTGGATACATCGCCGCGTCGACAGAGCTTGTCGACTTTGTCCGATCCTTTGCTAGTGGGTTTATCTTCACCACTGCACTACCTCCCGCCGTGGCCGCAGGAGCTGCTGCGTCGGTTCGGCACCTGAAGCAAAGCAATTCGGAACGACATCTACACCAGCAGCGCGTGCGCGAGGTGCGAGACAGGCTGGACGATCTGGGTATTCCGCATACACCGAACCCAAGTCACATCATTCCTGTCATGGTCGGCGATCCGGTCAAGTGTCGCTTCATCTCTGACGTGCTGATGCGTGACTATGGGATTTACATCCAGCCGATCAACTATCCTACCGTCCCCAAGGGAACGGAACGTCTGCGGATTACACCTTCGCCAGTGCATTCCACCGAAGACGTGGATCGACTGGTATCTGCCTTGGGTGAGTTATGGACTCAATGCCAATTGGCGCGCAGGCCAATGGCTGCGCAGTGACAATGACAATTTGACCGAAAACGAGGACGCGCAAGCAACGAAGTGAGAGTTTCTCTTGATGGAAAGGCTCATCGATTTGTTGGGAGACCCTGGCGCTTTGGCATTTGCCGGTGCGCTTGTCGGTATCTTGTTCGGCGTGACGGCCCAGAAGTCTCACTTTTGCTTGCGAGCGTCGACCATCGAAGTCGCCGAAGGCGAGCTTGGTCCGCGCCTTGCGGTTTGGCTGATCGCCTTCACCGCCGCGCTCACCTTAGTACAGGCCTTTGTCGCGTTTGAGTGGTTAAACCTTTCCGAGACACGCGCGATCGCGTCGAGGGGCAGCCTTAGCGGCGCAATAATTGGCGGGGCGATGTTCGGCGTTGGCATGGTTCTTGCGCGTGGGTGTGCATCTCGCCTATTGGTATTGGCCTCCTGCGGTAATTTGCGCGCGCTGATTACAGGATTGGTTTTAACCTTGGTGGCTCAGGCTGCTTACACGGGCGTTCTTAGTCCCGCCCGCGAATTGCTTTCCGGGATCTGGACTGTCTCAGGAGGCGCCTCGAGGGATCTTTCGGAAATACTTGGATATTCGCCAGTGGCTTATACAGCCGTTGCAGCGTTGGGATTGGTGTCGGCAATTGCATTCGCATTCCACCGGAGAGTCGTGCCTGTCAGAATCATAACAGCGGCAGGCGTTGGCGTGGCTGTGGCGCTTGGCTGGATGATGACCTTTGCGATCGCGCAAGCATCTTTTAACGTCGTGCTCGTGTCGTCCATCACATTTACCGGACCGGCCACGGATACATTGATGGCGTTAGTTGCGGAGAGGAACGTTGTTTTGTCTTTCGGTATCGGCCTTGTTCCAGGCGTAGCAATAGGTGCTGCAGGCTCAGCCCTAACGGCAGGGGAGTGGAAGATCGAACGTTTTGGCCCTGATACTCCGATGGAGCGCTACCTTGCTGGAGCTGTCCTCATGGGGTTTGGAGCCATGCTGGCCGGAGGTTGCGCCGTGGGAGCAGGGCTTTCGGGAGGGTCCGCCCTGTCATTGACGGCGTGGCTTGCCGTATTCTTCATGTGGGTTGGAGCGATCAGCACGCATAGGTTATTGAGGCGAATGCCTGTTCTACAAACGTCCTGAGCTATTCGAATTCCATCTGCTCAAATACGCGCCCGGCATTTTTTGTCGCCAGTTCCTCAAACGTGTCCAAATGGGCATATGGTGACTGATCGACATAGTAAGCCTCTGCCAGATCGCCGCCAGCATCCATATGCTCTTGGATCTTGCCGCGCAGATAGGCCAGGTAGTCGCGTGTATAACGGCGCACCTGATCCATGTTCGTCGGATGGCCGTGGCCGGGGATGACATATGTGGCTCCCAAAGCTTCGAACTCGTTGTCCCAAGTCTCAAGCCAATCCGCCGTGTAGGTCTCTTGAAAGATCGGCAGCATGCGCTCGTGAAACGCCATGTCACCCGCGATGACAAGGCTTTGGTTCGGCAGCCAAATCGAGATATCGCCGGGACTATGGGCAGGCCCGAGATATTTGGCCTCAATCCGGAAATCACCCATTTCAACCACGTATTCATCCTCGAATGTCTCGGTTGGGCCAGCCAGAAAGGTTCTTTCCGCCTTGTCCTGATTGTACCGTTGCATTCCTGCAAGGATCTGAGGGCCGTATTCCTCGAACTCAGCCGCAGCATTCGAATGGGCGATGATTGGAACGCCGAGCTCTGACCAGTAGGCGTTGCCAAGCATCGCGTGCCCCTGGCCATTCTCGTTGAAGACAAGCTTAACCGGCTGATCCGTGATCGACTGAATTTCCTGGTGAAGCGCTTCAGCAAGCACATAGGCCGCGCCGCCGTTTATGACGATCACGCCCTCCCCGGTTACGATAAAACTGAGATTGTTGTTATGACCAGAGTTCTCGTAGGTCGGCGGGGCGGTTGCGCCAATGGCAGAGTAGACGCCGGGGACGTATTCGACCGGTTTGGAATACAGCACACTTTGCGGGTATTGGTCTGCAATATCCTCGCTTGCCCAAGCTGGTGTAGCCAGGGCCAAGATACTCGCCAGCGATCGCATCATTATGGTTCTCCAATGAACTTATAAGCAGAGCCAGTCTTCTCGACCCGGCCGATCCCACCATTTGGCAAGTGGAATCCAACTATCTTCATTTGCTCGTGGGAAATCTGATCCAGCAGTGAGTTCCGCGTTGCTGCGGCTGCCTGTTGATCCTGATCCGTGCCGCTGGGCCAGTCGGGGCGTTCAAAAGCTACGTGTGGATTTCCCAACGCGTCGCCCACAACCATCACGGATTCACTGCCGCTGCGAATTTCAAAAGCCATGTGGCCGGGTGTGTGTCCAAAGCTTGCGCGTGCGGCAATACCGGGAAGAATCTCTTGTCCGTCGTCAAAAAACGTGACCTGATCCTCAATTGCTGCCATACGCCGCTTCGCGCCTAAAGCGAACGCAGCGCGATCTTCTCCAATGGTATCCACCGTCGAGGGATTCCACCAGTAATCCCACTCATCGCGGCCAAAGTGATGCGTGGCGTTGGGGAAAAGAAGGTCATCGAAGTCATCCAAAACGCCCCAGATGTGATCCGGGTGCGCATGGGTGAAGATCACGTGCGAGATGTCTTCGGGCGACAGGTTGATAGTTTCAAGAGATTCCAGAAGCTTGCCAGATGTTGACATGAAATCGGGCCCGGCTCCCACATCGAACAGCACCGTGTTTTGACCATCTCGATAAAGTGCGACATTGCAATCTGGCTCGTACTTGGTCGCGTCCACCTTGTAGCTGTCCAGAAGCTGCCTGAGTTCTTCCTTCGGCATGGCGCCGAAGACCATTTCCGGAGGCAATGAAAGGTACCCGTCTGACATAGTTGCAATCCGAGCCGAGGAACCGAGTTGTAGCTCTGCCCAAGCGATTTTGGACTGAACACCAAGTGCCGCGATACACGCGGCGTTGTGTAAGAAAGTACGTCGAGAAAATGAATTTTTACCCATACACAATCAATAAAATGAATGTTTTAATTTGTAAATGAAGAAAGATGGAGAAGGATGGAATTCGGCCAAGCTATCTGTAGGCGGGGGGCATTTAGAAGAGTTGTTGATTTCAACGCAAAGACGAAGATTCAAGGTTCGCGACCTCAGGCGTTTCCTGAATCAGTGAATCCACAGAACTGTGTTGCCAAGACACCCGATGAGATGGTGAGAGAACTTTTTGAGAAAAAGCCGGGACTCGAGCAGAGATTTCGTCGTCGGCTGCTCTGGCGGTACCCTCATTTCAGACTGCAGATGCGCCTTGAGCGCCTCTTCCGTTAGTTCTCCCAAACAGATACATTCTTCCATGTTTCTCTTGAAACGCGTGTTACTTTTAAGCAGCGCACTGATTTGTGTTGCATGCGCGAAAGGAAACTGAGGGTGCCTAGCTTTAGGGCTTGTGAGTTTGGACGCTCAGGATGACGGTGCTGTATAGGCGTTAGGGATCCCCGAAGCCTCAAGAAAATGCGCAAAATCATCTTTCTATGTTCAGGTTGTTCAGATGGAAAATTAGGGAAATGAGCTCGTTTGTGAATCTCGCAAAACGACTTTGTTTTCTCCCATAGGAGTTCACGAGTGAGATTGAAGCGCGAATTGTTTTGGACAATCGGCGAGAATTTATTTGGGCTGCTGCACGCAAAATTCCTCAATGATTTTGAGAAGCGACGTGAACGCGTTCGCGGCATGCACGTAGTATCAGGGAAGATCTTCGGATAGCCACTTACAGCCCGAAGAGGACCTTCACTACTAAGCTTTGTATACTCCGAGATGCGGAGAAAGCTGACTATCGTCACTTAGAGGTTGGCTAGCACAAATAAGGTTTCAATTGCTTGAGCGCCTCTGCCTTTAGAACTTTTAAAGCAGTTGCTCCAACGTGCGAGAGCTTTATGCTGGAACCATGGCCAAACGTACCCTGCTAATTCTCAATAGGAAGTCCGCAGCAAGACCGGATCTGCGTTCTGCTGTCCGCCCATTGGAAAAAGAGCTAGGCATTAGGGTAAGTATTCCTTGGTCAGGAAAAGACTTGAGGAAGACCCTTCGAGAAGCCGTAGGCGATGGAGTAACCAGGGTGATCGCGGGCGGTGGTGACGGCACTTTGAACTCGGTCGCGAGTGCAGTTTTGAAGTTGAAGACAAAGTCGCCTGTCTCGCTAGGTCTTGTTCCCTTGGGAACAGCGAACGATTTCGCTCGATCGTATGGCGATAAGGGTTTGGACTTGGCAAAATCTATTCGAGTTGCTGCATCGGGAGACGCGCGACCTATCGATGTCGGATACATAAACGGCCGTCCGTTTGTGAATGTTGCAAGCGGCGGTTTTGGCGCGATGATCACCGCAACGACTCCCAAGGAAATGAAGAAAAGACTGGGGGGACTCGCGTACACTCTGTTTGGGCTTGCTCGTTTATCTGATGCAAAATCTGTTCCCGCAAAAATCTCAATTGATGATGAAGACCCGTACGACGTTTCCATTTCCGCTATCGCGATTGCGAACAGCCGCTATGCAGGTGGCGGTTTTGACGTGGCGCCTGAAGCGGAAGTATCCGACGGGTTACTTGATTTAAGCGTGCTTTCCGCAGAGCGTTTAATGCCAGAAAACCTGCCCTTTGGCAGACTGCCAGATATATCGGATCCCAAAGATGGTGTCGTACAGCGCTCTCGTCTGAGATCTATGGTCTTGGAAACCTCCCAACCGTTTCATATGAATTTGGACGGCGAGCCGTTGATCGATCAACGCTTTGAGGTTTCAATTAAACCAAATGCGCTGAACTTCGTTTTCCCAAGCGGTAAGTAGCTCGGGTTTCTCATTAAACTCAAACGTCGCACGCTGTTTCGAAATATGTGCGGGGCTGCTTCATATATTCGATGATATAGTTAGTTAAAAAGCCGCCATCCAGTCGGTGAACGTCTCTCGCTTAGCTGTTCACGGCGTCAGTGTTGTTTATTTTCCCATCACCGGACATCAGTATCGCGATTGGCTGGGTAGACGGGATATTCGATAGTACAATCATTATGCACACGGTGATAGGGACGCTCATCAACGCTCCGGCAATGCCCCAGATCGCAGTCCAAAACGTGAGCGCCAAAATGACCATGAATGGCGACAAATTCAGGCTTTTCCCAAGTAGCATTGGCTCCAGAATATTGCCGATAGAGAATTGAACTGCTCCACAACCAATTAGAACCACAAGAAATGGCACGACTTCTTCAAACTGTACCAGTGCGACAATGGAAGGAAGCGCGACGCCCACGATGGAGCCGACTGTCGGGATAAAATTCAACAAAAACGCAAAAACGGCCCAAGTTTCAGAGAAGTCCAGGCCGACGGATGCCATCACGGCATAGCTGCCCAAGCCAGTTAGTGCACTCACCAGCGTTTTGATGCCAACATATCTTTGAATGCTGTCGGACGTGCTTTCAAGAACGCGGCGAACTTTTTCAGCGGCTTCCCTGTCTTTGATTGCGAGCTTGATTTTGGCGCGCATTGGAACACGTTCGACCAACATGAATGGCACATAAAGCAGCACCAGGAAGAAAGCGCTTAGGAATGCCCCAGCAGAGCCGATCACTCCTGTCGCGAGCCCAGCCAGGTTGATCTGCTCCAACGCTTTGATCGCGGCTGCATAGTTGTCTTGCCCAACCAGTGACACCAGCTTTGCGACTATGCTGGAAAACCGTTCCTCATAGCGCGGAAACGCTTCCGAAACCTCGCCGGCTTGACTGGATAGTATCGACAACACAAGCGAGAGGCCGATCAACACAATTGAAATTGCTGCCAAATGCGCAAGCCACTTCGGGACGGTGCTGCCAAATATCTTGAATCTGCCAATGCGATCCGCAGTCGCGGTGAGAAGAACGAACAGGAGAGCCGCAAAAGACAGGGGAACCAGCACAGAGGAGGCGAGGACTAGCGAGGCTATGGTCAAGAACACAAGGACGACCAACTGATACCAGAACGTGAGTCCCAAGAAACCTGATGAAGGATCTTGATGATGCATACCCTTTTTCATTTGTAGGCTCCCTACAGGACTGAGCGTTGTCCAGCCGCTTTCTGCAATGATAGTGTATTTGCTCGCCTTGGTCGTGACTTGGCAAGTGGCTCTGGTACTTCTCTCTAGCGCGAATAGCTGAGATTTTTAGATGATGGCCCTCATTTCGTTGCCTTGAACTGGCCGTTGATCAGAAACCTTAGGCTGCAAGATTATCAGAAATAGTCTTGTTTCAGCCTCCTTTTGAGATCGGATGTCGGATGGGTCGCTTTTGGCTCGGTTCTGTCATCTGAGCACCTTTGTCGGGTGCCCGCAAAGCGACTGAAACTGGGCTCTCAAAACCGGTCAGCACCTCGGCAGCGTCTGTATTTACGTCCCGCTGACCGCTTGTGCAGGAATCCGGCTGACAGTCATGAACTCGCGTAGCAGCTTTCCGCCGTCGACATCGCCCGCCGGTCCTACAACGACGCCGACATTCTCGCGGTTTCACCTAAGATGGCACAGCGTGGCTTCGACTTTACGACCGTCGCTAACGGCGTGCACAGCCTTGTCGACAATGATGGCTTCCATATTTCCGTTTTCTAAGCGCTTGGAGTGGATGGACCCGACAAGGGCGAATTCACGCAAAATACGTTGCTCGTGCATTGAGACATTCATTGGGAAGTCTCGATTGTACGAAAGCAAAACAGAAAGGACACTCAGCATCGCGCGTGAGTGTGCTCGTAAATGTTGGCGCTCCTGAATTTGGATCGCCAGGATCAGGCGTTAGACCCGGGTCTCTTTCATAAAATCTCCTTTGTGCGAGGCGCTCTGCCTCAAACGTTTGGCGAACGTAGGCGTTCAATCGAGACCGGTCAAATTCTCAAAGACTTGAATGCCTCATTCTGAACGGCCCTGCGCGCCGCCGATCGCACGCGCCAGTACCCAATCAATACCTCGTAAAAAGTCATCGATTGTTAACGGTTTGTTTTTGCCGCTTGACGCAGAGAGGACAAAACCATGCGTGTAGTCGATAAGAAGATGCAAAAGCACATCGTTTTCGTCACTATCGTCAATTTCCCGCGTGCATGCCCGCAGCTTATCTGTGACGTCCAAGAGATCTTTGCTGATAAGTGTGACGTCTTCCAGAACTGCGCGCAGTAGGTTGGCATTCGGCAAGGCCCGAAGATAGTAGGCACTTAGTATGCTACGCGCTTTTGCGCTGGCTCCTTCTTCAACGGTGGCCTGAAGCGTGTTTGCAAAGGCCAGTTCAACCAGGTCAGTCAGCAGCTTTCGCTTGCTGCCAGAATGGTAAGTTACCGCCATCGGCGTGACCTCAAGCTTATCCGCAAGCAACCGAAACGAAAGCGCATCGGCTCCCTGCTTTTGAACAATGGGCAGGGCTGTTTGCAGGATAAGCTGTTTCGACAGACGTTCCTTGGACTTTTTTGGTCGCCCGGCAGTTGGTGCTTTGGTCATGCGCTTTTCACTTCGTAAACCAGATCGACCATACCCGATGGAAAGGGTGTGGCAGAGATCAGTTCAAGATCAATATCGCCATCCGTTTCACCGAAAATGCGAATGCCATCACCTAGTAGAATAGGAACCAACGTAATCTTCATGTCTTGTACAAATCCGGCCTGAAGGAACGACCGAATGATCGCACCGCCATCGACATATACGCGGTTGTAACCGCGCTCGCGAAAGATTCCCCATAACTCTTCGGGGCTGGCAGTGGAGAACTCAATTTTGTCGTGTAGGTTCTCAGGTACGTCCTGTTTCGTCATGGAGCGGCTGAGTACCACGACGGGTTTCTCATATGGCCATTCACCAAATCCAAGGACTGTTCGCAGTGATCCGGTCCCCATAACAAGAGCATCTACGCTGTTAATAAACTCGATGAACCCGTGGTCTTCATTTTCAGCGGGCTGTTTATTTAGCCAATCGAGCGAATGGTCTTTTCTTGCAACGAAACCGTCGAGGCTCATGGCCATCATAATGTGTCCGCTTGGCATGGCGTTCTCTTTTCCTCTAAATTATACATCGTATAAATAATTAGACAAATACCTGCAACTTGATAAGTCAAGATGCGCCGCTCTAACGAAGAAAGGGGACATTTGCCTATTCAGTAACCCAAGTGAATTAGGTTCGGCGGGGAAATCCCGACGTTCCAAGAGTGACCGGTTTGCGCAAAAAGCCGCTTTAATGCACGATTTTATGTTGCTGGCGCAGCATTTGCACGCGAGCGCATCACGGCCATTGCGGCATCAAAGCGAGCGTCAGTGGGGCGACCTAGAGAACGTCGAATTAACCCGGGTTCGAAGCTCTCTCTAGCCGCGATCAGACTTTGAGGCCCGGTGAAGACCTGAACTCAAAATGGTTAGCGACTGATCTGAGCCATTGTATCCTGCACCGCATAGTATCTTTGTGCGTTAGGAGGATGCGTTCCTAGAAAACGATCACCGGGATCAGGAACGCGCGCAAAGTAAAGCGCACCATTGAGTGGATCATAGCCAGCTTTGTAGGCTATTACCGTGCCTAGTCGATCAGCTTCCAATTCAAAGTTTTTTGAATAGCTGCGACTGCCCACAAAGGCTCCGAGATCTTGTGCTGCGGCAATGTCATTCGACCCAGTCCCCGCAATTGTTGCCAGACCTGCCAAAAGTACCGCACCAGCCGCTGCATTTTGGGTCTGTTGGGCCAAATGCCCTTGAATGTGGTGAGCGGCTTCATGCGCCATAACAAATGCAAGCTCATCGGCATTGTTCACATCTCGCGTCAGTGCTTGGGTCATTGTTATGACAGGGCGCCCTGACTTGCTTAAACTCTGATACGCGTTTGAGGGCGCATTTTTGTTTGGATCGATACGGATCAAAAAATCGCAATTCACGCCCCGAGTTTGGCGGCGACACTCGTTTTCGGCAACGGGCTCAATTCGAGAAGCAACCTGCTGAAATCTAGCTTGTGCCTGTTGTGAATTGACCTGGGCACTCGTGCGACCGAGATTTGGGATGGGTGCCGATGGCGGAGGCACGGTTGAAACGCATCCCGCCAGCAAAAATGCAGACAATACCGAGGCAATCCGCTTCATACCTAAGCCTTCCTACCTTTTTGGAGATCCTTAATAGAGCCCTCAGGCGTCGATAACCAACGCCGATACCCGAATCTTAAGGCCTGCAAAAATTGATATTCAATAACAGAGGAGGTTCGCTGTAGCCGCACCCGACTCCGATGCGACCAAAATGGTAGGCAACGTAAACGGCCTTGAGTCGAAGGATCGCAACTGTCCCTCGGGTATTAAATTATTATACCTATTGGTGGCATTCGCTCACATTGTCGTAGCTATCCTAGCTGAAAAAAATGCACTAGTCAGAAGAGGCAGCTCAGTCGCGGATACAGTCCAAAAAGAAACACTGTGACTTCTATCGTATGCCCTCTAAACTCCAGTCTTGTGTGTTTCATTAGTTTGCGTGGGGGCACGAACGCAGGTGGGTGGAAAGAAGGCATCAACAGAGACTGCTGACTCAGCGTCGTCATCTGCGCAAAGCTCTGGGCTCAGCGCGGATGATCAGCAGGCTCGGTTCGAAGCCACCGCGCGGGTTATGCAAGCGATCTCCGAGACCAAGGAAGACATCCAGCCAGTATGCGACCTGATTGTAACGCTGGCAAAAGATCTGTGTGATGCCTTTTTTGCCGGTCTGGTACTCGGGCAAGAAGGGGATGTTCGTCAGCAACTGGTTGCCAGCGTCAATTTACACCCGGATATTCAACAGCTCTGGCTCGACGGCAAATACACGATGGAGCCAGGCAACTCCATCGTGACTGACACTATTCTCAGCGGTGAGACAAAACGTGTTGTCGATATGGGCGACACCGATTTTCATAAATCGGGAGATGAGCGCTTTAAGCTCATAGTCGACACGCATGGGTGCAGGAGCAATCTCTTTGTTCCATTGAAAGTGGGTGGCAGCGCAATCGGATGCCTGATGTTGGCACGGGATGAGGTGCGACCTTATTCCGATGATCAGGTCCAGCTGGTTGAAACTTTCGCCGCACAAGCGGTCATTGCAATCGAAAATGTTCGACAGTTTAGCGAGTTGCAGGTGCGTCTGGCGCGTGAAGGTGCCACGCGTGATGTTCTGGAGACGATCAGTCGGTCCCGGGATGATGAAGCGCCGGTATTTCAGACGATCTTGGAAAACACGGCCCGGCTTTGCGAAACAGATGTAGCCACGTTGAGCCTGCTAAATGAGGCAGGAACGCATTTGGAATACGCCGCCCATTTTGGTGATCAATTGGCTACATACAAGGTCGGCGTGGATCGCTGGTCTCTGGACTCAAATTTACAAATTGCCGAGTCCGTGCGGGAAGCGCGCGTCATTCACAACGTCGATTTGCGCGAGACAGACCACTACATCAACGGGGATCCTTGGCGTCGGCAATTGGTTGATGAGGAAGGTGTCCGTTCGTTTCTGACGGTTCCTTTGATGTCAGCAAATGGTGACCCTGTAGGTGTCATCGGGATCTACCGGCGCGAAGTGCGACCCTTTTCTGATGACGAGATTTCTTTGGTCGAGAGCTTTGCCGCGCAAGCCGTCATTGCCCTCGATAACACTCGTCAACTGAAAGAGCTGCACACTCAGCTGGAACGCCAAGCGGCGACGCAGGAGGTTCTAAGTGTTATCAGCAAAAGCCGGGACAATGATGCACGAGTCTTTGAAGCCGTGCTTCAGCAGGCCACTGAAATCTGTGACGCAGATCAGGCGGCGCTGGTTTTGGTCAACGCTGCGGGAACCCATATTCAATTGGCCGGTGCATGGGGGCACGATAGAACCGACGTCGAATTGGGAGAAGAGTGGCCTCTTGATGGTTCGGTCACGGCGGCGGCTGCGATACGAAATTGCAAGGTTGTACGCGTCGAGGACATCGCCGACACAGAGTTCTACCGCTCGGGTGATCCTACTGCTGTTACAATGGTCGAGGTCGAAGGCATCAGGTCACGGGTCGTTGTGCCCCTGATGCAGGGGGAACAGGCGATAGGTGCTATTGCGGTTAGCCGCCGCGAAGTCCGCCCGTTTTCTGATCCCGACGTGCAATTCATCGAAGAGTTCGCCAAACACGCAGTCATAGCGATAGAAAACACGCGCCAGTTTCGAGAGGTTCAGGAACGACTGGAGCGCGAAAAAGCCTCGCGAGAAATCCTCGAAGTCATCAGCCGTAGCCGCGACGACGAAAGACCTGTGTTCCAAAGCATTCTCGAAAACTCCAGCCGCTTGTGCAAAGCCCCGCTCGCGTTTTTATGTGTCGCTGACAATGACCGCGGGCTCGCAACGATCCCGGCCAATATCGGCGCAAGAACCGATTTTGACGAAGCGCTCAAAAACTTTGTTGAGCCTCTTACACGCACGGAATTAATTGCGATCAAACCAATGATCGATGGCGAAGTCATACGTCAGGACGATATCGCGGACGACCCCCTGTACTTCAGGGATCGTGACCCGAAACGGGTTCAGATGGTTGAGATTGAAGGAGCCCGCTCGGTTCTGGCAGTTCCGTTGATGAAGGATGGCGTGGGTCTCGGTGTAATTGTCCTCTACCGCCGTGAAGTTGCACCTTTCTCAGACGACGACGTGGCACTGGTTCAAACCTTCGCGGCTCAAGCCGTGATCGCAATGGAGAACGTGCGCCAGTTCCGCGAAGTCCAGGATCGCACGGCGGAAGTGACGCAGGCATTGGAATACCAGACTTCCACATCCGAAGTGCTGCGGGTGATTTCGGCATCACCAAATGAGTTGGCCCCTGTTCTCGACGCTATCCTCAAAGAGGCGTCGCGGATCTGCGAATTGCAGGATGCCTATGTTGCGATGCTGAACCCCGACGATCAGCTTTTTCATGTTCATGCGATACTCACGCAGGACACGACCTTTGCGGATTATGTCAAAGCGCATCCTATTTCGCCTGATGAAAGCGGTGTAAGCGGGCGTGCCATTCTGTCGAAACGCACTGTCTATATCGAAGATATTGAAACCGAGGCCTCTTATACCTGGATAGAAGACAGCGGCGTCGGGGAATATCGGTCCGTGCTCGGGGTCCCATTGGTTAAGAATGGCGAGGTCGTGGGTGTGATTTCGGTTGGCTCAACCGAGGTTTCGGGATTTTCCACCAAACAGATTCAGTTGTTAGAAACCTTTGCCGACCAAGCCACTATCGCCATTACGAATGCCAACCTGTTCCGGGAAGTGGAGGAACGCACTGCCGAAGTCGTGCAGTCACTAGAATACCAAACTGCCACTTCAGAAGTATTGGATGTCATCTCTCGCTCGCCTAACGATCTTCCACGAGTGCTGGATGCAATCCTGGAAGTTTCCTCACGTATCTGCGACCCAGAATATGCATTCTTCGCAATGCGGGATGCTGACAATGGTTTGTACCGTGTGGCCATGTCCCACAACGTGAGTGATGCGTTTCTTAACTATCTGTCAGACAACCCTATTGCCCCAGAGGAAGGCTCGTGCATCGGCCGCACGGCTCTTCATGGCAAGACTGTTTACATAAAAGATACGAGCAAGGATCCAACTTACACATGGAAGGTGGCGGCGGAGATCGGTGATTACCTCACCACCCTCGGTGTCCCTTTAGTCAGCGACGGCGTGACCGTTGGTGTTATTGTCATGGCCCACCGGAAGCCTGGGGCGTTTAGTGAAAAACAGGTCAACCTGTTGGAGACATTCGCATCCCAGGCTGTGATCGCCATCAACAACACCCGTTTGTTCAAAGAAGTACAGGCACGCACCGCAGAAGTTGAAGAAGCGCTGGACTATCAAACCGCCACGTCTGAAGTGCTGGGAGTGATCTCACGCTCGCCAAATGAACTTGATCCTGTTCTCAAAGCCATTTTGCAAGTGGCGGTTCGCATCTGCAAACCCGAAGCTTCTTACGTCGCACTTCTAAACGAAGAAACCGGAGTTTATGACGTTGCTGCGACCCACAATTCCGCCGCAGCTCACAACGACATCATAAACCGTCAGGTGTTTGTTCCAGACAAAGGCACGACCACGGGACGCGTCGCGCTAACAGGCAAAACGGTCTACATTGAAGATTTTGAGCACGACCCGGATTATGCTTGGAAAGAAGAAGCGCTGGGTGCCGGATTTCGTTCATCTTTGGGGGTTCCGCTGGTCAAGGATGGGGTCACGCTCGGCGTGATTTCACTTGCTCATTCGAAAATTGCGGCGTTTTCAGACAAGCAGATAGCCTTGGTTGAAACATTCGCCTCGCAAGCGGTAATTGCACTTGGAAATGCGCACCTATTCGACGAGGTGACAGCCCGAACGGCGGAAGTTGAGGAATCGTTAGAGTACCAAAAAGCCACAAACGAAGTACTCGAAGTTATTTCTCGGTCTCCTGATGCATTGGAGCCTGTACTGGAAGCATTGCTGGCCGTCTCATCCCGCATTTGCCGCCTACAGGATGCCTTCGTGGCACTTAAGACACCCGAAGATGGGAAGTACCATTATTTTGCCGGACACGATGTGTCGGACAATTTTGCGGATTTTCTAAGAGCGCATCCTTTTGAACCCGGGGAAACGTCGGCCACAGCGCGTGCGCTTCTGCATGGACGGGCTGACTATGTTGAGGACACTCAAGCCGACACCAATTATGATCCGCTGCTCAAGTCTAATCTCGAAGGCTATCGATCCGTACTTTCCGTGCCACTGATCCGTGACGGTGACACAATTGGTGTTATCAGTATGGGGAGCCGAACAGCGGCTGCTTTTGACGAAAAACAAATCAAGCAAATGGAGACCTTCGCGTCTCAGGCAATAATCGCAATTCAGAACTCGCAACTCTTCAACGAAACGCAGACCGCCCTCGCGCGCCAAACCGCAAGCGCGGATGTCTTAAGAGTAATCTCTGAGTCCCCAACAGATACCAAGCCGGTTTTTGAAAAGATTGTCGGACTGGCGACGACCCTCATAGATTGCGACCTGTCGATTGCTATTCAGGCGAACAAGACTGAACTTTGGCAAATCGCCGCCGCGACACCCGATGGCGTCGAAGAAATCACATGGAACGAGCGCCTGCCAATTGATCCCGAAGACAATTTGCCCTCAAGGGCAATCAAGAGCGGCAAGACCTTGCATTTGCCCGAATGGCGGTACGATGAGCTACCCCCACGCGATCAAGAAATCATCCGCAGGAAAGGGTTCAAGTCTTCGCTGACAGTGCCTCTGATGCGCGGGACGGAATGTTTCGGTGCCTTGGTGTTCATCCGAAAAACGGCCAAAGTTTTCAGCGAAGATGAGGTCGCCATTGCCGAGTCCTTCGCCGATCAAGCCATCATCGCGCTGGAAAACGTTCGCCTGTTTAATGAAACTCAGGCTTCCTTGGCACGTCAGACTGCGAGTGCGGACGTTCTACGGGTGATCAGCCAATCTCCTGACGACATCAAGCCAGTCTTCGAGGCAATTGCAGAAGCAGGTGTGCGGTTGGTTTCCTCTGATATGGTTGCGGCCATGACCGCTCAAGGTAATACGTTCGAGGTGCTTGCGCGGGTGAGTGCAGACGGTGTTGCCACCCTTGAAGGGAACCAAAGTTTCCCTATCGATCCGGATCCGATGTCCAGTTTTCCCGCGCAGGTTCTTCATGAGAAGAAGATGCTCCACCTTCCGGATTGGGATACTCTCGAACTCTCACCATTCGAACAGATTACGTATGACAGGCATGGCGTTCGCGCGGCTCTGTTGCTGCCACTAATAAAAGGCAAGGCGTGTTTGGGTGTGTTGGTGTTCGCTCGGAAAACAGCTGGCGCCTTTACCAAAGATGAGATCGACCTCGCCTACTCGTTTGCAGACCAGGCGGTAATTGCCATCGAGAATGTGCGTCTATTCCGCGAGGCTGAAGAGGCGCGAAAAGTTGCTGAGGAAGCAAACGAAGCAAAAAGCGCTTTCCTGGCGACGATGTCTCACGAAATTCGAACCCCCATGAATGCCGTAATCGGGATGAGCGGGCTGTTAATGGACACAGAGTTGGATGCAGAACAAAGCGACTATGCCAATACGATCCGCGATAGCGGCGATGCGCTTTTGGGAATCATCAACGAGATCCTCGACTTCTCGAAAATTGAGGCCGGACAGATGGATATCGAAAACCATCCGTTTGACCTGCGCGAGTGTGTAGAAAGCGCGCTCGACTTAATCAGCGGCAAGGCTGCCGAGAAACAACTCGATTTGGCCTATGAGTTCGATGACGCGCTGCCGCTGGCGATCAGCGCCGATCTAACGAGATTGCGGCAGATTCTGCTAAACCTTCTTTCCAACGCAGTGAAGTTTACCGAAAGCGGCGAAGTGGTTCTGTCTGTTGAGCAACCTGCCAAGGTACAGGGAATGCTCGAACTGACGTTTAAAGTCCGAGACACCGGAATCGGCCTATCCAAAAAAGGCATGAGTCGATTATTTCAGTCATTCAGTCAGGCAGATAGTTCAACGACCAGGAAATATGGCGGCACTGGTCTGGGTCTTGCGATCTCAAAACGTCTTGCGGAACTCATGGGCGGGACCATGTGGGCTGAAAGCGATGGCGAGGGGAGCGGTTCCACTTTTGTTTTCAAGATCCAGGCAAAACCTGCAAAGCCGGTTAAGTCATCTTCACGCATTCTCGTCGGCGTTCAGCCTGAACTCGAAGGCAAACGAATTTTGATGGTGGACGACAATGCCACCAATCGTAAAATCCTGTCTCTTCAAACCGAGAAATGGGGCACGCAGACCACGACCTGTGAGTCTCCGTTCGAGGCGCTGAGCATACTAGAAGAAGGCGTCGAGTTCGATTTGGCTATTCTCGACATGCATATGCCCGAAATGGATGGAGAAGAGCTTGCCAAAAAGGTTCGCGCCAAGAAGCCAGGTTTGCCACTCATCCTTTTCAGTTCACTTGGCCCGCGAGATATAGACCTGGAAGATGGGCTCTTCGCCGCCAACCTCGCCAAACCTTTGCGCCAATCCCACTTGTTCGACACCCTGGTCACACTGTTCGCGACTGAAAAGGTGCGCGTAAAGCCGTCCAAACCACAGGACAAACCTCAAACAGATCCGGATATGGCAACGCGACATCCACTGCGCATTTTGCTGGCTGAGGATAATTTGGTGAACCAGAAACTTGCACTCCGACTGCTCGAGCAGATGGGTTACCGCGCGGATTTGGCCAGCAATGGTGCTGAGGCGGTCGAAAGCGTAAACCGGCAAACATACGATGTCGTTTTTATGGATGTGCAAATGCCCGAGATGGATGGTCTTGAAGCGTCTCGTCGTATCAACAAATCGCATTCGGACGGAAGTCGCCCTCGCATAATCGCGATGACCGCGAACGCAATGCAGGGGGACCGTGAGATGTGCCTGGATGCAGGGATGGACGACTATATCACCAAACCGATCCGTGTACCTGTCCTAATCGAAGCCCTGTTAAATTCCCCAAGAATAAGAAGGTGATTCATGACTGACAGCCCAATTGATCATGAAATCTTGGCAGAGCTTAAAGACGCCACAGGCGAAGAATTTGCAGCCGAACTTGTGAACACCTTTCTCGACGAAGCGCCCGGCATGATTGACGAATTGAAAGCGGCTGCGGCTGCGGCCGATGCCGACCGTTACCGGCGTGCTGCGCATTCTATCAAGTCAAACGCCAACACATTTGGTGCGACGGCTCTTGCCGAACTGGCCAAGAAAGTCGAGCTTGGAGAACTGCCCGAGGCTGGAGACCTAAAAGATGCGACGGCGTTGGAGACAGCCCTCACCACTGCGGCCACGGCTTTACGGAGTCTGATTGATGACTGACGCTCCCGGCCATTTGCTCATCGTCGACGACAACAAGGTGAACCGCTTGCTTTTGTCGCGCAGCGTAGAGCTTTTGGGTCACCAAGCATCGGTCGCGGAAAACGGCCGGGTTGCTATGGAGATGCTGTCTAGCCAGCCGTTTGACTTGCTTCTACTGGATATCGAAATGCCGGAAATGGACGGCTTTCAGGTTTTGGAAGCCGTCAAATCCGACACCGACCTGCGCGATCTGCCGGTAATTGTAACGTCTTCTGTTGAGGGTCTGGACAATGTCGTGCGGTGCATTGAATTGGGCGCTGAAGACTACCTGCCAAAACCAGTCAATAAGACACTCCTCAGTGCACGCGTCTCCAGCGGTCTTGAAAAGAAAAGGCTCAGGGACGAACAAAAGAGACTGCTAGAGCGCTTTGCAACAACGGAGGTTGCACAAGACCTGCAAGAATCCGGTTTTGCGATAGGAGGCAAACGTGCCAACGCTTCGGTCCTTTTCTGTGACATTCGCGGCTTCACGACCCTATCGGAAGATCTCGCTCCCGAGGAAACAATCGACCTGCTCAACACTTTCTACACGCTGATGTTCGAGGCTGTTACCAGCAATGGCGGGATTGTCAGCCTGATGTTGGGAGACGGTTTGATGGCTCTGTTCGGAGTTCCGCAGTCGCTGTCCAACTCCGCGCAAAGCGCAGTGGCGGCAGGGCATGAAATGCACAACATGATTGAGATATTAAATCTCGAACGGCGCTCGGAAGGGAAAAGTGACCTAAAAATCGGTATCGGAATAGCGACTGGAGAAGTCGTCGCTGGTTATGCCGGTACAGACAACAGGGCGACGTATACTTGTATCGGATCGACCGTAAACCTTGCTGCTCGCCTGGAAGCAGAAACGCAGAAAACTGGAAGTCGAATTCTGGTTGATCAAGAAACCTGCGATCTGTTGGAAACGGTTAATGTACTGGAGACATTTGTCGGCACTAGGATCAAAGGTTTCTCCGATCCGTTCGACATCCATGCGCTATGACCATTCATGCAACGCTTTGGGCAAATCGTGCAAAGTTATGTGCACCCATATGTCTGCGTAGTTTGCCCATAGCTTTTGCGCTGCGCGGTTGTCTGCCATTGCGATGAATTCAATCAGTTTTTAGCGAAGTCGTTGCGGTTACGGCCCTTTGTGTTGCTCAATCCCGCAAAGGGTCTCCCTAAGGAACTTTGGGTTCCATGAGGCCTTTTGCTTGGATTCTCGCGAAGGTCTGTGACGCACAGAAACCAGGTTTTGCAAAGTTTAACGAACGGCCTACAGCCGTTGTTCAGAAGTCTCCTGATGAATGGCAGCTTTGGAGATTTGAGAGCTGCGCCTGCAGGATCGCCTCATCAGAAGCGAACTTATCAACACCGACGGTCCGGCCAAACTCCAGCCAGCCCGCCGCATGCAGGATCAGGTCGGCTCCTCCGGCCAAAGATGCTCCGAAGGCGTTGACGCCTTCATATCCGGCCTGAGCGTCATTGATCTTGGACGACGTGACCAAACCGTCGCCACGGCAGGGGACCCCAAGTCGGCGCACCAACTGGCAACTTGCCAATTGGGCCAGGTGAGATTCTGGTGTTCCAAAGATCGGACCCATGAACTGCATCGAAAACGGGGTTGCGAAGATCCCGCCCACTACCGGTGCCCCGGGGCGATAGACTTGCGTCAAAGCCAGTCCAACCATGATTTCCGCAAGCCCCTGAGCCAGCGCCCCGGCAATGGTCACCGGCGCCGTGGCCCCCATCATCATGTAAGAGGCAACAAGGCTGGCCTGACCCAATTCAGCCGATGCACGCAGGCAGCGCAGCGGATTGGCCTGAAAGACCAACGGCGGCGTCAGGTTGATCAGGTGAAGCAACCGACAGTCTTCGTCCGTATCCTTGACGCCAGCCGCGCTGGCAACCTCGCGCAGAGCGTCTTCGGACAAGACGGTGCCCATCATCGGCTTATCTGAAAGCTCCAGATGGGCGCGGGCGAGCTCCATGTAGGGCACGAGTGCGTCGCCCTCATGGGCGATGCAAAGCTGAAAGCCGGTGCTGTCGATTGCCGGTGAAGCTTTGCATAGGCGCACGAGTTCGCGGTAGTCCTCGAGCGTGCCCTGGCGGATGGTGTCGTCCGCGTGACGGACACTCGGCGGGCCATAGAAGGGGACGACCACCGGGCGGTCGCCTCCGACCGTGACCGAAGTCGCTTCGGTCTTTCCTTGCCAGATAAAGGAGGCGGGCGCATGTGCAATCAGATCGCGCAGACGGTCAGCACCGATACGCACACGCTCGCCTTCGATCCGTGCCCCGACCGACGTCATGGCGTCGAGGCTGTCGGGATCGCCCCGCAACTCAATCCCTATTTCGTCGAGAATTTGGGCTGCCTGTGCTTCGATAGAGGCCAGGGCTGGTTCTTCAAGCAACGCGTAGGGGAATTGCATTTCTGACCTGTCTGGAGATTTCCTGGATGAGCGCCTTGACTGCATCATTCCGGTTCTTGGGGCGAGTTCGCGCGACATAGGCGATGGAAGGCGGCTCTGGGAACACATCTTCGACAACCTCCAGGTCAGGCGACAGGTGCAGCCCGTTCATCAGCGCGACCCCCAACCCCGAGCGCACGGACGATAGGATACCCGCCGCACTGGGGCATTCGAAGACCGTTTCAAACCGCTGCCCGCCCCGCGCCCCTTCGGCACTGGCCCAGTGTTTGTAGAAACAGTTGCTGTCAAAGGCGATAAACGGCACCGGGACCGACAGGTCCAATGGAAGGTCATGCGATTTGATCCAATGCAACTGGTCTTCATAGAGAACCAGATCGTCAGGGAGCACATCGCGGCTGAAGACCTGCATGACTGCAACGTCGATTTCACCGGCCTCCAACCAGCCTGCGAGGGTCAGGCTCTGGCTGATCCGTGTACGCACTTGGGTTTCTGGGTGTAGCCGGGTGAAGCGACCCAAAATGCGGGCCACGTCGCCGCCCGTTGTGTCTTCAGTCATGCCCAGTTGGATCATACCTTTGAGTGGTTTCTTGCCCAACGCCGCCAGCGCCTCGTCATGCAGATCCATCATGCGCTGTGCATATCCCAGCAACCGCTCACCCGCCTCGGTGAACAGCGGCCCGCCAGCTCGGCGCGCCAGAAGATCGCAATCCAGCACCTTTTCCAACCGTCTGACCTTGTGACTGACCGCCGGTTGCGACAGCGCAAGATGTTCGGCCGCGCGGGTGACGCCCCCATGAGACGAGATTGCCAGAAGCGCCCGTAGGCCATCTATTTCCAGCCGTTCAGCCATGGCATGTTCCCATTCGAATATCTTATCGATTCATAAAGATCATTCATTTGATAGATTGATTGCTCTGAAATTACAATCGGGGAAAGTCAAAAAACGGATTGAAACATGACAACCGATGCAAACAAATCGCTTGAGTGGGGTGGAGCCTTTTTGTCCATCGCCTATTCCCTGCTCATCACTTCCAATACTGGATACGAGGTGCTTTCCTTCGTATTTTTCCTGTTGTCGGCGCTCCTTCTTTTCACCCTTGCGGTGCGCAAGCGGATGTGGGGCTGGACGACGATGCAGGGCTTCTACATCGCCGCCGGCGCCTACGGCATCTTTGCTTGGAGCGTCTGACCGGTCCTGCGCTCCCTTTCCTTGAAATCATCCCCAATAGCTGCCCGTCCAGCCCACCTAAGCAGGAGAAACATCATGACCCAACTTGTTGACCGACACTGTGTGATAAACGGAAACCGCATCGCCCACGGCGTGCATGGTGAAGGCGAACCCGTGGTCCTCATCCACGGCACTCCGTCCTCGTCCTGGATCTGGCGCAACATCCTGCCTTCGCTGGTCGAGGCCGGATACAAGGTGCATGTATTCGACCTGCTCGGGTGTGGTCTGTCGGAGCGTCCACGCGACCCGAACATCGACACCTCAGTCACCGGACAGGTTCCGATCCTTGAAGGGCTGCTCGACATCTGGGGGCTGGATAACCTGCATGTTATCGCCCATGACATCGGTGGTGGTATCGCCCAGCGGTTCGGCATCCAATCCTCTGAGCGTGTCCACACGCTGACCATGATCGACGTGGTAAGCTATGACAGCTGGCCCTCGAAGCGTACCCATGAACAGATGCAAGCGGGTCTTGAGAAGCTGATCAAGGCACCGGATGCAGAACACCGTGAGCATTTCCGGGATTGGCTCTATTCGACAGTACAGAACAAGAAACGTCTTGCCGAGACCTCAATGGAAACCTACCTCGATTTCATCTGTGGTCCCGTAGGCCAGGGCAGTTTCTTTCAGCATCAGGTTATGCACTACGACCCCAGGCACACCGATGAAGTCGCACCGCGCTACGCCGAGCTCGGTGAGCGCCCGGTTCAATTGATCTGGGGCGCGGATGACGCCTGGCAGGTGGTTGCGTGGGCCCATAAGCTGAACGCCGCCATCCCCGGCTCGGAACTGCATGTGCTCGAGGACTGCGGCCACTTCTCGATGGAAGACCAGCCTGAGAAGATCTCGACCCTGCTAGTCGACTTCCTCAAACGCGACAGCTGATCGGGCTGGGGCGGGTCGACTGTATTTTGGCCTGCCTAAATTTCCTGCCAGGAAAAGGCTCAACCAAATGTTTTATGCTCCCCTGACCCCGGCATCCAAGATATCCGCGTGCGTCAGAACCATGTGGGCTATGGGATGGCCTTGGCGTCATGCTTCTGGAAGACGCCTATCCGGGCTTCCCCGGCGACGTGCGAAACCCAAGCGCGTTTCCCTTTCCGATCCAATACGAGATCGCCACGGACGTCAGCAACAAAACCTTGGTTTGGGACTAGGACACAACACCACTTCGCGCGCCGATCATTGCATCCGCAAAGCGGTTGGAAAGATACGGATGCCGCGCCATTGCCGCAGAATGTGATTTCTTTGCCTATTTCCAGCAGGATGTCGCCACCGCCGTAAGCGTGCCAGTGTTCACGTCCAGCCTGCTGCTGTCGCCATTTGCCCAGACCGTCATAGGCAGCCGCAAGAAGGTGGTAATCCTTTGTGCTCAACGCCGCTTCCTGACTGATCGCCACCTCGAAGCCGTCGGAATTGATCCGAATTCCAACCTGATCGTTGGCGGCGCCCAGGACGAGCTGGGGGTGACCGAGTTCGACAAACTCTGGGATCCGGAAAAACGCCCGTAAGAGCCGCACGCACGTTACGAAGCCTGCGAAATACAGGTGGTCGAAGCGACAAAGGCACTCGTGGCACGCGATCCGAATGTCGGCGCCATCGTTTATGAATGCACAGGGATGCAACCGTTTTCTCGTGCAGCACAGCGCGAGGTTGGCATGCCGATTTTCGATTGGGGGACCTTGCTGTACTATGCCTACTCAGCAGTCGTTTCTCGCGACTACTACGGTCATGTTTGATTGGGTTTGTCCAACTTCGTGGTCAATCAACTCCGGAATGCATAGGTCTCCGTCGGCAGTTTTGGCGTACATCAGCCATATAGCGAGCGCGACGGGCGGGTCCGGTATTCCTACAAACCTAAAATCCTGTTGTTGGCTACAATTCGGACTGATTAAACCAGAATCCTCAACAGGCCCCTTGAATTTCTGGACCGACCATTCCAAATCTAGCGCATGAGCGAAGATACTCTTATAGTTGGCGACAACAATTCGCCTGTTGGCCCGGGTCGGCCTCGTGGCTTTGATGAAGCCGAGGCTTTGGAAAAAGCCCTGTGCGTATTCTGGCACAAGGGATATGAGACCGCATCTGTGGATGATCTGACCAAGGCCATGGGTTTGAGCCGATCCAGCTTCTATGGAACGTTCGGCAGCAAGCGAGCTTTGTTTCACAAAGCCCTCAGCCACTATTCCAGGCGTGGTTTAAAAACTCTGCGTGAGGTCGCGGACACGGGCGGAGATGACCCCGTTGGTGCAATAATGGAAGCTTTGGCGAACCCGCAAGGCGGTCGTGACGGCTGCATGCTGATCAACTGCCTAACGGAGCTTGCTCCTCATGATGAGGAAGTCGCGGCTCTCGGGCGACAACATTTAGAAAGTATTGACGAGATTATTGCGAAAGCGCTTGAGCCTTCGAATCCGGGACAGGCCCTCGACAAGGCGCGTGCCTTTGCCTCCCTTGCAATCGGTACTTTAGCTTTGCGGAAGGCGGGTGTTCCCGCGGAGCAGATATCGCAAACTCTGAATCAAGCTCGGTTGGTGATATCACCTTAGCTACACCTAACTTAATGTTTTGAAATCAAAAACATGAAGAAATCGCAGCCCTAATTTTGGACCAAATAGTCCAAAACTGTCTGATAGAAGTAAACCAAAGAAGGAAGCAGCAATGGCTGATGAAAAACTGTTCTCCGGCATCAAAGCTGGCGCAATTGAACTGAAAAACCGCGTTGTCATGGCGCCACTGACCCGCAACCGGGCAAGAGCCGAGGATGACAGCGTCCATGAATTGCAGGCCAAGTACTACGCGCAAAGGGCGGGTGCTGGTCTGATCATCACGGAAGCTTCGCAAATTTCGCCCCAAGGCAAAGGCTATGCATGGACGCCCGGTGTTTATTCCAAAGCACAGATCGACGGCTGGAAAAAAGTGACTGAAGCCGTCCATGCTGAGGGCGGAAAGATTGTGATCCAGCTTTGGCATGTGGGCAGAATTTCGCACAACAGCTTGCAGCAGGATGGCGGTGCCCCTGTTGCGCCATCCGCGATTGGCGCTAAGGCCAAGACCTTTGATGGTGAGCAGTTTGTTGAAACGTCTGAGCCGCGTGCTCTGGCGATCGAAGAAATAGCTGGCATTGTTGGCGACTACCGGAGGGCCGCAGAAAACGCCAAGAAAGCTGGATTTGACGGTGTCGAAGTTCATGCAGCCAACGGATATCTTATTGATCAGTTTCTGCGGGACGAGTCCAACAAGCGTGAAGACAAATATGGCGGTCCTGTCGAGAACAGAGCACGGTTCCTCAAAGAAGTCATGGACGCAGTTGTCGACGTATGGGGCGCCGACCGTGTTGGTGTCCGCCTCAGCCCCTTCTCGAACGCCAACAACATTTCCGACAGTGACCCACAGGCGACGTTCTCGCATGCGATCAAATTGTTGAATAGTTATGGGTTGGCCTATCTCCATCTCGTAGAAGGACAGACCGGTGGCCCGCGCGGTATTCCCGAAGGTGGCGATCTAAAGGCGCTCTATGATTTGTTTGACGGTCCGAAGATGGGCAACAATGCCTATGACCGCGAAATGGCAATAGAAGCGGTTGATACCGGCGCCGTCGATCTGGTGGCCTTTGGCCGACCGTTTATTTCCAACCCGGATCTTGTCAGTCGGCTGGAGAAAGATGCCTCGCTGAGTGAGTTGGATGAAACGACCCTCTACGGCGGCAATGAAAGAGGATATACCGACTACCCGGCACTGGAAGAGGAAGTGGTTGCCGCAGAGTGATGCATCACTCTTAACTCCTTGGTGACAGGCAATAGCAAATAGAGTGAGCGCGCCGGTTTGGACGCGCTCATTTCTCGAGTAAGGCAATAGATATTCTGGATGCGGGGATTTATCACAAGTCTGGGAATGGACGCCTTCCCTCCGATTGAGGTGACTAAGAGACACTTTTGAGTTTATCATCAGGGTCTCTTTGAGTTGGCGAATTCCATGTTTCAGAAGATATCATGTCCGAGAAAACGAGCTTCATGAGCCGGCCTGATAGAATTTGGCCTTACCTTCGGCGCAGAGTTGGTCCTTCGCATTTGCTACCAATCAGGTAACGTTAGTTTGGGAGTGCGATATGGAATTACCAACACTGACGTACGAAATGATAGTCGTACTGAGTCTATTGTCTTTCACGGTCTTACTTTTTGTTACTGAGATTATTCGGATCGATGTCGCAGCAATTCTCGTAATGGTGCTGCTTGGCGCACTGAGCTATCTACCGGGGCTGGGTAATCTTGCCGATGTCTCCAGGCTCTTTGAAGGTTTTTCCTCAAACGCAGTGATGTCCATCATCGCAGTTATGATAATTGGCGCTGGGCTTGATAAGACCGGACTTATGTCAAAAGTTGCGGCCTTGATCCTTAAGAACGGTGGCACGACAGAGGCCCGGATAATCCCAATCATATCAACAACGGTTGGTGTCATCAGCTCCTTCATGCAGAACGTCGGAGCTGCCGCGCTTTTTCTGCCTGTTGTAAGCCGCATCTCAGCACGTACGGAAATCCCGATGAGTAGGTTGCTGATGCCCATGGGGTTTTGCGCGATTCTGGGTGGTACGATCACATTGGTCGGGTCGTCGCCCCTCATCCTGTTGAATGACCTGATTGTTTCGGCAAACTCATCCCTTCCAGCTGATCAACAAATGGAGACGTTTGGGTTGTTTTCAGTAACGCCTATCGGTGTGATGCTGGTGCTGACAGGGGTACTATACTTTGTGCTCTTTGGTCGTTGGGTCCTTCCAGCGCGGCGGGAACGTGGAGAAGACGCAAGCTCGGCGCGATCCATGCAGGCTTATGTCGAAGCCACATACGGGCTTCGGGCCGATATGTTTGAGATACGTGTCCCTGAAGGCTCGATCATTATCGGGCAAACGCTTTCGGATCTGATGGTCGCCCATAACATGTACATTCTGGGCACATCTTATCGCGGCCACAAGGTCATCGCGCCGATGGCTGATACTAAGATTGAAGCCCCGGCGCGGCTCGCCGTGCTTGGCCTGCGTCGGGTGGTTGAGCACCAGTTTGCTGAGCCTTACGGCTTGGAGATCCTGCCCCAACTAGATGTCTTTGCAGACGATTTCGCCGCGACCCAATCGGGTGTGGCCGAGGTTGTTATTCCTCCCGGTTCTTCAGTGATCGGCCAGACTCCGATCGATTTACGTCTCCGCCAAACACATGGTTTGTCTTTGTTGGCCATTCAGCGTGGCGAAGAAACACTAAGCCACGTTGAGACCGAAGATCATTCAGCCACTCATATAGGGCAAGTTCCTTTGCAAGCCGGTGACACGTGTGTGGTGCATGTGCAGTGGGACCGTCTGACACGAGTGAAGTCAGACAGGGATTTCGTCGTTGTCACCTCGGACTTTCCCCAGGAAGAGTTGCGGCCACACAAGGTCGGATGGGCGCTCGCCTTCTTCCTAATAGCGTTGAGCTTAATTCTATTTTCTGACCTGCGCTTGTCGTTGTGCCTGCTAGTTGGCGCTGTTGGCATGGTTTTGAGCCGGGTGCTGTCGATCGATGAGGCCTACGAGTCGATAAGTTGGAGCACAGTTTTTCTACTTGCTTCACTCATCCCGTTAGGTCAGGCGGTTCAGAACACCGGCACTGCGGATTGGATTGCAGCGCATGTGTTGGCCCTTCTGAAGGGGTGGCCGATCTGGTCTTTACAAGCAGGTATCGCCATTTTGGCAACGGCGTTCACGCTGGTCATGTCGAACGTAGGTGCAACTGTTTTACTGGTGCCGCTAGCAGTTTCTATTGCTGTATCGGCGGGTGGTAACCCGGCTGTATTTGCTCTAACCGTGGCAATATCAACGTCCAACTCATTTTTGATCCCAACACACCAGGTGAACGCGTTGATCATGGGCCCAGCAGGCTACCGGGTGGTCGATTTTGTTCGCTCGGGCGGAATCATGACTCTCCTTTTCTTGGTTGTATCAATGACCGGGCTTGCGATTTTCTTCTGAGCCGCCCCTCGGCGATCCGTACAGATGAACTCTGCTTCATCTCAGAGGAACTCAAAAGATAAGGTTTTTGAGACCAATTTTTTTGGTGCAGATTCAAGACGTCTGCAAATAGGGCCTCCTCCGCGAAGGACCGAAGCAATGCGTCCAACTCAACCAAACCTGAAGTCGACATATGCTGGAACTGGACCGTTTTAGTTTTATCGATCACTGTTGTCGGACCAAGACCGTCGGAAATTTTGGAGAGTTCACGATGAAGTTCCTTCGCACACCGGACCGCCAGTTTGACGGGTTGCCAGATTTCGAATTTGGACCGAACTATCTTGATGTGGATGATACCGAGGGCGGTCTTCTCCGACTGCACTATTTGGACGAGGGACCGGCACAGGCACCGCCAGTATTGTTGATGCATGGAGAGCCAACCTGGTGCTTCCTGTATCGGCACATGATTCCGTTATTCAAAGATGCGGGTCATCGAGTTCTGGCTCCTGATTTGATTGGGTTTGGCCGGTCGGACAAGCCCACTGAGCGATCCGACTACACCTACCAACGCCATGTAGACTGGATGTCCGAGTGGTTGCGGAAAGTTGACCTGACCGGCATCACATTGGTTTGTCAGGACTGGGGCGGACTCATTGGCTTGCGGCTGGTTGCGAGTATGCCCGAGCGGTTCTCTCGTGTGGTTGTTGCGAACACGGCCTTACCCACCGGTGACGTGCCTTTGGGCAACGCATTTCTTTCTTGGCGGGAATACTCACAATCTGTGCCTGAATTTAATTCGGGCCGTATCGTTTTTGGCGGCACTACATCCAAGATTTCAAAGGAAGAGGTCGCAGCCTACAACGCACCATTCCCGGACGCGCGCTATCTGGCAGGCGCTCGAGAGTTTCCAATGCTGGTGCCCGACTCGCCTGACAATCCAGCTTCAGAAGCCAACCGAGCCGCATGGGAAACCCTCAAGACCCTCAACACCCCGTTTCTGACTGTTTTTGGAGAAGATGACAGGGTCATGGCGGGCGTAGACAAGCTGTTCCAAAAGTCGATCCCTGGGGCAGTTGGTCAAAACCATATCGTTGTGCCAAAAGCTGGGCATTTCATTCAAGAAGATGCTGGCAGAGAGCTAGCACACGCAACGTTGAAATTCATTGAGCAAACATAGCGGCTATCAGTTAGTGTCTTCCCCTGCGGCCTCAACTCACACCAAATTTGCGACGCAAATGCTCAGCCAAGGCCGTTATGCGGCGTGGTTGGGCTCGGCTCGGCGGAAACATCATTTGCAAAGGTTTCGGGGGCGGGAGGAAGTCGCGCAAGACTGAAACAAGTCTGCCAGATCGAACATCGTCGCCGACATCCAGCTCTGACTTCAAGACGACCCCATGGCCTGCGATTGCCCAATCGCGGATGAGTGAGCCATCATTGACTATTCGATTTCCCTTTACTGATACGCGCTGGGCATTTGGTCCTGATCCAAACTCCCAAACGTTGTCAATCATGTCCCCAAACCTCATGACCAAGCAGTTGTGGTTCAATAGATCTTCTGGTTTTTCAGGCGTTCCGAATGAGGCCAGGTAACTTGGGGACGCACATACGAAACGTTGGTAGCTTCCTAGATTTCGCAACCTGAGCGAGCTGTCTGTGATGTTGCCGAAGCGAACGGCGAGGTCGAAACCCTGGCCGACAAGATCGACATAGCCGTCTGAGAGGGACAGTTCGATTGAGACGGCAGGGTTCCCTTCGGTGAATTCGGCGATAACCTCGGAAACAATGCTCCGCCCCAAGTCAATCGGTGCGCTTATGCGAATTGGACCAGACAGAGTTTCGGCGCCGTGCCGAACAAGTGTATTCAAGTCCGCAACCTCACTGAGGACGTTTCTTGCCCCATCGGCTAGTACTCGTCCTTCTTCGGTCAGGCTAATGGAACGGGTGGTGCGGTTGAATAAAACCACACCGTAATGTGCCTCAAGAGCCGCGAGCCGCTCGGACACTGTCGTACTCGACATCCCTATCTCGCGCGCCGCAGCCACCAGACTGCCTTTCTCGGCTATGGTCAGAAACAAGCGAAGATTGTCTAAGAGCATTAAACGGAAATTCCGGATTATATGTTCGATCCTGACCTGTTTATCCCGAGAGTAATGCGGCGTAAATCTTGCTCATCGCTCAAGAACACAAGGGACGTATTCCAATGGCCAAGCTGACAATCCTCGCCAACATCAAAGCCAACCCCGACAAGATCGACCTCGTAAAGGGTGAGCTGATCAAGCTCATCGACATAACCCGTGCCGAAGAGGGTTGCATTAACTACGACCTGCACCAGGACAACGACAACCCGGCTCATTTCGTGTTCTACGAAAATTGGGAAAGCCGCGAGCTTTGGCAAACCCACATGGGTGCTCAGCACCTTGCGGCTTACCTGGAAGCTACAGAGGGCGCCGTTGCAGAATTCACGTTGAATGAAATGACAGTCATTGGTTGACGCAGAACCGGACAAAGGAGCACGCTATGAAAGCCGTGGGATACCGTGAGACAGGGTCGATTGATCGAGCGGACGCCTTGATCGACTTCGAGGCCGACAAACCGACGCCGAAGGGGCGCGACTTGTTGGTGAAGGTGCAGGCCGTTTCAGTAAACCCGGTCGATACGAAAATTCGGCAAAACCGTGCTCCTGTTGGTCCAGCACCTGATATTCTGGGGTGGGACGCAGTAGGGATCGTCGAAGCCGTTGGTGAAACGGTGGAGACTTTCAGTCCGGCAGATACAGTTTGGTATGCCGGGGCGATCAACCGACCGGGAACCAATGCCGAGTTTCATCTGGTGGATGAACGTATTGTCGGAGCCGCGCCAAAATCCATACCGGCGAAAGCGGCGGCGGCTATGCCGCTCACGACGCTTACTGCCTTTGAGATGCTGTTCGACCGCTTGCGAGTACAAGATGCCGTTTCCGGCGGGACCAAGACGTTGCTGGTGATTGGTGGCGCAGGTGGTGTCGGGTCAATCACGATTCAATTGGCGCGGGCTCTCACTGACTTGACAGTGATTGCCACTGCGTCCAGACCCGAGACACAAGACTGGGTTCGAGAGCTAGGCGCGCACTATGTCATCAACCATGCGGAACCTTTTGGCTCACAACTCGAGGCTCTCGGTATCGACAGCGTGGATTTCATCTATTCGACAAACCATTCCCAGCTTTATGCCTCTCAAGGCGGAGAGGTGATGACCCCACAAGGTCGCTTTGGGTTGATCGACGATCCTGAGACCTTCGACATCGCGCCGTTCAAACCCAAATCGATCTCATTGCATTGGGAGTTCATGTACACTCGGTCGCTTTTCGGGACTGGAGATATGAGTCGTCAAAGCGAAATCCTGAATCAGGTCGCCGGGTTGATAGATGATGGAAAGATCAGATCCACAGCGACTGATACACTCGGTAGGATCAATGCTACAAACTTAATGAAAGCCCATGCTATCCTCGAAAGCGGCAAGGCCAAAGGGAAGCTTGTGCTTGAGGGTTTTTAGATGAGAATTGAGCGGCTGGATCATGTGAATATTGTGACGAACAGGTTGCCTGAGATGGTTACTTGGTATGAAGAGGTCCTGGGTTTGAAACTCGGGGCCCGCCCTGATTTTCCGTTTGCCGGAGCTTGGTTGTATGCGGGTGATCACGCGGTGGTTCACCTTGTGGGGCACGAAGGAACGCCAAGTGTCGGCTCCGAAGTGAAGCTCAAGCTCGAGCATTTTGCACTCTCAGCCACGGGGTTGAGCGCGTTCGAAGAAAAATTGAATTCGAGTCAGATCAAGTACCGCAAAACTGACGTCCCCGGCGCCCGAATGGTCCAAATCCACGTGGCCGATCCTGATGGAAATCATATTCATATTGATTTCGAAGAAACCGAGTAAGTGAAAACCCTCGGAATAGTCGGGCCGCAAAATCAAGCTCGTAACTCTTTGCCGATCAATGATCGAGATCCTTGCCGGGTTGCTTCCAAGAATTACGTGGGTCAACATTTTTGGGCGGTAATAACGTCGATTTGGAGATCAGCATGCGGGACCTAGAAACAAACAAGAAAAACGTCATCGCCTTTTATGAAATGATGTTCAACGCGTGTCGACCTGCCGAGGCCATAGCGACCTTTGTTGGGGAAACCTATACGCAGCACAACCCGCATGTTGGCGACGGCAAGCAAGCCTTTGTCGAGTACTTCGAGCGCATGGCCGCCGAATACCCGGGAAAGCGTGTGGACATCAAACGTGCGTTTGCTGAAGGCGATCACGTTGTTCTGCATTGCCATCAAATCTGGCCCGATGACCTCGAGTACGCCGGGATCGATATTTTTCGCCTGGATGCTGATGGCAAGGTTGTCGAACACTGGGACGTTCTTCAGGAAGTTCCAGCAAAAAGCGAGAATGACAATGGCATGTTCTGACTTCGCCGTTCTGGTTACGGAGCATTGAACTTCGAAAGCTCCTATCAGCTAAACCACGATAGTCGAAGGGTATAAGTCTGATCCAGGAAACCCGCCGAGGCGTATCTATCAAGAACCGTTTAGTTAGGAGATAAATATGTTCTCGAAGAGTATTCTTGCGGCGACCCTTGGATTGATTTCAGCTACTTCGCTTCAAGCTGGTGTACAAATTCGCTTTATAGAAAGCGCACCCAAGGACCGTTTTGTTCTGACAAATGTCGGAGCTTGCGAAGTAGAAGCCTCGACCCTCAAAATTGACTTGTCGCAATCTGCCGGACGTCTGATTTTCGACGTTACCGAAAAGGGTGCTGGAGTGGAGGTATTCCAACCTCTCGAATTCGTTGAGGGTTCGGATGCTCTGCGGCAAATTCCAGCGGTCGTGGACGGGCAAGATACAATAGAACTTGAGATCGCCTCCCTCGCAGCCGGTGACACACTAGCCTTTACCATCGATGTCGATGACACAATCGGGCAACGCGAAATCACCGTAACGGGGTCGGAGATCGAAGGCGCCACGGTTTCGTATACTGATGCGGATAAGACCAGTACGGCGACCTTCTCTTCCGAGGCATTTGTCAATGTGACCACCAAGGACTGCTGAAAGCTATCCCAAAATGTCGAATTGGTTGATCCGCATAGTATTCCTTGCGCTCATGGTGGGAGGCGGCATCCTTATTGGGACACTGACTGCACCCGGCGATTGGTATGCGCAGCTTTCTAAACCGGCTTTCAATCCACCTAATTGGATTTTTGGGCCAGTTTGGACAGTGCTATATGTTTTGATCGCTATGGTTGGTTGGCGTCAGTTCGAAGCGGACCGAAGCTCGACCGCCATGAAGCTGTGGTGGGCGCAGATGGGTCTGAACTTTTTGTGGTCCCCAGCCTTTTTCGTACTGCAACTGCCGTGGATTGCCCTTGTGGTCATTGTCGCGTTGTTGGCTGTCATCGTCATGTTCATCGTTCAGGTCAGGAATTCGGATCGGGTTTCTACGCTGGCCTTCCTGCCGTACTTTGCATGGGTCGCATTTGCCACGGCGCTGAACCTTTCCATTGCGATACTGAACTGAGAAGGAACGAAATGCTTGCCAACTTCATTGGGCTTGTTTCAGGTCTTGTTATCATTGGATGCACAATGGCTCAGGCTGATGAAAAACTGACTGAAGACTTTTCCAAGTCTCGGGAGACGCGTTGGGACTACGTTGCCGACACCGTCATGGGAGGAGTTTCCTCAGGACAAGTGCAGTTTCGTTCGGAAGGTGATGTTGCATTCGCGCGGCTGACCGGAACGGTCAGTACGGAAAACAACGGCGGCTTCATCCAGTTCCGGCGCAAGTTGTCTGATCGGCCAGATGAGGGTGTATCAGGCGTCAGATTATTGGTACGGGGGAACGGTGAGCAATATTTCGTTCACCTCAGAACACGCGGCACGGTGCTTCCGTGGCAATACTATCAGGCCGCGTTCGCAACTTCTAAAGACTGGGCCGAAGTCTATTTGCCTCTGTCAGGTTTCAAGGCTTCTGGCACCATATTACGCGCTATTCCCGTTGCTGATGAAATCACTTCAATTGGAGTTGTAGCCTTCGGGCGCGATCACGAGGCCCGCGTAGATGTCAGTGAGATTGGTTTCTACTGAAGGCCTCTCAAGAAAGGGCTGTGATATTCAGATAGGCCTACTTGACACCGGTTGAGATCGAGTTGTGCCGATGCCTGAACGCGGATGCGCTGTTTCTTCATTTTAGATGCTGAACCTGTCTTTTCTGAGCGAACATTCAGAGCGTGCTGCGTTCCGAAGAGACGACTCCACAGACAGTCTTCAGTTAAAAAAACTTAATCAAAGCAAAATACATTCAGCAAAAGACAACTCCCAAATGAAGCTCATCTAAAGGAGTGAGTATCATGAAGAGGATTGCAGCTTTGGGCCTTGTTGCCCTGACCCTATCATTTGTTGGCACCGGTGCGTTTGCGGACTGCTATTTTGGGAACGATGCGGTAACCGGGATGGAGACGATCATCTGCGAGACAGACGGTGGCTTTTCCAGTTGGGGCACATTGATCGCCGAAGCTTAAGCGTTTCGGGGTTCGACACCAAATTGTCTGTGAATTTGGTTAAATCAGATCGAATTCTGAAATTGGTAGCACCAAAGCCAAGTAGCACTTGGCACCGAGAGTGGTGACGCGACAGACTCGTCTATAGTTATTGCGTGGTAGGGGACCTCCGCTCCCGCTGCGATGCAAGAAACTACTCCAGTTCTTCGACTTGGTTTGCGTCGATGGATATTTCAAACTCACGCAACCTTGCGCCGATTCTTGGTGTTCTGCATCTTTTTGACCAGGCAATGTGGTGGACACTGTTGGAAGGAGACCAATCGTTCTTTGTATTGACCCGTCACGACACCGCCCCACCTTTCTAACTCAGTTAGGAGCATCCTGAGTGTTTGTGAGGACCACCGCCTTGTTGTTTTTTGCTGTGTCGACCCCGGCCACGGCATTGCAGCTTCGCGAAACAGGGCGGTATGAGCTCAATCAACCCGCAAGTCTTGACTACGATCCGACGTTTTGTGGGTTGTGGATTGCGAACGAGGGGCCCGAGGCCATTCTCGTTACATTGCAAGGTGATGAGTTGCGCCGCATATCCAGCGATCTCTTCCGTATCAAAGCAATTGCTATCGAAGGGGATCACTTGTTGTTGGGCGATGGTCTCGGCAGTCTTCAACGTGTCACCAAAGATGGAGAGCCACTCGGAGCGCCTTTCACTCTGGAAGGCGGATTCGCAGACACCGAGGGGATCGCGATCAACGCCAAGGGGCAGATCGTGACCGTAGAAGATGACCCGGAACGGTTGTCCTGGTTCACTTCAGAGGGTGCTTTGACGGCGAGGTTGGATACCATGAAGCTCTCTCCCCCCTTAAGTGAGGCACAAGGCATCGCGATTGACCCACGCACCGGTCACATGTTGATTGTTGATGACTGGGAAGGGTCAAACAGCTTGTATGAGTTCACGGCAGATGGTCAACTGCTCGCCCAGCAAAGCCTGTTGGAATTCGGAACTGACCCTGAAGGCATCGCCATCAGGCCGGGATCTAACCAACTGTTTGTAGCATTCGACGGCGGCGCGAAGATTGTGACATTTGACTACACGCCCACCTTGCCTGAAGGATCTCCGCCGCTTCCGCCGGGCGGAGATTGCATGATGTTCTGAGAATTTGGTTTCGTATTCTGGCCAACACTGGTTTTTGCCTAGTCCCGTTCGCTATCCAAAGCTTCGCGTATGAGCGTCAGATTCGGCAGCGAATTGTGAAACGGACCTGACCCGAGTTCGGACAAAACTGGAGCTAGGGATTCCGACATCCGCTTCGTACAAGCTTGCAAAAACTCCGCGCCTTGTGGCGTGGACCGGGCTATTTTCGAACGCTTGTCATCGGGGTTGGCTTCAAGGGTAATAAGAGCATGATTTTCAAGGCTCGCGAGCATGTGCGTCATTGACGTCTTGGGCACTTGAAAAGCGTTCGATAGCTGTAGTGGCGTTTCCCCCTCGGGGCGCCGGACCAGGTGGCCCAATATACCAAATTGGGTTGCGGTCATTCTGCCAGGTAAGAACGCCTCAAGCTTGGTCGAGATCAGCTGGTTGATGATCCCGACCTCGGTGAAGAACCGGTAGACTTCGTTGGTCTCTTCTTCAGGCTTCATTCAGAATTCGTGTCTCCAGAGGCCAGCGGGGTGTGGCAATTGGCTCGGGTCCGTACCCCAAACGCAGCAACATTTGCACCGTGTGGCCCGGTGACGCAAGAAGCTCATGCGCAAGAGCGTATTCATCAGCCATCTCAGGATATTCCTGAAGTGCTTGACTGACTGGATGAACGCCTAGGCCCATTTCAGTTGTTTTCAGGTAGAAACGCATCAATTGACGTCCGGCTTCGAGTTGATCGCTTCGCGTATTTGTAGCTGTCGTGAGGACTGCGTATTGCGGCGTCGCGTCTAGCATAGCGAAGTAGCCTCGCATGTGAGACTGAGTGCCTGGGTGGTCAACATTCATAAGGGTCTCATTGTCCAATAGGCCGGTAAGTCGCAGCGTTTCCAGCATAGGATCGCGTAACTCAATCCCGTCCGGGTTGGCGTTGATTTCTGCTTTCCCGATCCGCATGAGGTCGACGGATTCTTTTAGGGTCTGGGGTGTTCGCATTTCGATTTCGAAAGCGCGTTTCGTGAGGTCTCGAACTCGGACCACCAGATCCTCATCAGTAATCAAAGTTGCATAGTCGCTAAGCGCAAACACTTGATCGGCTGAGAGGCGCTGTTCAGTGTACGGTTCCTTGTTGGAATGTCGGTTGAGGATTTGATCTGAGAGTGGATCGAGCGCTCCGCCATGAACAAACACTGCTTCTGCGATAGGTCCGTCATCTCCATTTGGCAGAAGTTTGGCCTCGGTATCAAATCCCTGTGCACCTGCCGCCAGAACCATCGTCTCAACAAATGCGCCGAGGCCAATAAAGAGCTGACGGTGGTAAGGATCGGTTTCCGGAAGCTCGCGATCAGGATCACGGTGGATGCGCACCGTGTCTTGCCCAACCAACTCGACCAGCCAAGGTTGCAAGTTGTGTGGATTGGGGGCGAGAATTGCGTAGGACAAAGCAGCTTTGCGTGGGTCGTCATACGGTTTTGGCGTCCACGGAGCCAGCGCGTCATGCGGCGTGCGTGTAGCGAGGAACCCAACCGCGCCCGTTGCCGCCAGAATTGTGCCTCCGCCTAGAATCTTAAGAAAACGTCTTCGATTTGGCATCTTGAGTCTCCAATAGTACGATATCGAACTAAATAATACGAAATCGTACTAAATCAACCCCAATCGATGTAGTGATTGGTTAAGTGATTTGAAAAAAGGAAAGCAGAACAGCCGGACGCAACCGCGGACTGCCGCTATCGACAAGTACTCGGAGCGCCTTTTATGTCGCCAAAAAAGCAGTTATTTTAGTTGATTAACGATCGGATACGAGAAGATCAGAGGCTGTTGAGCCGATGCTTTTCGAGTATCCCGCAAAGCATAGCCTGTGCTTGCAGCCTGTGTTCTCGATGACGTTCACGGGCAACATCCGGTCGACCTTCACTAATCGCTTGAAAAACAACCCGGTGATCTTCGTTGGATTTGACGGGCAGGGGCCTGATGAACAACGTCGTTGCGCGTGCGCGGCGCACCTGGTCGCTCATCATGGCGACAATCGCTTCGACCCGTTTGTTGCCGCCCAACCGAACGAGCTCCTGATGAAACAACTCGTCAGCCTCGGCCCAGGCTTCAAGGTCTTCGGCTTCGATGGCTTGGTCCATCTTTGAAATTGATCCAGCAAGGACCGCCAGTTCATCTTCTGAATAACCCGCTTCGGCAGCGCGCTGTGCTGCGAGACTCTCGAGTTCCGTCAGTATGTCGTAGATTTCACGCATATCATCTGATGAAACAGGCAGTATCCGCACGCCCTTACGGGGCCGCATTTCAAGCAAGCCCTTACTCTCCAACATCAGCGCAGCTTCCCGTATCGGGGTGCGGGACATGCCAAGGGTCTCGGCAAGTTCCGATTCCAGATGGTCAGTTCCGGCTGCTAGTTCGCCAGACAGGATCATCTGTCGCAAATCCCTAACAGCGCGTTGGGTATTGGAAAGAGTTTTTGCGTCCTGACCCTTCACGGCGTCTCCAGGTTGATCTTTCGTCCCTCCGCAGCCGAGAGATAGATGTTCTCTTCAATGCGGATCACGTCCAAATAGTCTCGGGCCGTGTTTTCCAACGGCGTGCCCTTTACAAGGCCTGAAACGACGTGACTTTGCAAGGCGTGTACGCAGTCTCCTCCAAACCCATCATGATCGCTCGGAGGAAAAATCTGCTGTCGCTCCTGTTTTCCAAAAGCGCGGAGTTCAACTGAACCGTCGCCGTAAAGAACCAGTGATCCTTCGGTTCCTTCGATGAGAGCCTCACCCATGGTTTGACGCAGGTTTTCGGCACTGTGGTCAAGGCATCTGTTGCCATCGAAAAGGGCTTTCAAGCCGTTGGGGTGATCAAATAGGATGAAACCTGCATCCTCGCCCGCGATAAAGGGGTTAACTTGGCGCAAGTCCGCATAAACTGCGCTGGGCGCATCGAACAAAAATCGGAATGTGTCTACCCAGTGAACCGCTGTTTCATGCACCAGGAAACGCGGCATGTCCTGAAAATACGGTTGCCGGTCAAGGTAGGCTCGTGGTCCCTGTCCGTCGCCGGGCCGAAGCCGGAAAGTCGCTTGAAGAGGTGTGCCAATTCGACCCTCGGTCATCGCCACCTTGATCGCACGATACCAGGGCTGAAATCGAAAATTCTCGTGCACGACGATAGTTGCGCCTACCGCTTCAGCCTCGGAGACGATCTTCTCCGCTTCATCCAGAGACATGCAGAATGGCTTTTGACAGATCAGCCACTTGATACCAGAGTTCAGTACCGTTCGGATGGCTTCGGCCTGCGCTACAGGTGGAAGGATGATGTCCACGAGATCTGGTTTTTCCGCCTCCAGCATTTGTGACAGATCATCGTAAGCGGCAAGTCCTGTTTCTTTAGCCTTGTTGATATCACGGTTGCAGGACGCAATCGGAACCGCTCCGGGCATTCGGGACCAGCTTTCGTAGTGGAACCTGCTGAAATATCCCGCGCCCACACAAGCGACCCTGATGGTTTGTCGAGTATTCATGCCCGTATTGCTTCTAATACCGATGCGGCTGCATCCTGCGTTCCGGCGGTGCCACCTAGGTCACGCGTCAGGTTCTGTCCGTTCGCAGTCACTTTTTCCACGGCTTCACGCAATCGTTCGCCGTCGTTGGACAGGCCTGGGTGATCATGGGTCAGCCCCAACCATTCAAGCATCATTGCTGCGGACAGGATCATTGCAAAAGGGTTGGCGACACCCTGTCCCGCAATGTCCGGAGCGGAACCATGACAGGGTTGGAATACAGCGTGATTCAATCCGATATCCGCTGAGGGAGCCAGCCCAAGACCACCCATGAGACCGGCACCAAGGTCGGAGAGGATGTCTCCGAACATGTTCTCAGTGACCAAAACATCAAATTCCCAAGGTTTTTGAACCATCCACAGAGCGGTGGCATCAACATAAGCATGGTCTGCCTGTAATTCGGGATGGAGGGCGGCTTCTGCATCAAAAATTGATCTAAAGAACGCAAAGGCGCGAAATACATTGGCCTTGTCGACACATGTAACTCGCCCTCGGCCGCGCCCGGTTCTTTTGCGGTTCTGGGCCAGATCAAACGCGAAACGGAACAGTTTTTCGGACACCTCACGAGTGATCAGCAGAGTTTCACGCGCTTCGTCTTCGGAAACTTCGCCAGCGCCTTGGGTGAAGAACAGCCCTTCTGTGCTTTCGCGTATCAACACAAAGTCGATCTCTTTTCCCGGAGGCAGCGCCAAGGGAGTCCTTTGTCCGCTGCTTACCTTCACTGGCCGTACGCCAGCGAAAAGTCCCAGTTGCTTTCGCAAATCAATCTGCGGTGAAATCTCGGTTCCGTCCGGGTATCGAACATCCGGCAAACCCATTGCCGACAGCAGAATCGCGTCAGCATTTCGTGCAGTCTCGAGTGATCCTGCCGGAAACGATTCTCTCGTTTTGGCGTAGTGGCCTGCGCCAGCCGGAGCGTCTGTAAACACCAGTTCATAGGTGGGATTGCTGAGCGAGAGCTGGCGCAGGATTTCAAGCGTGGGGCCCATAATTTCTGGGCCAATCCCGTCCCCGTGGAACACTGCAATATCGTAAGTCTTTTTCATTTTGCCCCGCTTCCTTCCTGTTTCGCATTTATAGCGCGATCGCAGCTTTCACTACAGTCCGTTGACAACGCATTCTTTAATGTATACGCAAATAAATGCAATAATAAACGCGAAGTTGTTTGGGAGGACTTGGAAATGAAACTAATGCTAGGGCGGTTGGCGGCCGCAGCTGTGATGGCGACCAGTATTGCAGGCGCAGCTGCTGCGCAGGATTACCCCTATCGTGATATCACCACAGCTGTGGTCTGGGGGGCCGGTGGCGGTACGGACACGATCAACCGTATGATCATGGCCGAGATGGAAAAACACCTTCCGGTCTCGATCAATGTGATCAATCAAACAGGTGGTGTCGCAGGCTCCAACGGTATGGTCTACGTTATGAACCAACCAGATGATGGCTACACACTGGTTGGTCTGTCTGAATCGAATGTCACCGCTGCTGTGCAGGGTGGTTGGGATAAGAAATTTGACTTTTGGTATCCATTCATTGTTGGCGGATCACCTGATCTGATCTCGGTTCCGGCGGACAGCCCTTACAATACTCTGGAAGAACTGGTCGACGCCGCGAAAGCTGCTCCGGGCACTATTCCAGCCGCGGCTTCGGGCGCAGGTTCGATCCACCACTTGAACCTTCTGGCCATCGAAAAAGGGTCCGGTGCAGAATTCAAGTTTGTTCCATACAAAGGCTCCGCGCCCGGGCAGGAGGCAGCGATAGCGGGTGAAGTTGCGTTGGTTGTGACCTCACTGGCTGAACAGGCTCCGTTGATCGAAGGCGGTCAACTTAAACCGCTTGCTATGTTGACGCCTGAGGACGCGCAGATCGCAGGGTCAACCGTGCCGTCTGCCTTTGGCATCTATGACGGTCTCGACCAGTATTTGCCGCTCAAACAGGCGATCGGGTTTGCGGTTCACAGCTCGGCCGGGGATGACGTTAAGGCTGCCTTAGGCGATGCGTTCGAGCAGGCTATTGCGTCTGACACTGTCGCCGAATGGGCTGCGGCAAACAACTACGACGTCGGTGGTCAGCACGGCGAAGAGGCTCAAGAGCTGTTTGCGAACCTCGAAGCTACCTTTGCCTACACCTTGCAAGATTTGGGTGCCGCGACCGTCGATCCGGCCTCGCTGGGTATCGAGAAGCCCTAATCCGATCAATTTTGAAAGGGCGCGTTTGATCGCGCCCTTTCCCTAAGGAGGCAGGCAATGGTCAAACCTGACGAAACACTGGTCATGCGGACGCGCGACTTTTGGGCAGCAATTGTTCTGGTAACAATGTCCGTCTTCTTTCTTTGGAAGACGTTGGACATCCCCCTTTGGGGTGAAAACCGCGCAGGCGTAAGTGGGTCGGATTGGTACAACTCGGCTGCAATTGTACCGCTGTTCATCTTCGGAGGGTTGCTTGCGTTGTCCTTCGTTTTGCTGGCTATTTCGATCCGCTCTGGTGGGGCCGAAAACGCGCTCAGTTCTTTGGGGATCGGGTGGGACAAGTCGGAAGCCTATCGAGCTTCAACAATAGGCTTGATCCTTCTTGCATATGTCGTCGGGCTCGTTCCCAGAGTGGACTTCATTCTGTGTTCTGGGTTGCTGATTACAGCTTTGACTTACGGCTACTACGGCGGCCATGCTAGGCGTGCTTTGGTTGCCTGTATCGCGGTTGTCTCTGCAGGACTATTTGCGTTTGCTGTTTTTCCCGCGCAGGCGGACTGGAACGCACACGGTGATGATTGGTTTACGCTGGCCCTATGGGTCTCGCTAACATTTGTAGTGTTGACCAAAGCGGCTTCCGAACGTGTTTTGCGGTACGTTCCTTTGGTGGCAATACTTGCCCCGCTCATCCTTGTTTGCGCGATGGCCTTTGTTTTCCGGCAGAACGTGCCCGCGCGCGGCGGGCTGATCTTCAAGCAAATCGAATACCACTACTACGTGACGCTTCGTCCGCTTTGGAAAGATTGACTGGATGGACTTTATCCTTTCGCAACTGGCTGGATTTGGGGCCGCCTTCGTGGGCCTGGCAGTGGACCCGCTGACCTATCTGTATTTGATCGCATCCGTATTCCTGGGCATCACGTTCGGTGCATTGCCCGGCCTTACGGCAACCCTGGCGGTGACGATCCTGACAGGTTTCTTCGGCAACAAAATCCCGCTGGACTATTCGCTCATCGCGTTGCTCGGCGCCTATGTTGGCGCGATCTACGGCGGCTCTTACCCCTCAATTCTATTGAATATACCGGGCACGGCAGCCAGCGCGGCCACGGCCATGGATGGCTACCCTCTGGCCAAAGCGGGTCGAGGGGGCGAAGCGCTCGGGCTGACCACGACGGCCAGTTTTATTGGTACAGTTATCGGGACCATCACGCTTTTGATTTTTGTCTGGGCGCTGCTTTTGGTTTCAAAGAACATCGCAAGCCCGGAGAAAGCACTACTGGCCCTTTTCGGCATTCTGCTTTCTGGCACTTTGATGAGCGAAGACCTGGTGATTAAGGGATGGATCGCCGGTCTGATCGGGCTTGCGATGTCCATGGTGGGGCTCGACCCTCTGTTGTCTGAACCACGCTATACCTTTGGCTGGTCTTACCTGATGAGCGGATTTCAGGTCGTACCAGTTTTGATGGGGGCTTTTGCCATTCCCCAAATCATCGACGGTTTGAGGCATGTTGAGGCCGGGAAGGTTCTGGCCCTGAAAGGTCGTATCCTTCCGAACCTTCGCTCAATTCGATGCTACCTGCCCACCATTGGCCGGTCAGGCGTGATTGGGACAGGGGTCGGAGCACTTCCCGGAGTAGGCGAAGATGTAGCCGGTTGGGTCAGCTACGGTGTTGGCAAGACGGTGTCCGCCGAGGGCGACAAGTACGGCAAAGGGTCATTGGAGGGTCTGCTGTGTTCTGAGACCGCAAACAACGCCTGTATTGGCGGCGCGCTGATCCCGCTTTTGGTGTTGGGCATTCCCGGTTCACCACCCGCCGCCGCTTTGATGGGGGCCTTCAAGATCAACAACGTGATCCCGGGGCCAACGATTGATCCCGAGATCATTCTGCGCGTGGTTGCGATTTTGGTGCTCGCCTCGCTGACGATGTTTCTTATGGGGCTTTTCACGGCTCGCGTCTTTATCAAGATACTCGCCATCCCGCAGACCATCTTCTTGCCAGTCGTGATGGTTCTGACAACGATTGGGTCTTGCAGCGTCGGTGGTGGCATTAATGATCTATACTTGATGCTCGGCGTCGGCGCCGTTGCCTACTTTATGAACCTCATGAAGTACCCAATCGCTCCGTTGGTGATCGGGGTTATTCTGGGCAGCCTGTTCGATGAAACCTTCCGCCGGTCACTGTTCTTGTCGGACGGGGATCTTTTGGTCTTCTTTTCACGACCCGGTGCGGCCATTCTTCTGGTGCTCAACATTGGTCTGATCCTCAGCCAACTGCCCGTCGCAAAGCGCGCTTTCTCACGTCTGAAAGGACTTTCTGTCTGATGTTCGTTGTTACGGTCACTTTCACGCTCAAACCCGGTACGAGAGACATCTTTTTGCCGCTGATGGCAGAAAACGCTTCAACCTCTTTGCGTGAAGAACCCGGATGCCATCAGTTTGACGTTTGCCTCGGTGACGATCCCGAGACAGTTTTTCTCTATGAGGTTTATGATGACAGCGTGGCGTTCTCTGACCACCTAGAAAGCGTGCATTTTCAGTCCTTCGAGACGGCAGTGGCTGATATGATCGCCACCAAGGTGGTTCACCAGTATTCCGAGGTCATCCGATGAACGATTGGGAAATTCACGCGGTGAAATACGCGGATCGAAATGCCCGGACGCGCGCTGATAGTTTCATCGTCGACGATAATCACGACGCGCCTCATGCGATGGACTATTTCGTTTGGGTGCTCAAACGCGGCAACAAAGTCATTCTGGTCGATACTGGCTACGATTCCGATGAGGCTGCCGCCCGTGGTCGTCCTATCGCGCTGGACCCTCGCGAGGCTCTGCGGCCCCTAGGCATTGCGCCGGAAGCAGTGACCGAAGTCATCGTGACCCATCTTCACTATGACCACGCAGGGGGGCTGCATATGTTCCCTAACGCGAAATTGCACATGCAGTCGGCGGAAATGGCCTTCGCCACAGGTCCATGCATGTGCCAGGATCACCTGCGTGCTCCTTTCACGGCTGGCCACGTCTGCGAGGTCGTAAAGCGTCTCTATTCAGGCAAGGTCGTGTTCTACGATGGAGAAGCTGAGATTGCAGATGGGGTCACGGTGCACTGCATCGGTGGACACTCGCGCGGATTGCAATGCGTTCGCGTAAGAACGGGAGCTGGGTGGATGGTACTCGCCTCTGATGCCTCGCATTACTACGAGAATTTCATGGCACGCAAAGCCTTTCCCATCGTCGTCGACCTGCAAGACATGATGGATGGTTTTGGGACGCTAGAGAGATTGGCCTCGCATCCTCGACTTATCGTGCCCGGCCATGATCCACTTGTGCGTAAGATATTCCCCGTCGGAGCAGCACCGCATATCCACAGGCTGGATCCCGGGCCAACCAGGGACATCAAATTATGAAGATCGGCGTCATAGCTGACGATTTTACAGGTGCGAGCGACATTGCGAACACTTTGGCGAAGGGCGTTGAGCCGGAAGGTGGATTGCGAACGGCGCAGTTCCCAGGCGTTCCAACGACCCCGGTCGACGAAGAGATTGAAGCGGGAGTGATCTCGCTCAAAAGCCGTACCGCACCTGTCGAGCAAGCTGTTGCGGATAGCCTGCGGGCCCTGCGATGGCTCGCGGACCAAGGATGCCAGCAGTTCATCTTCAAGTATTGCTCGACCTTTGATTCCACGATGGAGGGAAACATCGGTCCCGTTGCGGAAGCGCTGGCCAACGAACTGGGCGCGCAAAAAGTGATTTTCTGCCCGGCCTTTCCGACCACGGGTCGCACTGTCTATCACGGCCATCTTTTTGTGTTCGACAAGCCGTTGAACGAGTCCGGGATGGAAAACCACCCACTTACTCCGATGACGGATGCAAACATCAGGCGATGGTTGCAGCATCAGGCCGAAGAGGCGGTTGGTTTGGTGTCAATTGGCACTGTGAAGCAAGGGTCAGAGGCGATTGCTGCTGCTTTGTGGAACGTCGACGAACGCTTTGTAATCGGCGATGCGATTTCGGACGAGGATTTGTTGGTCTGGGGCGAGGCTCTAAAGGATGCGGAGCTTATTACTGGGGGATCCGGCCTAGCATTGGGGTTACCAAGAAACTTCTTGAGAGAGACTTCGCCTAAAAGTGCTGGCAGTGTGTTCACTGGTATCGCTGGACCTGCAGCGATCCTTGCCGGGTCGTGCTCGGGTGCAACCCGTGGGCAGATTGATGTTCACTCGAAATTCCATCCGTCCTTCGCCATCGATGTGCCAAGTGTCATGTCCGGGGATGTGACCACGCAAACGCTTCTGGATTTCTTCGAAGCGAATCCCGATCAGGCGCCACTCGCATACTCATCGGGAAGCCCGGAGGATGTACGAGCGATCCAAAATCAATTTGGTCAGGAAGCAGTTGCGGACAGGTTGGACAATCTCTTTGCAGATACAGCCCGACAACTTGCCGAAACGGGGTACAAGCGCTTTGTCGTGGCCGGAGGTGAGACGTCGGGAGCTGTTGCTAAGGTCATCTCTGAGGCAGTGGGGTCTCCAGCCATGTCAATTGGGCCAGAGATTGATCCCGGCGTGCCAGTCTTGAGCGTTGGAAAATCTGAACCCATTGCACTGGCTTTGAAGTCTGGAAACTTTGGTGCTCCAGATTTCTTCTCGAAAGCGCTGAAAATGATGGAGGCAGGCAAATGAGTTCTGAAGAACAGGCACTGCGACGGCAGATGTCAGAGCTGTGCGCCTCGCTGTTTGTGCGTGGCTTTTCCGTTGGCACTGCTGGCAATGTCTCCGCGCGTTTACATGACTGGATTCTCATGACACCAACCAACTCCACCTTGGGGAATATCGATCCCGAGCGCATCGCCAAGATTGATTTGGATGGGAACCATGTCTCCGGCGACAAGCCGACCAAGGAAGTTTTTCTACATCAAGCCTTCTATGAGACAAGACCTGAGGCTGGCGCCGTGGTGCATCTGCATTCGACCTGGGCCACTGCTCTGTCCTGCCTTGAAGACACCGATCCAGACGACTGTATTCCACCGCTGACACCATACGTGGTGATGCGCGTTGGCACGGTCAAACTGGTTCGATACGTTAAGCCGGGTGACCCGAAATCCGGTGATTTGATCCGCGAACTGGGCGGCAAGTACAGTGCGGTTCTGTTGGCCAATCATGGCCCGGTCGTGTCGGGAAAGGACCTCTTCTCTGCTGTCTGTGCAGCAGAAGAGCTGGAAGAAACGGCCAAGCTGCTAGTGGCTTTGCGCGGTCTGCCAACCCGCCTACTGGATGCTGAACAAGTCACAGAACTCAAAGAGGCTTTCGGAAAGATGTAGTCGGACGCCGATAAGAGGAGTGTGCAAACAATTGGGAAAATCGTGAAAAGTTATGCGCAAGCACGCTTGAGTTTAATGAATGCAATCAATTGCAGGAACGCACCGTTATGAGCGCGCTTACATGATGCTTAGGTTTGCGCATAACACTACGCACACCCCATATGTTTGCTTAGTTTGCACATAGTTTTGCGCTGCCCGATTGTCTGCCTTAGCGATGAATTCAATTGGTTTTTGGCGTAGTCGTAGCGGTTATGGCCTTTGCTGCGCTTAATCCCGCAAAGGGCCTCTCTAAGGAACCTTGGGTGCCATGCAGCCTTTTTGCTCGGATTCTCGCGAAGGCCTGCAATGCGCTGAAAGCGAAGTTTGCAAATTCTGGCGGGCGGATGAACCAAACGACCGGCTGGAAAAGAGCAACGGACGTTATGAACCCAATCCAGCCGTTTTTGCAGGCCGGAGTTCTCTGGTAGCGTCGGGTATTTGCCAAAAACCTACAGCTGAGACCCAATTGGTAAAATACTTAAAAATCCGGCAACTATGTGATCCCAGGTCGATCCTGTCGGTTCCGATTGGTACTCAAGAACGTTGCCATCATCGCCTCTTGTCGTCCATTTAAGCTGACCAGCTTTCTCGAGCGTCACGTTATATGTGTATGCGGGTAGCGCGTCGTCCAAGGCACCCATGGTCTGTGTCGCCAATACTGGCGAGTCAATCAGAATTCCCATCTCGGTGTTGATGTTGACAGATCGCGGATCCCAGTTGAACGACCCTACGAACAAGTATCGGTCATCGACTGCAAATGCCTTGGAATGCAGGCCTGACCTGGATTGAGCCCAGTTAATACCGCGGCGTTGGACCTGATAGGCGTCCGGTCGCAGCTCATAGAGCTCTACTCCACCGCGTAGAAGTGCACGGCGTTTCTTGGCATAGTGCGCGTAGACGGGTGCGACGTCGTTAGAGGCAAGTGAATTGGTTACAACCTTTACGTCGACGCCGCGGCTTTCCAATTCGGTCAGCCATTTCACACCGTTGTTACGCGGCACGAAATAGGCGGAGACGATGTTCACCTCACTGCTGGCATTCTCAAAGTATGGAAGCAACTGAGATGCCAGAACGGGACCTGAGTTCTCGAGACCGGCGGCTTTTGATGGCGGATCAGCGTAAAGCTTTGCAGGCAGCCAATCCAGTGATAGGGCTCCATCTGCGAAGTTCTCTTGCGCTGACTTTCTGAGGGCCGCGCCATACTGAGTCTGCTTCGCTTCCTCGACCAGTTCGTTCAACCTGACTCGCGCATCAACAAGGTCAAATTCCTGGGGTTCTCCAACGACTACCCGAGCCGGAACGGCGAATTCGCTGTTCCAGTATGAGTCAAAGCTTTGCGACACCTCGCGTACAACGGGGCCTGCGGCCAGGACATCCAAATCAGCGTAGTTCATTTCTTCTCGCGCGAGAAAGTACTCGGCGCCGATGTTCCTCCCACCCACAATCGTGAACACATTGTCTGCCGTCATGGACTTGTTATGCATTCTGCGATTGATGCGTTTGAAATCGGTCAAACCTGCGATCAGAAGGCTTTGTTCCCGCCAGAATGGATTGAACAGCCGAATTTCAATATTTTTGTGATTGTCCAACGCGGCGGTCATCGCATCATAGCTGGACGTATCCATGTCATCCAGCAACAATCGGACACGAACACCCCGATCGGCTGCCTGCAAAAGACTGGCGGCGAATAGGTGGCCCGTTGGGTCGTCGTGTAGAAGGTAGTATTGCGCATCTATCGTTTGCTCGGCCGCCGCAGCGAGCAACAGCCGCGAGACAAGAGCTTCTTCGCCGTCACTGATCAGCTTTACGCCCGACCGACCGTCTTTGGGATCGCCAAGCCGATTGGCCGCCCGACTGAGAGCTGTGCGCGAGTCTGCCGGCAGCGAAGCCGATACCGTCTTTTCATATGTGCGAGTTTTGGGGGCGCAAGCAACAAGGGTCAGCGTGCACAAGATACAGACCACCAACTTCCATTGTGTCATCAGTTTCCTCCATCCCCTAAAATTAGGTGACTACGCCGAGACGGGTGATTGCAAGTCTGTTCTGTGAAGCATGAGACTGTTTCGCCGGGCGTTGTTGTTTTGGTGAAACCCTTAGCTTTCGCATGCTGGCATGTGATTTTGACGCAATCTCAAATCAAACGTACTCTACCAGCGACCAAGTGCGAACGAGGACCATGCCTGATCCCGAACACAGAAATAACTCCGCTGCGGAGCCTTCGCGGCGTGCTGTGGCCGACGGTATCGGCGTGGCAACGGAGGAGTTCAAAATCTCGATGCCAATCGGGATCGGAGCTGTCTTGGCTGCTTTGGCTTCTTTGGCCACGTGCTATTCCGGGATTTTACTGACCTATTTGGTTGGCTACGAAGCGCTTTCTATAAACCCACATGCGCAAGCGGTGCTCATGTGGGTGTTTGCATTGTTGGCGGTTAGTTTCTTGTGGAGAGACCGGAAACGGCATGCCAAGGAGCTTCCACTCGTCCTCGGTGGGATTGCTGCCGTCATCCTGATTGTCACACTGTACTTCGGCTATGATGAACGCGTAGAAGCGCTTGCCTATGTGCTTTTGGTGATCGCTGCTTTGCTAAACCAGAACTTTATACTCGATGCTTTGAACCACACGGTTCGCAACCAGACACATGAAATAGAAGCATTGAACGAAAGACTGACTGAGAAGGTAAAGCGCCAGGAAGGCGAGATTGACAGGCTGGGGCGTCTCAAACAATTCCTTGCGCCTCAAGTTGCGGAGCTTGTCGTCGAAGAAAACGCTGACGAGCTTTTGAATACTCATCGTCAATACATCGCTTGCCTATTCTGCGACATCCGGAATTTCACCGCCATTTCCGAGGCGATTGAGCCGGAAGATGTCATTACGCTTCTCCAGCATTTCCATGATGAGGTTGGCCATTTAGTTGCCCGACACAAGGGAACAATCGGATACCGAGCCGGAGACGGATTGATGGTCTTCTTCAATGACCCGGTTCCGTGCGATCAGCCCGTTCTGCAAGCCGTGCGGCTGGCCAAGGCAATAAGCGAAGCTTTCGAAGGAATCCGAGCACCCTGGCAGAAACTCGGACATGCGATGGGTTTAGGTATTGGGATCAGTAGTGGTTACGCGACGCTTGGGCTTATCGGGTTTCATGGTCGCGCCGACTACACGGCAATAGGTGGGGTTGTGAACACCGCATCTAGGCTTTGCGACTTTGCCAGCGACGGGCAGATCCTTTTGAACCAACGGGCGCTTTTAGACATAGAAGAACATGTGGAGACAGAAGAAATGGGAGAACGGGAACTGAAGGGCATCGGCAACCCTGTGCAGATTTTTCGTGTTATCAGCCTATCCCACCAAGCCAAATGATGCTCTATCTTTTTGGGAATCCAATGGATTTTCGTATTTTCTAGGTCTGCCTTACGCTGCTAGCGGCCTTTACGTACTTTTCGGAGAACGGCAGCACTGAACGCGCGGCGGCAATCCTACGGATCGCTAAACGCTACACTCAACGGGCGTAGCCGATGGATTGGAAGTTTTTTCCAAGCATCTTGGAGAAGTGACAAGTGGCGGAAAAACCGCGCAATACATCAAAGTTCACCGACCACTCGGCCAAGGAAATTTTGTGGTCGCTTTTAGCCATTTAAAACAAGACGAGCACGACTGGGCCGTTTTTGACCTATTCCAGCTCTAGGGTGGAAAGATCGTCGAACACTGGAGTGTTCAGGAACAGATTGGCCGGAAAGAGACTTGGAACAACTCTGTCAAATTCTAGGGAATTTGAGCGTCATGTTTTCGCGGCTGAGGCCAAAGATGATTTCTTTTTCAAGGCAAGGGCGCATTAGAGATGGTTCAACATTCCAGAAATCGATTGGTTGTATTTGATTGACCCCGCGCGATAACCTGATTGCATCGAAGGATTAGCGGAACATTTGTGGAGTATTAAATGAAAAGGTTGGCGCTGACAGCAATGGCATTGATCTCCACTGGCGCGGTGTTGGCCGCTGGTATGGAACGGTGGGGTGAATCCGGTGACTGGACAATCCTGATTGATCCCGAAAAGGGCAACGGCTGTCTTGCTTGGAAGCCCTTTGAAGACGAAATGACCGTTGAAATTGGCGCGGCGCCCAATCAGGCCGGCGGTTTTTTTGCCGCCTACAATCCGGCCTGGGTGCAGATCGAGGACGGCGCGACCGGCATCGTAAAGTTCGACTTTGGTGATGCAAAATTCGAAGGCGAAGCGGTTGGTGTCTACAAGAATGGAGTTCCCGGTGGCTATGCCTTTTTCGACAACCCAGCGTTTGTGACCGAGTTTGGAAAACGCCAAAGCGTTACGATTATTGGCGAAAGTGGCGCCGAGGTTGAACTCGACCTCAGCGGGTCCGCAAAAGCCATTGAGGCCGTTCTGACGTGTCAGGCCGAACAGCCGGAACCACTGAAGAACTAGGTCACGCCCGACTACTGCAATTGATTGATGTCCGGCACACAGGGTTGCCTGTCGACAGGCATAGCGTCAGCGCCCTCTGGAGCCTTGCTTCTCGACCCACCCACATCCAGCTTGAACTTTGGCGACGAAAGCTGACCCGTTACATCAAATGGCCAAGCACTCCGGGATAGGGGTTTGCCGACGCGACGAGGCTCTGCTCTTAATGCGATGCTATCGTTCAGCCAGTCCACTTGCCCCCTAGCCACCAGTTGAACCGATCCTGTTTCGATGACGATGGAGTTTGAACTGACCCGTCCGGCCTGGATATCAACCGGGGCGACCACGCAAGTGATGTCGGTATAGCCTTGTCGGAACTCTTCTGAAAAGAGCCAAGGGAAAATACCTAGCCCGGCCAACTCTAGTAGACTGGTACTAATGTAACCTTGCGACATCGACAACGACGCATTGCCACGCATCGAATTGACGAAGGCCTTGCCCGAGGCGGTACTGCCAGAAACGTTGAACTCACCGCTCAAACGTCCATAGGCCTCAATACCAATGCCCAACTCATCCAAGATTTCGCCGAATTCCCATCCCGAGGTCGATCCCGACAATGAAAGCCAATCAGGAGAGTCAATCACATCCATGACCGCCCGCAGGCTGAAGTTTCCGCCACCATAAGCCATCTGAAGAGGCCCGAAATCCACGGTTCCGTCTTTGGCAGACAATTGGCTTGAAACAGACGTTACGCCTTGCTGGCCTACAATCTCTTTGAATTCGATCTGTACCTCGACGTCAGCTTCTCGCAGCACGCGCCGCACATCCAGAAGATCGGCAGGTTTCCCTTTTTCCTTTGGCAATACCAAGGGCTGGACGTCTGTCTCCTTCGGTAAAACCAAAGGCTGAACTTCGGCTTCAGCTTCCTTTGTGGTCTCGCCTACCAAGCTTTTCAGTTGGTCCAGCACGGCAGTCAGGTTCTTCAGGTCGTTGAGATCAAGCTTTTCGCTGGTGATGTTGCCCCGAACAACAGTAGCGCCCTCGGGGAAATTTGCGTCCAATGCTGCAAGAAGATGCGAGGACCCGGCTTCGAACTGGATTGCGGCATCAAAGTCCTCGCCCTGTTTGGAGGTTTCCGCATCAATAGCTAGTGCTCCGATCTCGACAGGCTGCAGATTCACTGCGGTCAGAAACTTGGCGCTGTCGTCGATGTCCAGTTCCACGTCGAAATCGAGACCGGAAAGCCCTTTTAGCTCGTTGACAGATAGTGCGAGATCGAGCGCCCAGAGATCGGTGCCGTGGGTGGTCGCGTTAAACCTGTTGAGTGAAACCGGCCCACCCGCGTTGGATATGTTGAAATCGGCTTTGATGCCGCCGAACTGGTCAACGTAGTCTTCATCGAGGTTGGGCAAAATTAACTTGGCGGGCCCGTTTAGCTCCCCATCGAAAGTCACGTCCTGAAGCTGAAGCAGATCGAGGATTTCACCTTCGGCTTTCAGGACAGGCTGTTCAATTGGACCGGCTTGTAGCGCAATGCCCAGCATGGCAAGCCGTCCGTCTGGCATGCGGCGAATACTTTCGATTGAGGCTGGGCCGATTACGTCCAGCCCTTGGTCAAATGCATTGGTTTGGAACAGCAACTTCTCAAATTCGAAGGAAGCCAGGGATCCGACCATATGCATTTCAAAGCCGGTGAATTTAAGTTCCTGGATACTTTTTGCTGCTGGCGGAGGCTGTCCTTCGGGATGAAGCCGCGCGTTGAAGATCAGTTCAACGCCCTGAGCGGTGTAGAGGTCATCTATTGAACCCTCAGCTTCGAGTTTTTGCCCATCCTCCAAGCTTACAGTTGTTGTAAACGCCTCGATCTTCAGAGCGTCCTGAGACACGAGTTCTGCTTGCAGCTGACCATTGCCTTCCAGAACGCGTTCCAGCCCGATGACGTCCAGAAAATCACCGAACTCACCTGTGTCCATTTCCAAGACTGCCCGATAACCGCCCCCTTCGTCTGCCGAGAAGGGCTCGCCATCGTAGCTTACGGTCATTTCGCCAAAACTGGCGCGTGTCGTAAACGGTGCGGCGTGTGGGTAGTCGCCTTCGATTTCGAAAACCTGACCGTTGACGGAGCCGGAACCAGAGACCTTTGTTCTTTGTCCATTGTCTACTTGTTCGAGCGCGAGTGACTGAAGGTCAAATACAAATGAAAAGCCCGAGACCTTGTCGTCAATGTTTAACCCGATTGACTTGAAACTGACGTTCTTGTCGCTCAGGAAGTTCAGGATTCCACTGCTTTCCGTGTCGGTCTTATCGGTACCATCAGCGCTCGCGACGTCTTTTTGATCATCCGCTGATACAGTTTCCTCTGAAGTTGGCTTGGGTGTTGGCTCGCCTTTTCGCCAGCTTGTGGTGCCGTCTTCTGCCGTCAGAAGATTTGCTTGGAGGCCTTCCACGACGAGATTGTCAAAGTGCAGGCGCCTGTTGGCCAAAGCGGCAATATCCAGTTCCAGCTCCAGCAGGTTCAATTCCACAAGAGCTTCCTCCGGCATTGTCAGGCTCGGGATGACCACACCACCGACGTAAATGTAACTCGTTCGGCCAAGCGCGACGCTTACATCATCATTGACAAGAAGTGGCCGACCAATTTGTTCCGAAAGAACTCTTTCCACAAGGTCGCGCCGCATGTCCGAGAACATCGGAGCAGCAAACAACAACCAAACAAACGCGACTGCTGCGAAAGCGAGAAGTGCAACAAGCCCAATTATCCTAAAAAGCCAAACCCTCATGCGCTACCCTATCGCCGCCTTCGCCGTTCAGTCGCTCACAAGCAGATATTCGGCCCACTAAACTGAATGCCCTTTCTGAACCTTATTCGGGCCAGTTGGGCCGTGTCACTATTCGTCTTTGATAGCCCCGCCAGTCGCTTTTATTCTTCCCATCAGTACACTTGCCCTATTGGTCGTAGCCTCTTCGGAAGTCTTGGTTGGTCCAAAAATCTGAACGTTATCGACCTCTAAAGTAAACGCAGCCTTCATGAGGACGGGACCATCAACAACCAGCATTTCTTTCTGCGTCGGGTCGATCCTGATTTGACCGGTTACAACGATGGGCTCGTAAACCGTCGAGGGCCTCCAGGAATCACTGAGGCGCAAACGCACCATCTGGTTCGGAGGCGGAGGCGGTACGTGGCTGCACATTCCACGTTCCGGCACGATATACGCCATTTGGGAGCCATCTTCGTCGCGGGGTGCCGGGATCACAAATCCGCCCAATGAAACGGTCACGCCATCGATGTCGACATTGGCGGCCGTGCCCGCCTTCTCACGTCTTTCCATTACAACCCAGCGTTGGGAAATCAGCCAGTTCGCATCAATGCCTTCCTCAGCAAGGGTTGCTTCGATCGCCTCGATATCCACTTGAATCTGGTCCAGCTGTTCTGGTGTGGCTCCGCCTTTTTCTTGCCGTGCGCGCAACCGGACCAATTTACGAAGCGCGTTAAGCTGTTTGTCAGTCAATTTAACGAAAGGATCTTCGTAGTCTTGAGCGGATTCATCAATTAGGTCTGACCACTCGACACGCGTGACCTCTGAATGAACCGGCAAAGCCAGAAAGCACGCGGTTATTACTGCAAAGGAAAGACGCATTGTCATATGCTCCTCAATTGTCCGCAAAACAGCGCCCATTGCCACGTGCTTCGGCGGGTCATCATTAAGTTCCAACGGATTCCTGCGAGAGTCGGACGCGTGCTGACGAAAGGGTAGCAAGCGCAAAAAGTACAAGAAGGGCTTTTTCCATCGCTAGGTCTGGTGTCCGGGTTTTGACCTTGGGCCGGGGTTCACAGAAAGATCGCCCCGGCCAGCGTCAGGGCAAACGAGGTAATTCTTGCCCTGAAACATCGTACTTTCGTCTAGTTGAGAAGATCACCGACGATGCCGACGGCATCCACAACGGTAGACAGGTCATTCGTAACTTCGAGAACTTCACCATCGACCTGAATGTAGCGGTTTCCATTGCCCGGCTCCTTCAGCTTCCATTTGGAAAGGTCCCCGATTTCTTCGAACTCCAGGTCAGACGGGAGCTTGGCACCGCGCGTGTAGCGCTTGATCTGACCAGGTGGCACAGCCTTTGGGCCTTTGCCGGGTTTGTCTTCAATCTGAATGCTTACATCACGGTCTTTACCCCCCTTGTTCGGCTTCTTACCCTTGTTGTCTTTGGCATAAGCTTCGCTGCCTCCAAGGATGAAAAACACAACTGATAAGGCTGCGAGAATTCCGTACACGATCTTCATAGACTGTTCCTTTGCTTCCTAACTTCATTCGACCGGAGTTGAAAATTCCGGCACGCGCTTCAGGGCTTCAACCCTGTCCGCGCTCGTCATCAGTTCGATGAACCTGTAGTCTTTCAGAACCCCTTGGCTCAGACGCGAAACATACATGGCCTGCACCATGCCCGGATCGTCTGGGAAACGGACGGTGATGTAGTTCTTGCCATCGGCCAGTCCCCAGAAATAGCTGATCATCTCACCGCCCATTGCGGCGAGTGCAGCGCCCATGTCCTTTTCCCGGTCGGTCGGGTTGTCGATCATGATTTGCCAGGCATCGGGGTTTGGTTCCCCGATCCCCAGATAGTATCGGCTTTGGGTTTGTTCCGCTGCTGCTTCAGCAACGCCGATCCCAAATACGCAAAGAGCTACTGCGATTGCCTTGTTCATTGATCGCTCCCCTGTTCAGGATCGACGATGCAAGGCGCAGGTGTCAAATTCCCGAATACTCCGCTCATTCGAGTGTATTCTTGTAGAAGACGCCGTCTTTCATGATCACGCGAATGGTCTCGAACCCCCGATCCCGCGGTGCTGCATCAAACCACTTTGGATTTGCTCCAAGAACCGACAGATCCTCCAGCGGGTTTCCGTCGGCGATCAGGATGTCTGCATAGGCCCCTTCTTGGATCACCCCCAGTTTGCCAGGGTACGGGTTCCGCTTGCCCGTCAGCTGCGCCAACTCGCCACCGGTTGACGTTGCGGACACCAACATCGCGTGGTTTCCAAACATCTGAGAGAAAAAGTACTTCTCAAAATCCCGGTGCGAACTACCAAAACCAATTGTCGACAATACCGTATCTACGTTGTGCACAACCTTGGGCTTGTGTTTCTTGATGTAGTCAGCAAGATTTTTTGACCCATCAAGATAGGACTCCAGTTTCGGTTTCACCGTCGGCATCGCATAGTTTGGATGATTGAGCAGCTGTGGACCCAAACCCGCAACATTCAGCGCCCAGAAAATCCCCTCATCCGCAATGCGCTTGACGCTCTCTTCGCTCACCATCTGGCCGTGTTCCAGTGATTTCACACCTGCGTCCAGCGCAATGTTCACTGTCTCATCCGTATAGGCGTGGACAGTCACGTAGGTATCAAAGAATGAAGCCGCTTCAACTGCTGCAGCAATTTCATCAACGCTGTATGCCACTGACCAAAGTGGATCGAGTTCTGACGACACTCCCCCACCGGCCATCAGCTTCAGGAAGCTTGCGCCATGGGCGAAGTTCAGTCGCGATGCCTTGCGAATTTCATCCGGGCCGTCAGCGATGTAAGAAAGATTCAGTCTCTTTCCCAATTCGTCAGCTTCATAGTCATAGGTCCGCTGAGTTGGGTTGCGCCAGTCACCATGTCCGGAGGTCGGTCCGATCACTGCCCCTGCGGTGTAAATTCTGGGACCTTCTACAACGCCTCGATCAATCAGTTCTCTCAAACCGGAACCCATTCCACCGGTATCTCGAATAGTCGTGTAGCCATCATAAAGATAGTCGGCTGCGTTCTCGGTAGAGACCGCTCCAATCTGATCCCATTTAGCCGCCTGCATGCCGGCGAATGTCTGAAACACACCAGTAGCATAAATGTGGGTATGGCTGTCGATAAGGCCTGGCATCAGCGTGCGCCCACCGCCGTCAACAAGTGTCGCGCCAGGCGCATCAATACCGTCGGTCGAGACTGTCTTTATGAGATTGCCTTCAACCAGAACATTTGCGTTTTCGATCCGCTCTTCACTAATTCCGTCAAAGATATGCACATTGGTTAACAAGGTCTGCGGGAGTGCGTCCTGCGCCAACGCGCCGCTTGCTGCCAAGGAAACAAGTCCAGCGATTGCTGTCAGTGAGGTCAGTGTCTTCACGTGTCAGTACTCCCATTTCCAAGCTAAGGGGGCGCGGGATGTCGAGGTAAATTCACCCCGCGCGACACTCAATCGAGTGTATTCTTGTAGATCACGCCATCTTTCATGATGAGGTCGATGTTGTTGGTGTAGTCGACCAGGATCTCGGCATCCTCGACTGGGTTACCTTCAACTAGCAACAGATCGGCGTATGCACCCTGTTCGATCACGCCCAGCGGGCCTGCTGTGTAGGGATTGAGTTTTCCTGACAGTGCCAGAAGTGCGGCCGATTTTGACGTCGCCTGTTGCAGGATTTCGTGCGAAGTCCATGCCTCCAGCCGGTATTTGAACTCATCGTTTTGCTTGGTCAGCGCGACGGGATCGCCGATAATGTCAGTTGAGAAAGCCACGTTCTCGATCCCGAAGTCTTTGATCAACTGCATCTGATTTCGTGCACCCGCTTGCACGCTGAGGAACTTTTCGGCGGCCCCTGATCCAAGAGCGGAAATAACGGTTTGTTCGTCCAGTCCTAAAAGAGAATAGAACGGAACGATCCAGGCATTCGCGTCCTTGATCGCTTGCGCACCGACTTCTGTCATCAGTTGTCCATGTTCAATGCTGATCACACCTGCCTCAATCGAGCGCACGATGGATTCGTCCGTATAGGCGTGGACCATGACATAGGTTCCCCAATCGGCAGCGGCCCGGACAGACGCCTCAAGCTCTTCCGGCAGACCCTGAACGGTGTGTAGGGGATCAACCTGAGAGGATACCCCACCGCCAGCCATCACCTTGATCTGGACAGCGCCAAGGCGCAGGGCTTCGCGGGTCGCGCGCAGTGTTTCCGGCACGCCGTCTGCTAGGAACTCCAAGTGCTGGTTAAAGAAGGATGGTTGCGCCCCCATGAAATTAGGATGGGGCTCGGTGTAGACGCGATGCTCTCCATGCCCCGAGGTTTGCGAGATCACAGGCCCAGAGGCGTAGATACGCGGGCCAACGGCCTTGCCCCGATCAATCGCTTTTTGAAGACCAATTGCCGGGCCGCCCGCATCCCGCACGGTTGTGAACCCTCGCAGAAGCATTTTCTCAGCTTCAATCGTCGAAACTGCACCCCAATACATCCAGTCGAAGTTATCGCGCAGGTCAGCCACCGGTTCGGTGACCGTCATATGCACATGTGCGTCGATCAAGCCCGGCATCAGCGTGCGACCACCGCCGTCAATGATCTGGGCATTGGCGACGGCCAGTGGTTCCGCCGATACTTCCGCGATCAAGTTGTCCACGACCAGAACGTTTGCGTTCTCAATTCGCTGTTCATCGACACCGTTAAATACGTGCACATTGGTAAATAGGATCGGAAAGCTCTCTTCCTGCGCCAAGCCTTGACCCGCGATTGCCAGGCTTGCAGAAAAGGCTGTCGTGGCCACCAGGTGTTTGAATTTCGGTGTCATTGAGGCCCTCCAAATACGAATCACAGATGTATGTTTCTGAATATGATCTTAGAGTGATTGCCGAATTTTGCCTGACAGTATGGCGGGCTTGGCCAAATTGATTTGGCATTCTGCATGCTTTTGGCACCTTTTTGTGTGCTTTCTGTCTTTCTGTCGTTACCTTCATGATATTTGAGGGCGGCATGGACGCATTTGACCAAAACACCAAGAAGGCCTTGCCGTTGGTTCGGGCATCGGTTGCTGCACCCGTAGTAGCTGCTTTGCGTGGCGCCGGTGTTGAACCGGCTTTTGTTCTGGACCCTCTGGGCGTGAGCGAAGCTCAGGTGATGGATCGCCAGAATTTCCTGCCACACGAGACGATTTATAAAATCCATCAAGCCGCTGCTGACGCAACATCACCAGACTTCTGCGCGCAAGTTGGTCAATCAATTGACCTTGTTCGGTTTCTGCCTCTTGGTGACATGTTGGCCGAGGCGTTGACGCTGGGCGACTTCTTTACGCGCTACACTCAAGCCGTCTCGAAAGAATCCAACGCTGTCACGCAATCGCTGCTAGTGGAAGGCGAGCACGCTTATTTCAGTGCCAAGCGGAACTTCAACATTTCGGTTTCGCCCGGACAGACCGACGCATTTCTGGCGAGCATTTGGATATCCTTGCTGCATCGGGTTCTCGATTTCAGGTGGGACCCGAGCCAGATCATTTTACGGGTAAGCGAACCTGACGTGCTACCTAGGCACTTTCATGGTGTTCAAGCCATCAAGTGCGGCCCACAGGGTTTTTCGATCCGGTTTCCTTCAACCTGGCTGAGCCATCAGTTGCTCTCGGAAACATTGGAAAACCCGTCAGACCTGACAAGCGCTACCCTCGATCAGCATGCGCCTCAAGATTTCTTAGCCGGGCTTCAGGGCCTAATCCAGATTCATCTTGGCGAGCCGGGATTTGGCGTAGACGAACTGGCGCGCCTGTGCGGTTTCCACCGGGAGACTTTGAACAATCGGCTGGCCCCTTATGGACTATCAGCATCTCAGGTCATATCTGGTGTCAAACTGGAAGAAGCAAGGAAGCTGCTCGGTCCGGTTGGGAAGTCCGTTAGTGAGACCGCACTGCGGCTTGGTTACGCAGACTCCACCGCGTTTTCGAGGGCCTTCCGAAAATGGTCTGGGATGTCGCCGTCGACTTATAGGAACGAGGTGAAAGGGCGGGGCTGACCAGCTCGGTTCCAACGCTGATCAAGGTTTCTGTTCTTGTAACAAGACTGTACCAAATACTGGTCTTGATGCTCGGCAAGAAGATCGGTGAACTAGTCCCAAGTCGTTGTCAGTTGCCTTGCATCCTTCTCGAAGGGACTGAACTCTGCTAGTCAAAGTGCAACTTTGATTGAGAAATAACGCCTATAATTGATGGGTTTGCCTGACAACTGCCAGCAATTGATAGGCTCTTTGAACAGAGCAGCGTTTTGGGTAAATCGTGCAAACTATTGCGCAAACGGCGCGCAAGATTATGGGCGTGTACTCAGTAATTTTCTGAATGTAGTCAGTGACGGCGGCGCAGCGTTCCGCGCTCACCTACACAAGATTTAGGTGTGTGAAATGCAATTCGTAAACCTACAATCCAACAAACCTTGTCACCGCCGCTTTCGTTTGACCGATATAATGCAGCCTGAGTGTTTTGGATGCCTTGCAGGTACATCCCGTGCCATTGCGTCCACGTTTCCAAGGTGCCGCAACGCTCCGTTGTTCAGCAACACGCCTCGACCAGCATCATACCGGCGCTGTCCAAATCCGCTGGCAACGCATTCCCAGTTTTCGTTGGCTGCCGCGTTGCGGAATCTCGGTAGATCGTGCGGGTCATGCCGTCCGGGTGTTGCTGCGACGTGATCGTGTTTCTTTGAATTGCTTTGGCGGGTAAAATGGTGGGTCACTTGTGTTGAGCCAGGTTGCTGAACAGTACCGGTTGTCGGCCTCGGCCTTGGGCGCATGATTGTCACGACACCTTGTGGATTCTGATGTCCTGGGACGGCCACATGAGTAGCCGTGGGTCTTGGTGTTAACTGTGGAACCTGGCCAGGAACCGCAATGGGAACCTGATTAGGAGTTGCAGTCGGTACGAGCGGTGGCACAGCAGTTTGACCGGTAGGCTGAGGCGGGATCTGACCGGGAACAGCGACTGGTATTTGGTTGGGTGTCGCTGTTGGCACAAGGGGCGGCACATTGGGTTGAGGTGGAACCTGACCAGGGACAGCTATCGGAACTTGATTAGGAGTCGCAGTCGGAACTTGCGGCGGCACATTAGCCAATGGCGGAACCTGATTGGGAACGGCTGTCGGAACCCGGTTTGGTGTCGGATTTGGCACCAAGGGCGGAGCGAGCGTCGGCGCTACGATCGGCGTTGGAACTTGCCCCGGAACCGCTATTGGCGTTGCGATCGGAACCCGACCGGGAATTGCGTTCGGGACCGCGCCCGGCGCAAGGACCGGCACAGCAACGGACGTGGGTGTTTGCTGTGTTCCCTGAGGCGGCAATTGATTTGCTACCGGTTGCGTTGGGCCGGTAATTTGATTGCCTACCCCTTGCCCACCGGCCTGCCCACATCCTTGGCTCGACCGGTGCGGATTCCCTACGCCACGGCACCAACCGTAATGATTTCCCTGCGCGGCGACCTGCGTCGCGGCCAGTTCTGCAAACAAACAAGCTGCGGCAATTAAAGCAATGCGGTTCAGTTTCATAACATCCTCACCAACTTGTTGTCAGAGCAAGATACGCGCCAGGATCTCCAGAGTCAGTCAACGGACCGTCTCTCAAAGGGACACCGACATATCCGGACAGGAATAGGTTTTGCTTAAACTCAATGTCCAAACCCAGACCTGTCGAGGCCAGTGTAGCATTATCAACTTCAAAACTCGCAGGGTCATTGTTCGAGATGTAGCCCACGTCGAAAAAGACAAAGGGCGTTAAGCGATGAATGCTTTGGGAACTTGGAAAGTAGGAGTGAGACACTTCGAAAATCGCGGAAATCCCGGAATCACCATCCACTTCGTCAAACCGATACCCACGCAAAGCATAGCGATCACCAAGGAAGTATTCCTCGACTGAGGGCAGCCGGTCGGTTGTGTACTGCCCCCAAATCTCAGTGCGCCAAGCTGTGTTGGGCGACAAGCTCGTAAGCGGGCTTTCGTATCCAATGCCGCCCCGCAGATGCCAGAACGAAGAGTCTCCGTCGTCAAAATTCGCGTCTGTCGTGTCGTTGTCATTGTCGCCAAAAGACAAGGTTATCCCCGCTTCCAGAGCTTGTCCTTTTGGATAGTTTTGGCCGTAGAGATATGTCAGGCCAACAACACTTGCGTCACTGGATAGTGGAACGCCACCACTGACTGAGTCCGCTTCGGAAAGGCGATAATCCAGCAGAAGATAACCATAGCGGGCCACGTCGCGGATCACGGGGTAACCCAACGCGACGGTGAAGTTCTCGCCATCAACATCTGTTCTCGCAAAATCCCCCGAGAGGTCACGTTTTGCGTTTATGTTTCCGTAGAAAACCTCACCGTACAGACCATTGCTGTTCAGCGGCGTGCGATAGGTAACAGCGCCCCACAATGAGTGTTCGTCGTCTTTGTCCCAATTGTAGTTGCCTGACCCCTCAAATCGAAGCAAATCCCCGACGGTCAGCGTCGAATAAAATTCTTGTACGATATAGAAGCTGAGCGCTTCTCCAAGCTCACGCGGAGGGTTGTCTAGTGTAGCGCTGCCGGCTTGTTTGCGCAAGGGCTCTCCCAATACCCTAAGCCGAGCACCACCCTGATCCGGGTAATCAAGTTCGGTCGACACGTCCAAGTCTGGTATGTCCTCGGCGAGCATAACTGCCCGCTCAAATCGTTTGAGAGTTATTGGGTATGCGGTGGTGAGGGGGCGAAAGATCTTTTCCAAGGTTTGGAACGTGCGCGTATCTACACCCTCAATTTCGATGGTTTGAATACGCCCTTCATCAACAACAATGCTCTGCCCATCGGGACCAGGCCAGGCCTCAGCCAAGAAGTAACCGTCTTCTCGGTAGATCTGCGTGATCGTTGATGCGACATCCGCCGCCGTGATGCGCCCTGAGCGATCAAAGGCCAACTGACCGGCAAAAGTTAGCAGCTCATCCGTATCATACACCGTTACGCCGCTGACAGAGTGCTGGGATGCTATGTCCCAAGTTTGGGCCATGCTGTATTTTGGGACCGATACAATAGCCACAAAAGTGCAGATGATCGCAAATACAACCGAGTTTGATACGGGCATTTTCCACAACCTTAGCATGATTGAGCATGTTAGAACCCAATCCTATTACGAGGTTTGAATGTCTGAGCTTACCGTTGTTCAAATTTGATCTCGACTGGTGCTTTCGAGATACACAGCGACCAGATTACAGTGCGCCTTCGTCGCCCAGGAACTCGATACCAGCTGTCGCGCCATCGGTGTAAGCAATACAATTCCAAGGAGCGCGATCCTCACCAACACCGACAGTGACTTGTGTTCCAGCTTCGCTAAACGCGGACGAGAGAACAACGACTTGCGAGTTGTTCGTGGTTTTGGCCACATCTCGCAAACATGCCTGCTGAGCAGGTGTGGGTTCGGCAGATGCGCCCGACGTACTCGTTTCGTCACATGCCGCAAGCAATGCAAACAAAGTTGTGCCTGCAATCATCACTGTCTTTTTGGTCATTTTCTTCTCCATCAGGGTCCTTCGAAGTTAATGAAATTGGATGCTCCTTTTTGAAGCGCCCGTTTCTATTCAGCCAATTGAGCACAGCTCGATCCGATGCTTACCTATCCCAAAGATTTGTCGCCAACGGATTGGTCGGGAGAACGATATTGAGTTGATTGCCGGGGCCGATAACAACTGGGGTCAAATAATGCTTAGTAGAATTCGCATGTTTGAATCTTATTTTTCATAAATCAACATTTTTTCCGCGCGTAAATTTCGCTACCTTTTTGAAAGATAGGTTTTTTGGCGTTCAAAAAAATAGAAGGCGGGAAAACCCAGAAGGGCGAATGCGTGCTTTTGGGTCCGCGAGGCGTTCTGAGGCCGCACAGAAACGAAGAAAGGATTGAAAAATGGGATTTGGTGAAGCCGTTAAAACGTGTTTCTCGAAATACTTCCAGTTCTCCGGTCGGGCTATGCGCTCAGAATACTGGTGGTTCTTCTTGTTTGTGGTACTCGTGAGTGCGGCTTTAGCTGTGCTGGATACAATCATATTCGGGACCAACCCCGAAACCGGGCAGGGATCTCGGGTTCTTTCCTCTGTTTTCCAACTGGCCGTTCTCATACCAATGCTGGCCGCCGGTTGGCGGAGGTTGCATGATACAGGACGACCTGGCTGGTACTTGCTACTGCCTATGGCGCTCAGCATTACAACGCTTTTTGTTATGCTGGGTGGGGTGGCGTTCTTTTCGGTATTGGAGCAAGGGACCGAAAACCCCGATGCATTACGAGGACCTGCGGCCGTCCTGGGCGTGACCGGTATTGTTGTTGTCTCAATTCTTCAATTGGTTCTGTCCATCCTGATGATCTGGTGGCTGACGCGACCTTCCCAAGAAGGCGCAAACGAATACGGTGCACCTGTTTCCTAACCTTGTTGCCTGGGTAACGGGCCGGCAACTCTGGCTGAATGACGGCACGAACCACAACACCATGGAGAGAGAAAATGAGTTTCAAAACGATTTCCATTGGAATGCTACTGATGGCTATGGCGACCACAGCATCAGCGGAGTGGTCGTTCAACTCCGGGCCTAATCCTAATGCTTTTATTCAGACCGGAAACATGACGCTGGAACTTCAGTGTAACCGTATCCACTTTGCTCCGGCCGGATATGAGGACAGCCAGGACATCGTGGATAAGCAGGGGCTCTCCATTCGATTTTTGAAGAACGGTACCACTGAAGTTGGCGCATTTCAGGTTGGCGCAGAAAACGCTGCTGTGCAGATCGTCGACAATTATCCTGTCGAAGTCAGTTTCAATAGCCAGCAGGATTATGGTTTTGTACTGGACCAGCTTGCAGCCAATGCATCCGTTAATCTGTCTATGATTGATCAAGATGTGAGCTACGGAATCTTTGAATTGAAAGGTTCCAGCGCGGCAATTCGGTCCCTTCGTTCCGCCTGCGATTCAGGTGCTAGCCAGGGCGCCTCCTACGAACCCCCTGAAGGCATCGTCTATTGTGGTGGCGGAGCGGTAGAGCGTGTCATTGAACCCGTAATTTTGGATAACCCGGAGGGAGAATGGGACGCGCGAGTAACGGTCAATGGTGAGTCGATCAGAGCTATGACGGCCTACAGCTATTTCGGAAGCTATGAGCCGCCCGCCGGATTTGTCGTTGCCCTGCTTGGGGAAGACAGATCCGAGTTTCTGATTTTTAGCGAAGGCTCGGCAAACTGGCTGGAATACGGGGACTACAGGTATGATCAATGCAATTGATGCCATCCTCCAGCCGTCACCTCATTTTGTATCCGAAGGCAGCTCGCCGAAAAACAGTCGGTAGTCTTTCGCAAACTGACCCATATGCCAAAACCCGTAGCGGTTGGCAGCATCCGCTATTGAGCCATCGAAGGATCTGTTCAGCAGGTCCTCGCGAACCCGGTTTAGTCGGAGCCGCATATAGTACGCCTTTGGACCAAGACCGAACTGTTCCTTGAAGGCGCGGTCCAATGTGCGCCACGAGGCCGCGCATTCTTTGCAGATCTCTTCGATTGAGATCGGGTCCTCCAGATTGGCAAGCATCAGATCAATTGCGCGGCTCAGGGCGCGCCGCCTGGTCTCGGCTTGGCTTTTGTCAAAATGCGCGTCCGTATCGGTCAGGATCTTGAGGGCCTCAAGCATCAGCGCCTCTTCAGTGTCCTGAGACCAGTTGGCAGTTGCGTCGTTCAGCAACCGGACGACAGCCCCCTGCAGTCGCGCCATGCTGGCCAACCCCGCATTGGTGCCCAATTTGCGGGCTTCCGGTTCGTTGCCCTCGATGTAAAACCCGCAGGTTTCGGCCAGCTTTTCCAGCCTTTCGGTTGCAAACGAAACAACGCTTCCTGAAAACCCTGCGGTCGTGATGCCATCAAAGCCATCCCGATCACCGAAGACCAGAAAGGCGCTGTCCGTGACGTCTTTGGCCTGCCACTTTTCGATTGCACCGCGCGTGGGGATTCCAAACGTCTTCCATCCGTCAGGCGAGACACCACGCTGGTGGACACGCTGGTTCATCGCGATGTTGAGGGCAGAAACAGCCTGTCCTGAACGCACGGTTATCGCCGTGGACAACCGCCCGGGATCAAGCTGCCGAAAGTCGATCTCCCAATGCGTGAGCTCTCCGATTCTGTTTGGATGATCAAGAGATAGGGCCATCGCCGGTGACGCTCCGTCCCAACCGGACGGCGCCGCGTTTCGCATATTTGGCGAATTCTTGATGTGGTCCACCCCCAGATCCTGACAGTTTACCGGTAATGTAACGAATTCGATAGGTGGAATGTCAAGTGAAGCCGGAGTCTTCAAGCGATACGACAATGGGCCGCCCTCGGCTACCGAAGGGGGATGCCCGATCCGAACGTGTGGTGACGTTCCTGACGCCTTCGGAACATTGCCAGCTTTCAGAGCTGGCAAAACAGTCAAATCAATCCCTTTCCGCAAAATGCCACGAACTGATCGTTCAGGCGTTGGAATCTACGAGTGTCAAAAGGAGGTCCGAGAGTGACTAAAGCCTTAGGTAAGACCAGTGTCGCAGCCTGTTTGTTTGCCATGCTGGGCGTCATGCCTGCAAGCGCGCAGCAAGAGGCGATCGTTCATGATGGTGAGTTCGAATTCCTGCGGGCCCAGTTCGGGGATCAATGGGACGCGCAGGATGCTGAGATTGAGGCTAGGTTGGCCGAGATCCGCGAGGCCAATGACGGCAAGCCTCCGAACTTTCTGTATATTCTTATCGACGACATCAGCTTCGGCCAGATGGGCGAGCGCAAGATGAACTATGTGATGGGGATCGAGACCCCCAATATCAACGACTTCGCCAGTGAAGGCATGTCGCTGATGCGCATGTATACGGAGCCCTCCTGCACGCCAACACGCACGGCCATGCTGACCGGTCGGCACCCGATCCGGGCCGGAGTGGAAGAGGTTAAGGTTGCCCTGGTCGGCGAGGGACTGCCCGCAAGCGAGGTTACCCTGCCGGAGATCCTGAAACAGGCCGGTTACAACACGTCGCATGTAGGGAAGTGGCATCAGGGCGATATCGAAGAAGCCTATCCGCACAATCAGGGCTTTGACTACGCGGTTTTTCCGCTGCACCAGCAGGTTCAACTCAGCCTGATGACCCGCGAGGCCATGGAGGCCAACAACATGCTGGGATATCACTCCTCGGGGCAGAACAACCAGTTTCTGCTGGATGAACGGTTCAAGCCCTATGGTCTGGTCACCGGTGTCGAGGCACAGGCAGGCGGCGCCGCGCGCGAAGTTGACATGGAAGCGGGCGAAGAATGGACGCAGGCCAAGTACGAACAGATGAACGAACGCTATCAGGCGCAGGCACTGGAGCAGCTTGAACAAGTCGCCGCGCAGGATGAGCCGTTTTTTCTGCAATACTGGCCGCTCTACCCGCTGAACTTCGCCTACCCGGATCAGGCGCTGTCGCGGAACGGCGGCTTCCATGCCGACAAGCTGCAACTGCTCGACGGCTGGATCGGAGAGGTGCTGGCCAAACTGGATGAGACCGGCGAGGTCGACAACACCATCGTCATGATCATGGCGGATAACGGGTTGATGTATCATTACGAGGGGACGTCGGGCCTGAACCAGTTGATCTATCGCGGCGGCAAGACCCAGCATCTTGAGGGCGGCGTCCGCACAGATGCCTTCATTCGCTGGCCCGGAGTGATTGAAGCTGACAGTGCTGCCGGTGACATCTTTCACGTCTCGGATATCTACACGACGATGGCCCGCATCGCAGGTGCAACGGATTTCATCCCGCGCGACCGGGTGATTGACGGTATCGACCAGACCGCCCTGCTTCTTGAGGGTGAGGGCAATGGCCGCCGCGACTACGTGTACGTCTACGAGGGGCCGGTTCTGCGTTCGGTCGTCAAGCAGGAATTCAAGATGCATCTACCCGCGCCCGGCGCCCCCGGGGCCGCAGCGCCGACCTATAACGTCTATCGCGACCCCCGCGAAGAACACCCGCTGGTTGGATACTCTCTTTGGGCCGGTGCCTCGTTCCAGGATATGATCAAGCGCCATCAGAAAATGATCGCCAAGTATCCAAACTCCGAGATCGGCAAAGATATCCCCTATGGCGGCATCGAAAACCTGCGGCCTGAAAGCCAAGAGGCCCGCGAGGTGTTCATGAGCTGGCAAGAATAGCCTTCAACGGCGCGCCCTTCGGGGCGCGTCGATCACGGTCCCGCTCGACACAGCAATGGAGAGAGACATGAGACTATTCAGATCTATCGGTGCTGCGACCCTGCTGTTTGTCGCCGGTACCTTTCATCCAGTTCTCGCGACCGAGGATCGTGCCATCCCGCTAGAGGGTGTCTTGAATACACGCGACCTGGGTGGCCTGGAAACACAGGACGGTCGCACCGTACGCGCAGGGCAGCTCATCAGATCCGGTGAGATCGACCAGATCAGCGCAACCAGCATGCAGCGCCTGGACGATATGGGTGTCAGCGCAATCGTTGATTTGCGAACAACGTCCGAGGCAACGGCGCATCCCGCGCAATGGCCCGAAGGAGAGGGGCCTGCGCGCCATCACTTCCCAGTGATGGAGAATGAAAGCCAGATGATTGATGATATGCGTGCCAGCATCAGGGCGGGCACGGCAACCGAAGCAAAAACAGATGGTTTGTTCTTAGGGACCTTTGGCTATATCGCAACTAACTACACCGAAGAGTATCGAGATCTGTTCGACGTGTTGCTGGACCAGCCCGAGGGTGAGGCGGTTCTGTATCATTGTTCGGGCGGCAAGGATCGTACCGGTGTCGCGACCGCGCTCGTACTGACAGCGCTTGGTGTTTCCAAAGACGAGATCCAATCGGATTTCATGATGAGCAATACGCTCAAGGACGCGGACAACAAGGCCCAGCAGATCGCAGCCGAGGTCAATGCGGCCGAAGGGACAAATATGACGTCGGAAGCAGTCTGGCCGTCGTTGGGGGTGCGAGAGGCCTATCTTGATGAGTTCTACAAGAGCGTTGAGGCTAGCTACGGCTCGGTGGAGGACTACCTGCGTGAGGGACTTGGGTTGACGGACGCGGATATTGAAACCCTCCGCAACCGGTATCTGAACTAGGCTGGCCGCGAAAATTCACTTGTGAAAACAATCGGTCGAAGGCTGGCGGTTTCGGACACCAAAGCCATGCGAAGCAAGCGTTCGTACCACATGCTAGCCAACGGGTTTTCACTGCGAAGGGTCTCAGGTACGTTTCTGCAAAAAACAAAACCGAGAGGAGGAAGAAATGCTGCGCTTTATGCCTTTGGCTTTCATCGCGATGGTGGTTTTTTTCCACCTTTCAAGCAGTTCAACTGCCAACGCTCAGAACTTCTTAGACAAAGTGACAGAAGGGGTTTCTGATGCGGCCAAAAAGGTTGGGGATGTCGCTGAATCGGCAGGCGAGACCGTACTGCATGCGGCGGACGGGGCGAGTGCGTCTGAGATCGACGCCAGTGTAGATACAGCACTGGCGCAACTTCTCGCGAGTTCCCCTGAGGCGGCGGATCTGTCCAACAAAGCAGTCGCAATTTTGGTTTTTCCCAGGATCACCAAAGGTGGCCTGATGGTTGGAGGTCAGTTTGGAGAAGGCGCGATGCGCGAAAACGGCGTCACGACCGGGTACTACAATATTGCCGGTGCGTCCTATGGTTTTCAGGCTGGCATTCAGCATTTCTCTTACGCTCTCTTTTTCCTCAACTCCGACGCCCTTGCCTATATGCAGAACAACGATGGGTGGGAGGTCGGCAGTGGTCCCACGCTCGTTGGCGGTGACGAAGGCTGGTCGGCATCGATGGGAACAAACGATCTGCAGGGCGACATCGTGCCAATCATCTTTGGGCAAGAAGGGCTTATGGCAGGCGCCGGTCTTCAGGGCACTAAGATCACCAAGATCGAAAAGTGAACTGCGGGGTGACTGCGTTACACATGCAAGGATCGCTCATTTCTTGATACGAGGCACCCATGGCCTCTGTTCAAATAGTCCCTCTTGATCTGTCGCGAGGGTCGCCTGCTTTCCGTCCGAAAACCTGACGACCTGGACAGATCAACTCAATGTGCGTCTCCGGTCTATGGCTTTGGCGCTTGGGGGAGGTCTTTGAACATGAAGGTTGTCGGCTCCAGCGCGGGTTCGAACGGGTTGCGGCAATAGTTCGGAATCTCTCCTGCGGTTTGAAAGCCAAGGCCTTGGTAGAGAATCCGCGATGGGTCGGTGCTGCGCGTATCGAGCACAAGCGTTGTTCTGCCCAGCTCAGATGAGCGAGCGAAGAGCGCGTTCATCAAGCTGCGCCCCAGGCCCTGGCGTCGCGCATCGGGATGGACCAAAAGCTTGGCGACATCGGCGCGGTGCGGCTGATTGGGCATTGAGGCCGGAATCAACTGTACCGTCCCACGGATACGCCCTCCGCTTTCCGCAACAAACAGGTCCAAGGCCCCTGCGCGCAGTTCAGGGCGAACGCGAGTCTCCCAATAGCGCTGGGCGTCTGCGTGTTGGAACGGCAAGATGAACCCGATACTCGCGCCCGCATGCACGCAACCATGCAGGATCTCGGTCAGGTCATTGAGCGCCGCGTCGAAGGTGGCATCGGTCAGTCGTGTGATCATATCAGCACCAGCATGTAGCGCGCGCCCCGGGTGGCGCCGGTTTCAAATTGTGTTGGGCCGGATAGATGGTATCGCAGGCAGTCACCTCCACCGAGCGCATGCGCGGTGCCGTCCACGGTGAGCGTTAGGCTTCCATCCAGAACGATCAGGTGGTGTTCCTGCCCCGGTTTCGGAGGCGTTTCGTACCGAACCACCGTATCCGGCGGCAGGTGGCATTCCAGCACCTCACCGCTCAACCCGGTTGAAGGGGGTGAGACGGATCGGCGCGTGAACCCTGTTTCCGGATCGCGCCATTCGGGTTGCCGTTCAAACGGGACCTTGGGGTCGAAACTGTCCTCGACCATCATCAGCAAACGCGACATGGGCAGACCATACGCGGCGCAAAGTCGGCCGAGTGTTTCTGCCGTCGGGCTGACCCCAGCCTTTTCCATACGCGACAGGGTTGCCCGGCTGACGCCGCTGTTGTCCGCCAGCTGATCCAATGACCAGCCACGGCTTTGGCGCAGCTCCTTTAGGCGGATGGCAAGGCGGCTTGAGAGGGAATCCAGCATTGATCAATTGTGAGAATAGTTTCCGTATGTGAGAATAATAGCTCTGAAATATAATATTGCAAAATAAAAAGGGCGCGAAATTTACCGCGCCCTTTGTACTTCTTGAGTTTGGAGGCGTCTTACTTCCAGCCAACCTCGTTGAAGGTTTTCTGCGCTTCGGGCAGGTTCTTGGCGACGGCCGACAGATCAACATCGTCTGCTTTGAAATCGCCCAGCTCGGCCACGGACTCGGATACCGCGACACTTTCGACCGTTGGATATTCGTCGTTGCCGGCCGAGAAATACTGCTGCGCCTGATCGCTTGCCAGATACTCAAGGAATTTGATGGCGTTGTCCTTGTGCGGCGCATTGGCTGCTACACCGCCACCCGACAGGTTCACATGCGCGCCATTGCCGTCCTGATCCGGGAACACCCAGCCGATCACGTCCCGCTCGGCCGAGACGCCATCGACGTCTTTCCGGATCGCACGGGCAAAGTAGTAGGTGTTGGACACGGCAAGGTCACACTCACCCGAAACGACTCCGCGCAGCTGGTCGGTGTCACCGCCTTGCGGGTCACGCGCCATGTTGGCTACTACGCCCTCAGCCCAGGTTTTGGCGGCATCGGATCCGGCGTTTTCGATGATCGAAGCCAGCAGGGTCTGGTTATAGACATTGGTGCTGGAGCGGATGCACAGCTGACCTTTGTATTTGGGGTCTGCCAGATCAGCGTAGGTTTGCGGCGGCTCAGAGACCGCGTTCTTGTTGTAGAATATGATGCGCGCCCGCTGCGAGAAACCGAACCACTGGTTGTCGCTGTCCTGAAGGTTCGACGGGATACGCTCTTCCAATACGGCGCTGTCAATTGTCTGCAGTACGCCCGCGTTCTTCGCGCGCGCAAGCCGCGAGGTGTCGACGGTCAGCAGAATATCAGCAGGGGAGTTCACACCCTCGGCTTCCATACGCGCGATCAGCTCGTCTGCTTTGCCTTCGATTCGGTTGATGGTGATGCCGGTTGCATCCTCGAAATCCGAATAAAGGCGCTCGTCGGTGTCGTAGTGGCGCGAAGAGTAGATGTTCAGCTCGCCTTCTGCTGCTGCGGACGTGGCGACCATGGCCGCAAGGCCAGCCGCGATACAGGTCGTGGATTTAAACATGATTGCTCCCAACATTGAGTATTCCACCGGGGTAAACCCGAGTTAAACACTCAATTAACGCATTGGATATCGTTTGCAAGCGAAACCCGACAAAAATCGTGCGACATATGGAGCGCTTTGGGCAGCGACGGTGAACAAAGCCAACAGGCACAAAAAAAACCGCACCCAAAGGCGCGGTTCTTTCGAGGATATAAGTGCAGTTCTTAGCCCTGGCGAGCTTTGAACTTGCGCTGCGTCTTGTTGATCACGTAGACGCGGCCTTTGCGACGCACAATACGGCAATCGCGGTGCCGGTTCTTGAGCGAGCGGAGCGAGTTCTTGACCTTCATGGGTCTGTCTCCAATCTGCGGCGCCTTCATCAAAGACGTGGCCAGCGCCTGGGTTTGTCGGGTGCCCCGGCAAGCCGAAGCAGTGAATAGATGGTGGGCGGTACAAGGATCGAACTTGTGACCCCTTCGATGTCAACGAAGTGCTCTACCGCTGAGCTAACCGCCCACGTCCCTTTGCGTGTCCTGCCCCATAACGAAATGGGGCGCGGATACCCGCGCCGGTAGCGGGGTCTATAAAAGGAGTCGCAAATGGGTTCAAGGGGTTTGGAAGAACTATTTTCCAGTCTATGTTAATCCTGAACACGGAGAGACCATGAAGAACCCTTCCTATTTTCTGGATATGCCCGAAAACCGCAGTTCATGCGTTGTTTTTTCATCGCCGCATAGTGGCCGTGACTATCCAGAGGCGTTTCTGAAGCGCTCGGTTTTGGGGTCTGATGTGATTCGATCCTCGGAAGATGCCTTTGTAGATCAGCTCTTTGCCTCGGCCTCGGATTTCGGGGCGCCGCTGATCAAGGCGGCAATGCCACGGGCTTATTTGGACCTCAACCGCAGCGCGGATGAACTGGACCCAGCCCTGATTCAAGGCGCAAAACGGCAAGGGCACAATCCGCGCGTGGCCTCGGGGCTTGGGGTGATTCCCCGCGTGGTGGCAAATGGGCGTGCGATTTATCGTGGCAAACTGACCATGGATGAGGCGCGCCTGCGCATCGACACCTATTGGCGCCCCTATCACAGCCGCCTCAAGACCTTGCTGGCGGAGTCACATGCGAAATTCGGGCAGGCGATTCTGGTCGATTGCCATTCGATGCCGCATGAGGCGGTGGCCATGGCCAGTACCGCACGCAACACACGCCCCGAGATCGTGCTGGGCGATCGTTTCGGTGCATCGGCATCAACCGAGATCGTGGACCGAATTGAGGCTGCCTTTACCTCGGCGGGATTGGTCGTCGCGCGGAACGCGCCCTTTGCTGGGGCTTATGTGACCCAAACCTACGGTCGCCCTGGTCGTCAGCAACACGCGATTCAGGTTGAAATCGACCGCTCGATCTACATGAACGAAGACACGATCTCGCCCAATGCCAATTTCATGGCGTTCTCCAAGATACTGCGGCAAGTGATCGCGGAGATTGCCGAGATCGGTTCCGAACCGCAGCGGCTGGCGGCGGAATAGGCGTCACCGCAGCGCGCGGCCTTTAACGATTGCATCGGTTCCAAACCGTTTGCGAATCTCATCCGTGGCGCGTTCGGCCTGAGACCTGCGTGTCGCGTTAGGGTCCAGTAAGTCGCCTGAGATGTCTGCCTGCTCCGCTGGGCACAGATCGGACAGCCCGCATCCCAACAGGCGATAGGGACCCTTATCTCCCACCTGATCGAACAGCCCGCGAGCGGTTCTGTAGATGCGATCCGCGATTTGCGTCGCATCGCGCAGCGAAACGCGGCGCGTGATGATCTTGTGATTGGCCTTTTTCAGCTTCAGCGTCACCACCCGACCCGCCAGATCCTTGGCCTTGGCCCGGTCCGAGACCTTCAGCGCCATGCGCCACAGATGCCCATCCAGAATCTCGAGGTTGGAGGTGTCTTCGAAAAACGTGGTTTCGTTGCTGATCGATTTCATCGGTTCGTGGGCCGAGACCCGGCGCTTGTCCTGGCCGCGTGCCAGATGCCACAGGCGATACCCCATCGATCCGAACCGCGCGGTCAGCGCCTCCTGATCCCAGCGCAGCAGGTCCGAGAAGGTACGGATCCCCGCGCGCTCCAACGATTCCTGCGCTGCCGGGCCGATGCCCCAGATCAGCCATACAGGTTTGTCGTGCAGGAAGTCAGCCGTTTCGGCCTTCCCGATCACGGAAAACCCGCGCGGCTTGTCGAGGTCCGAGGCGACCTTGGCCAGAAACTTGTTGTGGCTTAAACCGATGGAGCCTGTCAGCCCCAATTCATCCTTCATGCGCTTGACCAAACGCGCCAGCATCACCGCAGGCGGCGCGCCATGCAGGCGTTCGGTGCCGGACAGATCGAGGAAAGCCTCGTCCAGCGACAGTGGTTCGACCTTGGGCGTCAGCTCATCCATCATCGCGCGGATCTGACGAGATACCTCGGCGTAGACCGACATGCGCGGTTTGATCACCACAGCGTCCGGACACAGTTGCAGCGCTTTGAACATCGGCATGGCCGAGCGCACGCCCCGGATGCGCGCCACGTAGCAAGCGGTCGAAACGACCCCGCGTCTCCCGCCCCCCACAATCACTGCCTTGTCCGCCAATTCAGGATTGTCGCGCTTTTCAACCGAGGCATAGAACGCGTCACAATCCATGTGCGCAATCGAAAGGTCAAACAGCTCAGGGTGCGATTTCAGCCGCGGGCTACCGCAGGACGGGCAGCGCGGCGCGTCCGGGAAACTGGTCAGGCATTCGCGGCAGATCGTGGGCATGGCTACTTTTCGCGACCCGAAAAGGGTGGCTCTGGGTGTTCGAAGCTATAGTGTCTATCGGCTTTCGTGTGAACGCAACAGAGGCTTGGACAGTCTTCAGAAATCTAGTGGTTTGAGCTGAGAGTCGCACTGTCAAGAAAACCCCCCGCTTGGGGCGGGGGGAAGGTAACGAACCACAGGAAGAGGTAGTTCGTTGGGGAGTAACTCCGCCCCAGAATCGCTCAAAACGCTATATTTAGATAGGTGGCCGCGTTATTCCCTAAAACTTGTGCCGGGTTTGTGTGTTTTCGGGCACAGGGGGAAATCAGGGGAACATTCCCTCTATTGACCTAAGGTAAAGATATCACTGCTGTTTCGGAGGTCTGAGGCGTTGAATGCCCGTCCGCGATCAGTGGCGTGTCAATGATTTTAACTCGGCCAGAACGGCCTCGGCTGCGGCTTTCGGGTCCTCCGCCTGATAGATAGGACGCCCGACAACAATATGATCCGCCCCATCTCCGATCGCACTGGCCGGCGTTGCGACGCGTTTTTGATCGCCCAGAGCAGCCCCGGCAGGGCGCACGCCCGGTGTCACGATCAAGCGGCCCTCGGCCTGGGGCAGGGCGCGGATCAGCGCGGCCTCTTGCGGGCTGGCGATCACACCGTCGGCTCCGGCCTCCAGCGCTTTGGTCGCGCGCTCAACCACCAGATCCTGCACATCGCCTGCCTTCAACAGGCTGGCATCCAAATCATCGCGGTTGAGCGAGGTGAGGATAGTTACTGCAAGGATCTTCAGGTCTTTGCCGGATGCACCTTCTTTCGCCGCGCGTACCACATGCGGGTCGCCATGAACGGTCAGGAAATCAAGATCGAACTGCGCCAGACCACGCACCGCGTTTTCCACCGTGTTGCTGATGTCGAACAGCTTCATGTCCAGAAAGATGCGCTTGCCATGGTCCTGTTTCAGTTCATTGGCCAGAGCCAGACCGCCGCCCGTCAGCATTCCCAGCCCGATCTTGTAGAACGACACCGCATCACCCAGCCGTTCGGCCATCGCCAAACCTTGCAGAGCGTTCGGGACGTCAAGGGCTACGATCAGGCGGTCATCGGACATGTTGGGTCTCCTTGCTGGCAAACGTCTGCCTCCTAGCGGGTTCGGGCGCAACTGTCCATGCGGGTCCGTCCAATCGAAAGAGGATGATCTGTGTTACAGTGGCTCAAATCGATCAATAGCTCACATGAAGGGACAGAAGATGAGAAAGCTTGCCTTGCTGGGAGTGGCGCTGATGATGGGCGCCTGCGATGAACCCGCCTCAGGCACATCTGACACAGGCGCGGCGCCCGCGCCGACCAATGACAACCTGCCTCTGGTCCGCGGCTACCGATCCGAGGATGATTGGTGCCAGCTTACAGGTGAGAGCGCCTTTACCGTCGAATTTCTGGATCACACCGCCGATCTTGTCTCGTGCCCGACCGGCAGCAGCGCCGAACAATCCTTGGTCGAGACATATACGTTAGAGCCGGTGGCGCAAACCGGCGGCTATTCGGTATACTCCATTCCGCGCGGCTGACGGCGTCTGCCCACCCATGCTGCATTCGCCGCAATCAGGGCGATTCCGGATAGTTCCAGAAGCCAGTTCATTCGGATCGACATGATCTCGGCACCCAAAAACGCATCGAAGTTGTGAAACCCGGCGGCGCGGATCATCACAAAGCAGATAAGAGTGACAAAGCCGATCAGGGCGATGCCGACCTCTCGCAAGTGTTTACGAAGGAACCAGAGGCTGACAAGTGAGACCCAGAAGCCGCTGAACACGACAACAATGATAAAGCCGATCTGGACAGACTTGCGATCCTCGTACCAGCCTTGCATCTGCGACAGACAGCGGGCGCTGGCCGTAAGCGCGGATTGCAGATCCAGTTGTTTGTTGATCATCAAAGCAAACAACAGCAGCGCGAGGATCAGCCAGAACCATCGGACGTGGGAATTTCGCCTTGCGCGCAGGCATAGCAGTGCGGCGAAACCGTATGCGGCAACCGTGAGCCAACCGATCACGCTTGGGTCGCCAATGGTGGGCGACCATTGTTCTGCAATGCAGCTGCGTAGCGCGGTGGCTGAGATCATAGAGGCGCGCTCCTAAGACGGTTTTTTTCGCAATTGACCGAGATCATTCAGGTTCCCAGCATGCATCATGTTATTCTGCCAAGACAATCTTGAATACACGCCGACATTACCCAAATTGAATGTGAGGCCTCAATCGACGCGTGCCGCCAAGCGGGCGCATCAAAACGGGGCGCTTGAGAAAAGGAGAATGCTATGGACTTGAACAAGTTCACCGAGCGGGCACGGGGATTCGTGCAGGGCGCGCAGACCATTGCGTTGCGCGAGGGGCACCAGAGGTTGGAGCCCACACACATACTAAAGGCATTGATGGATGACGATCAGGGGCTGGCGAGCAACCTGATCACCCGCGCGGGCGGAGCGCCGAACCGCGTGGTTGAAGCGCTGGACGTTGCGATGGGGAAAATCCCGCAGGTCAGCGGCGACGCGAGCCAGATTTACATGGATGGCCAGACCGCCAAGGTTTTGGACGAGGCCGAGAAGATTGCCACCAAGGCGGGCGATAGCTTTGTGCCCGTGGAACGGGTGCTGATGGCGCTCTGCATGGTCAAATCCAAAGCCAAGGACGCTTTGGAAGCCGGGGCCGTTTCTGCTCAGAAACTGAACGAAGCCATCAATGATATCCGTAAGGGTCGCACCGCGGACACCGCGTCGGCGGAAGAGGGCTATGACGCGCTCAAGAAATATGCGCGCGATCTGACCGAGGCCGCGGCCGAGGGTAAGATCGATCCGATCATCGGGCGGGATGAGGAAATTCGCCGCTCGATGCAGGTTCTGTCGCGCCGTACCAAGAACAACCCTGTTCTGATCGGGGAACCCGGCGTTGGTAAAACCGCGATTGCCGAGGGTATGGCCCTGCGCATCATCAACGGTGACGTGCCGGAATCGCTGAAAGAAAAGAAGCTGCTGGCGCTTGACATGGGCGCGCTGATTGCTGGTGCGAAGTATCGCGGTGAGTTCGAAGAGCGCCTCAAGGCGGTGCTGACCGAAGTGACCGAGGCCGCTGGTGAGATCATCCTTTTCATCGACGAGATGCACACGCTGGTCGGTGCCGGCAAATCTGACGGCGCGATGGATGCCGCCAATCTGATCAAGCCTGCGCTTGCTCGGGGTGAGCTGCATTGTATCGGCGCGACCACGTTGGATGAGTATCGCAAGTACGTGGAAAAAGACGCGGCCCTTGCGCGCCGGTTCCAGCCCGTGATGGTCACCGAACCGACCGTCGAGGACACGATCAGCATACTGCGAGGCATCAAGGAAAAGTACGAGCTGCACCACGGTGTGCGTATTTCGGATTCCGCATTGGTGTCGGCGGCGACCTTGTCGCATCGTTATATCACCGACCGGTTCCTGCCCGACAAGGCCATTGACCTTGTCGATGAGGCGGCGTCGCGGTTGCGGATGGAGGTGGACTCCAAGCCGGAAGAGCTCGATCAGTTGGATCGCCAGATCCTGCAGATGCAGATCGAGGAAGAGGCGCTGAAACTGGAAGACGACGCGGCCTCGAAGGATCGTCTGGAAACCTTGCAAAAGGATCTGGCTGATCTGCAGGAGCAATCCGCCGAGATGACCGCCCAGTGGCAGGCCGAACGTGACAAGCTCGCGGGTGCGCGTGATCTGAAAGAACAGCTCGACAAGGCGCGGGCTGATCTGGAAATCGCCAAACGCGAAGGCAATCTGGCAAAGGCCGGTGAGCTGTCCTACGGCATCATCCCCGAGCTTGAGAAAAAGCTGACCGAGGCCGAAAACGCCGAAAGCAACGCCATGATGGCCGAGGAAACGGTGCGCCCGGAACAGATCGCATCCGTGGTCGAACGCTGGACCGGTATTCCAACCGCCAAGATGCTGGAAGGGGAGCGCGAGAAGCTGCTGCGGATGGAAGACGATCTGCATTCCCGTGTGATCGGCCAGGATGCCGCCGTGACCGCCGTGTCCAACGCCGTTCGCCGAGCGCGTGCGGGTCTGAATGACGAGAACCGCCCGCTGGGCTCGTTCCTGTTCCTAGGCCCGACCGGTGTGGGTAAGACCGAACTGACCAAGGCCGTGGCGAACTTCCTGTTCGATGACGACAATGCGATGGTGCGCATCGACATGTCCGAATTCATGGAGAAACACGCGGTCGCTCGTCTGATTGGTGCCCCTCCCGGCTATGTCGGGTATGACGAAGGCGGTGTGCTGACCGAAGCCGTGCGGCGCAGACCCTATCAGGTCGTGCTGTTCGATGAGGTTGAAAAGGCGCACCCGGATGTGTTCAACGTGCTGTTGCAGGTTCTCGATGATGGCGTACTGACTGACGGTCAGGGCCGTACCGTAGACTTCAAGCAGACGCTGATCATCCTGACGTCGAACCTCGGGTCTCAGGCGCTCAGCCAGTTGCCCGAAGGTGCAGACAGCGCGCAGGCGCGGCGCGACGTGATGGACGCGGTCCGGGCACATTTCCGGCCGGAATTCCTGAACCGACTCGATGAAACGATCATCTTTGACAGGCTCAAGCGGGCCGATATGGATGGTATCGTCGATATCCAGATGGCACGTCTGCAAAAACGTCTGGCCGCTCGAAAGATCGAGCTGGTTCTGGACGAGGGCGCAAAACAGTGGCTGGCCGATGAAGGGTATGACCCGGTCTTCGGTGCGCGCCCACTGAAGCGCGTGATCCAGCGTGCGTTGCAGAACCCCTTGGCCGAGGCACTGCTGGCCGGTGAGATCAAGGATGGCGAGACCGTCCCCGTCACCGCTGGCGCTGAAGGCCTGATCATCGGCGATCGGCTGGGCACCTCCGACCGGCCCCGCCCGGATGATGCCGTAGTGCATTAAATACGTTGAGTGAAAGGCGACCCGCCAAACGCGGCGGGTCGCCACTTTAAGGTGTTGAGTTCCAAACCGTTCAATCTGGACCGTAAAACAAAAGGTTCGCGGATCTACTCATAGTCACGCAGATGAGCAAAAGATTGGCAATCTGCTACTGTTTTCTGACCAGCACCCGATCCGTACCACCTGTTTCAGTGTCAATAAGGCTAGAAACTGATCCAAGTTCTTTGAGGATTCGCCTGCCCTCTCTTGATTGACGCGGTCTCAGGTCAAGAATTATGGCACCGTTCGGTTTGACGGCGGTCTTGAAGAACGTCTCGTAGGTTTTTACCGGATAGTGAAAGCCGCAGGAGATGAAACTCATGGCAAGGTCGATCGTTCCAACCTCGCCCAGATCGTCTGTTCTGGGATTCAAGCAAGTTATGTCGCTACTGTCGACGCCATTTTGTGTCAAAAACGAATGAGCGACAGACAAGCTCGAATAGGCTGCTCCCTTTTCCTGATAACCGAAATGCCTTTCCTCAGAGGTTTCTAGATCAATGAGGTTCAGGCTGCATTGGCGATCTTTCCACAAAAACAGATCAAACATGGCGTAGCCGCACCCGATGTCGGCGACAGATCGTGGATTCAGGTCCTGGATCGTGTCTCGGATCTGCAGGTATTCAAGATAAATGACAGCAGCGGCTCGTTTGGCCAACTCGATACCGTGTTTTTCGACCAGCGATAGAGCGGGGTCAGTGTTTCCGGCGCTCCATGCCTTGGTTATTCTACCAGAGCGAGGTTGGTCGAAAATAATCCTGGATCTTTGCATGATCAGGTTCACAAGATCCTGTTCGGAAAAAGCATCAAAGCAGAGTTCGGCCACGGGGGGCAGGGCCGTTGCATCCATCATTTGTTGACTTGTGATCATTGGTTTTGCGTCTTCTCAAGGAACCGGGTGGATTTTGGACGATGATGCAGATCCACCCGGCTTACAAGAGAAGGTCGAACAAGTCTCTGCGTTTAGATGCCTCTAGATCAACGCGAAAATCCGGGCGGGGCCTCCGGTGCCGCCCTTGTGTTTGGGCGCTCCTATCACCAGGGTGGCCCCGGCGGCTGGGACGCGGTCGAGATTGGCCAGACACTCGATCCCGAACCGGCCGGTGGGCAGCCAGGCGTAGTGGGTGGCGAAATCGGCGGACATGCCGTGATCCAGCGACAGCGTGTCGACCGCCAAGGATCGCGCGCCGGTTTCCTCCATCAGCATCTGGGCGGCCTCGACGTGGAAGCCGGGATAGTGCTGCGCTTCTCCGTCGAAATTGCGAAACTCGTCGGTCGCCGTTTTTCCACCCCAGCCGGAATGCATGGCGACACAGGCGCCGTCGGGGATGTCTCCGTTCGCCGCGATCCATGCCTTGAGGTCATCGGGCGTCACGCGAGTATCGGCATCTTCGGCGGCGCGGGCGGCGATATCCACGACGCAGAGCGGCGCAACCAGATCTGTCACTGGAATCTCATCGACTGAGGTTCCGTCGGCCGAGAAATGCAGGGGCGCATCGATATGGGTGCCAGTATGTTCGTTGATCGACAGGTTGAACAGGTTGAACCCGTGATCCGCAAAGTTGAACGCCTGTTCGGCGGAGACGCCGGGTTCTCCTCCCCATGTCGGAAACTCGGGGCTGAGGGTGTGGGTCATGTCCTCGACCCCGCCATGCCCTGCGGCCAAGGCCGCCGGAGCACGCGCGCCTGTTGCGGCGGCTGCCACGCCAGTGGCTGCGGCGGCCCTGAAGAAGCTCCGACGGGACAGCATCTTGTCTTTGACGGCATTCACTACGCAGATATCACACATACGGTATCCTCCCTGATGGGTGGCAGGGTCGGGCGACCGGTGTCGCGGACCGTACCACCTGTCAAGTAGAGTGCCGCGCTGACCCCTTCTGTGTAAAGGGTGCTGTCTGTTGTGGCGTACGGGGCGTCCTAGCGGAACTCACGGCTTTTACGCAGGGCGCGCAGCTCTTCCGAACTCATTTTGGGGCCTGAGCTGGTCGTGGGCTGCGGCGTGGGTTGAATCAATGTCTCGGTGCTTGGGGTCTTGCGCGCGGCACCACCGCTGAGGCGCAGATAAGCCAGAACCCCGCCTGCGCATTGATAGCTGAAGGCCCAGCTGGCAAGGAGGATATAGGCCACGACAGTTGCGATCATCGGCGCAGTGACGGAAAACGGGGCTGTCCCGGCCGTCATCTCGCCGATCAATTGAACGTCGTTGACCAGTGTGCTCGGACCGTAGATTGCGGTAAGTCCAACGATAAACAGAGCAAAGAAAAAGATAGCACCGACAAAGCTGATCGCCACCACGGCGAAAAGCTGCAGAAAGAAAGCACCGAAATGGTTGAATGGGGTATAAGGGCGGCCATTGGGGTCCCGCCCGATCGAGGCCGCGGCAATTGGCACCAGAAACCCGGCCCTTAGCGCGCAGATCGCTGCAAAGAGCAGGATCACAACACCCGAGAACATCAGGATATGCACGGGCGACAGGGTCGCGAAGAACGCGGCCGGGTCCTCGGGAACGCCGCCCCCTACGCTGACGGCACCGATGGAGAGCGCGGCGATTAGCGCGGCGGCCACACTGATCCCAATGGCTTCGACGGCGCCGTAGATAACCGCCGGAAAGACAAACTTGCGGTAACTGTTACTCGGAGAAACCTCGCAGGCTTGCAGGCCCAAACGGCTGCCGACCAACATCGGGATGACGCCTGAGGATGCGCCTACAAAAAACGAAATCAAAACCGACAGTCCCGGAATGAGCAGCCCGATCAGCGCGCTCAGTATCCCGCCTATCAACCCGTAGACGATAAGCGCGACCAGCAGGACGGGAAAGACAATGATATAGCGCCACAAAACGGACAGCGAAAAAGGAAAGGCCTGAAATACGAGCACGGGATCAACTCTGATCAACTATTGGATGATTCCCGCATACCTAATTGAGACTGTTAGAACCAGCCGCCCAAAACGCATTAGTCGCGGGCTGACGCAGTTGCGTTACAGTCTGTTCGCTCAATCGTGACGCCTGTTTCCTTGGCTCTGTGCTATCAGCGGACTACCTCACCCTGAGGCGGATTCAATACGGAGACCCAAATGGCGCATCGCTGGACCAACACTTTGACACATGCCGACGTCACCCCAAGGGCGGCGTTTCTGAACCGGCGGCAGGTTATGTCCGGGCTGGCAGGTGTCGGGCTGACCGCGATGGCCCGCCCCGCTGCGGCGCAAGAGGCGCTGGAGCCGAACACCTGGGAAGAGATCACCAGCTACAATAACTTTTACGAGTTTGGCACTGGCAAGGACGACCCGGCCAAGTATGCCCATACCCTCGTGACCGAACCCTGGAGCATTGAGATCGACGGTCTGGTGGATCGCCCCGGAACATATGACTTCAAGGACATCATTTCCGAGATGACAGTCGAAGAACGCATCTACCGCTTCCGCTGTGTCGAGGCCTGGTCGATGGTGATTCCGTGGAACGGGTTCGAACTGGCCGACCTGTTGAATATGGCGGGTGTGCAGGAGGGCGCGAAGTATGTGGCCTTTGAAACGGCCTACCGTCCCGATGAGATGCCCGGCACGCGCTTCCCGATTCTGGAATGGCCCTACCGCGAGGGTCTGCGTCTGGATGAGGCGATGCACCCGCTGACCATCATGGCGACAGGCATCTATGACCGTCCGATCCCCAACCAGAACGGCGCTCCGCTGCGGTTGGTGGTGCCGTGGAAATACGGGTTCAAGTCGATCAAGTCGATCGTGAAGATCACTCTGACCGAGGATGAGCCGCCCACCAGCTGGAACATGTCCGCACCGCGCGAGTATGGCTTCTATAGTAACGTGAACCCGAATGTGGACCATCCGCGTTGGTCGCAGGCGTCCGAGCGCCAGATCGGCGGCGGTCTGTTTGCCAAGCGTATCCCGACCCTCATGTTCAATGGCTATGAACAAGAGGTCGCCAGCCTGTATGAAGGTATGGACCTCAAGGAATACTATTGAGCCATGCAAGCAGTGAACCAGGCCATACGCAAGATCCCCGTTTGGGCGGTCTATCTGGCTGGGGCCCTTCCGGCCCCTTGGTTCCTGTATCTTGCGCTCACAGGGGGGCTCGGGGTCGAGCCGATCACAGCGCTCGAACATAAGTTGGGGGAGCTGGCCCTGCAACTGCTCATTCTTGGTCTGGCGGTAACCCCGCTACGCCAGCATCTTGGCTTGAGCCTTGTGAAGTTCCGTCGAGCGATCGGCGTGCTGGCTTTTGCCTATGTTGCGCTGCACCTGCTGGTCTGGCTGGTGCTGGACGTTCAGCTGCTTGGCCAGATTTGGGCTGATATCCTCAAGCGTCCTTATATAACTGTCGGCATGACCGGGTTCATTCTGCTGCTGCCTTTGGCCGTGACATCGAACAATTGGTCAGTACGCAAACTTGGCCCGCGCTGGCGCAAGCTGCACAAACTGGTCTATCCGGCCGTTCTGCTTGGCGGTATCCACTATGTGATGTTGGCGAAGGGTTTCCAGCTGGAGCCACTTCTCTATCTCGCCGCGATCATAGGGCTGCTGCTCGCGCGTCTGCCGATACCGGGCCTGCTGACCCGGCTGAGGCAGGCCGATTCCGCGTGAGCTTTGACCGAGTCTGTGGGTAACTGTGTGGACAATGATCTGGTGGCAGTGATTCCGGGTAGTTGGAGCGGTGATTGGGTGTGCCTGCGCGGTAATTGCATCCATTAAGTTTTTGTTTTTATGTTGTAAAATGGAGATTTCAAACTTTTCTCCACTTTTTTGCTTTTTCCGCTTGCGGCTTTGTGGGGTAAACCTTAGAACCCCCTTCACCGGCGCTGCTGAGGCGCTGGGGCGCTGCTGAGGTGGCGGGGACGCTCAGGATAGACTGGGGGCATCTGAGGTTGAGTTTTAGGCGGGCGCGCTGAGGGATTGGCGCAACGGTCTGGTTTTTGGCT